>DATNOU010000101.1:0-122120 GCA_035601195.1 Gaiellaceae bacterium | reverse complement strand
TGCCGCGTGCCCGAGTCGAACCGGATCGTGGGCGGCGGCGGGGAGGGCGCCCGGAAGTGGTTCACCGTCGAGCGGCTGATGATCGCGGCCCGCTGCTGCGGCGCCGCCGAGCGCCTCATCGGCCTGGCCAGGGCTTGGGCGCTCGAACGCCGCGCCTTCGAGCAGCCGATTTCCCAATATCAAGGAATACAATTTCCCTTGGCGGACTCGCTCACCGAGCTTCTCGCGGCGCGACTGATCACCTACCACGCCGCGCACGAGTTCGACGTGAACCCGGACGCCAAGATCGTCCACGGGAAGGCGGCGATGGCGAAGCTCTACGCATCCGAGATGGCGGGACGAGTCGCCGACAGGGCGGTCCAGATCCTGGGCGGGCGCGGCTACATGCAGGAAAACCCCGCCGAGCGCCACTTCCGCGAGCTTCGTGTCGATCGCATCTGGGAGGGCACCAGCGAGATTCAGCGCGTGATCGTCGCGGGAGGGCTCTTCAAACGCGGGATCGGGCCCTACGCGGGCTGGGAAGCGCCGTGATCGACGACGTCCAGGAACTGCGCGACGCCCTCGCCGGAGGCGCCACGCTCCCCGCGAGCTGGTACTCGGACGCGGCCGTCCTCCGCCGGGAGCAGGACGCAATTTTCCGGCGCACGTGGCAGTACGCCGGCCGGCTCGACCAGGTCGCGGAGCCAGGAGACTGGTTCACCACCGTCGCAGGGACGATTCCGGTCGTCGTCACACGCGACCGCTCCGGAACCGTCAACGCGTTCGTGAACGTCTGCCGCCACCGGGGGCACATCGTCGCGACGGGAGCCGGGCACCGCGAGACGCTCCAGTGCCCCTACCACGCTTGGACCTACGGGCTCGACGGAGCGCTGCGAACGGCGCCGCGCTCGGAGCGAGAGCCCGACTTCGACGCCGACGCCTTTTCCCTCGTGCCGGTCCAGGTGGACACCTGGGGGCCGCTCGTCTTCGTCAACCCCGACCTGGATGGCCCAACGCTCGTCGAGGCTCTCGGGCCCTTGCCCGGGCACGTCGAGGCTGCCGGAGTCGATTTGAGCCGCCTGCGCTTCCGCGAGCGGCGGGAGTGGGAGATTGCGGCCGACTGGAAGGTCGCCGTCGAGAACTACCTCGAGTGCTACCACTGCCCGGTTGCCCACCCGGGCTTCAGCAAGGTGATCGACGTGGATCCGGACGCGTACCTCCTCAGCTCGGACGGGCTCGTGGCCAGCCAGTTCGGAACGCCGCGCCCCGCAGCCCTGGCCGGAGACGGCAAGGCTCCATACAACCCGCGCGGCGAGGTCGCGCAGGCCCAGTACCACCTCCTGTGGCCCAACACGACGATCAACGTCGAGGCCGGGCCGGGCAACCTTTCGGTCGACTCCACGAGGCCGAACGGCCCAGGCCGGTCAAGCGGCGCGACCGACTACTTCTTCTACGAGGAGGTCTCGGACGAGCAGGCACGGGAGATGATGGACTTCGCCAACCAGGTCGGGCTCGAGGACAGCGCGCTCGTGGAAGCGGTTCAGCGCGGCCTCGACACCGGGATGGTGCCGCAGGGCCGCCTACTCCTCTCCAGCGAGCACCTCATCCAGCACTTCCAGCGGCTCGTCTTCGAAGCGCTCGCCGAGGCCTAGGCGCCGCTAGCCGAGCGCCGCATCTCGACGAACTCCCACTCGCCCCCGTTCGTCGAGTGCATGTACACGCGAACGGGCGCGAAACCGGCCCGCTCGTACACTGTGATCGCTCGACGGTTGAAGGTGGCCACCGAGAGGGAGAACTGCTCGGGCGCGAAGCGGCGGCGGGCGTACTCGAGCCCTGCGCCTAGAAAGGCTCCGCCGTGACCCCGTCCAGTCTTGTCGGGGTGGAGACCGAGCCCGATCTCAAGGATCCCAGCGGGCCTCGGTTTGAACGAGAAGTAGCCGACCAGAGCTCCCGCCTCGTCCTCAACGGCAGCGTATGCCTCCCCGCGCGCCTCGGAGTCGAGGAGCTCCGCGAGGTCATCCTGATCCGCTGCCCAATCGTAGAACGAGAATGGCTCAGGGTAGTGCCACAGCGCGATCGTCTCGGCGTCCTCCTGGCTCATCACCTTGAACCGGAAGGTCACGGCCGCTAGTCCCGGTTCTTGTCGAGCGCGGGCAGATAGGACTCCTGCTCGAGCCAGTGCCCGCCGTCAATCGTCAGGTTCTCGCCGGTGATGTAGCCGGCGTACGGGGAGCACAGCGCGGCAGCCCAGACGGCGACTTCCTCCGGGCTCGCCAGCCGGCCCAGCGGCACCGTCGAGGCGACGCGCGCGCGATCTTCCTGAGTCGGCCAGAGCGCTTGCCCCGCGCCCTCCGTGTCGGTGGGCCCGGGACAAATGCAGTTCACCCGGATCCCGTGCTCCGCCCATTCGACGGCGAGCGTTCTCGTCAGCGCGAGCACCCCCGCCTTGGCGGCTGCAGAGTGGATCGTCCCGGGCCCGCCTGTCCACGCGTAGCTCGCGATCACGCTGAGGATCGCGCCGCCTTCGCCCTGCTCGATCATGCGCCGTCCGGCCGCCCGGGAGCAGAGGAACGTGCCGTCGAGGACGATGGCGACCACCGCCCGCCAGCCGTTGGGGGAGAGCTCTTCCGCCTTGACGACGAAGTTGCCCGCGGCGTTGTTGACGAGCACGTCGACACGGCCAAAGCGCTCGACCGCGGCGGCGACGAGCGCGTCCACGGCATCGGGCTCGCGCACGTCGGTGGGCTTTTGGTGCGCCTGGCCTCCGCGCTCCTCGATGAGGCTCGCCGTCTCCGCCAGCGGCTCCTCTCGCCGCCCCGCGACGACCACAACCGAGCCGAGCCGCGCGAGCTCGAGCGCCATCGCCCGCCCAAGACCGCTTCCGCCCCCGGTCACAATCGCCACCCTGCCGTCGAACGTGCCCTCAGGCAGCATCGCGGTCCCCTCGTCCCAGGACGATCCGGGCGTCGAGGCCGAGCGCTCCCTCGGGGAGGACGAGCAGCGGATTGATCTCCAACTCGTCGATCTCAGGGTGTTCTGCAGCCGCTCTCGAGAGCGCCGCCGTGGCCCGAGCGGCAGCGGGGACGTCCAGCGCTGGGCGCCCGCGTGCTCCCAGGAGCAGCGGCGCGCCGCGCAGCGAGCCGATCAGCCGCTCGGCGTCGGCTTCGCCGATGGGCGCGAGCGCGACGGCCACGTCGCGGAGAACCTCGGTGTACAGCCCGCCCATGCCGACGAGCGTAACCGGCCCGAAGCGAGGATCGCGCCGGCTTCCCACGATCAGCTCGATCCCGTCCTCGACCGGCGCCGTCCGCTCCACGGAGTACTCTGAAGCCAATGTTGCCATTTCCGACAACCACCGCTGCAAAGCAACCGCATCCGCCAGGCCTACCGCGACACCGCCGGCGTCCGACTTGTGCACGTGCCCGAGCGCCTTGAGCACGACCGGGTAGCCGAGCTCGTCCGCAGCCGCCAAGGCCTCTTGGTCGTGCTTGACCCTGCGCGCCTCGACGAACTCGACTCCCGCGGCCTCGAGGAGCCAGCGGGCCTCCCAGTACCCCGCAGCCTTGACGGGCGGCGCGGGCTGAGGCAGGTTCGGAACCCCTCGTGGGCGAGCGGAGCCTGCGCCGACCAGGGCGGAGATACCCCGGAGCGCTCCCTCGAGATCCCGGTAGACGGGCATCCCGCCGTCTCGAAGCGCCTCCGCGGCGGCGGAACGCCAGTACATCGTCTGCACGATGAAGGGTTTGCCCCGGTCCGCTGCGTATTTGGCCATGGCGGCGGCCGCCTCGACCTCGCGGGCCGCGTGCTCTTCCGAGTACGTGCTGTAGCCGCCGAAGTACCCGGTGAGGAAGACCGAATCGAGCTCGTCGGAGCGGAGCAATAGCTCGACGACGCGGGCGAAGTTGAAGACGTCGTACTCGCCTCCACCGGCGAGGTCGACCGGATTCTCGGTCGCTGCGGTAGACGGAAGGATGGCCTGGAGCCCTGACGAGGTCTGCCGCGAAACCCGCGGCAAGTCGAGGCCGTGCGCGGCTGCGAGGTCGGCTGCGATCACCGTCGAGCCACCTCCGTCGGCTGCGATGCCGACTCTACGGCCACGCGCCGGAGGCGCTCCGAGCCTTGCGACCGCCACATCCACGAGCTCCTTCGGCGTCGAAACTCGCTCGATGCCGGCCGCCGCGCAAGCGGCCTCGACGGCCACGAGATCGCTCACCAGCGCCCCCGTGTGCGACCGCGCTGCACGGGCGCTTGCCGGAGTGCCTCCCCCAGCGAGCAGCAGTACGGGCTTTCCCGCCTCGACCGCCCGCTGCGCGGCCCGGGCGAACGCGCGCCCGTCCCTGAAGTCCTCGCAATAGACGGCGATGACCCGCGTGGGCTCGTGCTCCCGGAAATCGTCGATCAACTCGGCCGCCTCGAGGTCGGCCTGGTTCCCCAGCGAGACGAAGCGAGAGAAGCCCAGCCCCGCGTCTCCCGCGAGCATGCCGACCTCGAGCGCCAGGTTCCCACTCTGAGAGATGAGGCCGATGGGCCCGCTCGGCACAGAGTTCGAGCTCAGGTGAAGGTTCGTTTCGGCGTCGAACAGGCCGAGACAATTCGGCCCGACGAGGAGCGCGCCGGCGCTGCGGATCCGCTCCACGGCTGCCCGCTCGCGCTCCCGGCCCTCGGTTCCCCCTTCACCCAGTCCTGCGCTGATCACCACGAGCGCCTTGGCGCCCGAATCCAGCGCTCCCTCAACGGCTTCCTCGAAGCCATCGGCGGGCACGGTGATTACCACCAGCTCGGGCGACTCGGGCAGCTCAGCCAGCGAGCGATACGCCGTCCGACCGAGGATTTCGCCGCCGTTTCGGTTCACGAGGAAGACGGCGCGCCTCTCTTCGGCCTGAAGAGCGCCCTGAGCGAGCCAGTACCCCCACTTGCCAGGCGTCGCCGAGGCGCCGACGATCGCGACCGAGCGGGGGTCGAAGAGTGGTCTCAGATCGCGCGTCAAGATTGGTGTCGGAGGAGCCGACGAGAGATGATGAGGCGCTGGATGTCGGACGTCCCTTCCTCGATCTCCTCGAGCTTGGCGTCCCGCATCCACTTCTCGACTGGATATTCGCGCGAGTATCCCCACCCACCGAGCGTCTGGACGGCGGCCCACGTACACCACATCGCGGTCTCGGAAGCGAACACCTTGGCCATGGCGGCCTCCTTCGCCACCTCCTGGCCGGCATCCACAAGCCTCGCCGCCCGCCAGACGAGCAACCGCGCTGCGTCGACGCGCGTCGCCATGTCGGCAAGCCGGAAGGCGACCGCCTGATGCTCGCCGATCAGCTTGCCGAACTGCTCGCGGGTCTTCGCGTATTCGACGGCATACTCGAGCGCTGCGCGCGCGAGCCCCGTCGCGGCGGCCCCCAGCGTGATGCGGGAGCGGTCGAACGTCTGCATGAGGCCGGAGAAGCCCTCTCCTTCCTCGCCCAGCCTCCGGTCCGCAGGAACCTCGACGTCCTCGAGGAACATCTCGGCGTTTAGGATCGCGCGCTGGCCCATCTTCTTCATCGGCGGACCGAAGGTGACCCCTCCGTCGCCGCGCTCGACGACGAACGCCGTCACTCCGCGCGCGCCCGTCCCCGGCGCGATCGTCGCGAAGACGACGTAGTACTCGGCGAGGCCGCCGTTGGAGATCCACGTCTTCTGGCCCCGCAGGACGTAACCCTCGCCCTTCCGCTCGGCCACCGTCTGAATCGAAGCGGCATCGGATCCCGACGCCGGCTCCGTCGTCGCCAGCGCTCCGAGGGGAGGCCGATCCCCGACAAGCGGCTCGATCCAGCGGCGCTTCTGCTCCTCGGAGCCGAGGACGAGGATCGGCTCGGCGAAGAAGCCGCCGGAGGTGATCAGGTTGCCGATCCCGGAGCAGCCGTAGCAGAGCTCCTCCTGGACGATGCAGCCGGTGAGGCAGTCCGTGAGACCGGCGCCGCCGTATTCGGACGGCAGCATGAAGGACGTGAGCCCGAGCCCCGCAGCCTTGTACCAAACCTCCCACGGCATCTCGGTGTCCGCCTCATCGACCTCCAGCGCAATCGGGCGGATCTCGCGGGCTGCGAAGTCGCGGCAGACCTCGCGGATCTCACGTTGCTCGTTCGTGAGGTCGAATACCTCCTGGGCCATCCCGCTCATGGGCGAGAATCCTCCCAGATTCGAATGAAGCAGACGCAGATTCAGAATCCAGCTGGAGCCCAGTGAACGGCGAGTCGGCTTCGGTCGTCATCATCGGCGGAGGTGCAATGGGCACGAGCACGGCCCATCACCTCGCCGAGCTCGGCGTGACCGACGTCGTGCTGTGCGAGCGAAACACCCTCGGCAGCGGCTCCACCAGCAAGGCAGCCGGCGGCATCCGCGCGCAGTTCACGGACGAGCTGAACATCCGCATCGCGCTGCTCTCGCTCGTCGAGTTCCGGAACTTCAAGGAGCGCTTCGGCGTGGACATCGACTTCCGCGAGGTCGGCTACCTGTTCCTGCTCGACTCGGACGACGACGTGAGGCGGTTCGGCCAGGCGGTCGCTCTCCAGGGGTCGCTTGGAGTCCTTTCGACGGAGCTGACACTGGACGAGGTGCTGGAGCTCGTGCCTCAGCTCGAGACGGAAGGCCTGCGCGGCGCCACGTACTGCCCGCGGGACGGGCACGCGACGCCCGAGGCGGTCGTTCGCGGCTATGCCGCCGCCGCGGCCGAGAAGGGAGTCCGCATTCAGCAGGGGGTCGAGGTGAAGCGCATCCTCGTCCTCGGGAACAAGATCCTCGGCGTGGAGACTTCCGCGGGGCGCATCAAGACTGACACGGTCGTCTGCACGGCAGGGATCTGGTCACGGGAGGTGGCCGCACTCGTCGGCGTCGACCTGCCCGTGACCGGGGAGCCGCGCTGGATGCACTACACACCCGAGTCCGGCCCTCTCCCGGAGAAGCTGCCGCTCACGATCGACTTCTCCAGCGGCTTCTACTTCCACCGCGAGGGGCCCGGGCTGGTCTTCGGCGGGCGCGAGCCGACGATCGAGGGCGTTGCGACCCATGCGACGCGGCGCCTGCCGCTCCTCACCGACCTGCCCATCCAGTCCTCCTGGTGGGGCTATTACGAGATGAGCCCCGATCACAACGCGCTGGTCGGCGAGGCTGCCGATCCGGGCCGGTTCCTCTATGCGGCGGGCTTCTCGGGGCACGGCTTCCAGCAATGCCCGGCCGTAGGCGAATACCTCGCGGAGCGGGTCGTCGGCATCATTCCCACCCTGAACCTCTCCGCCTTCTCCGCGGACCGTTTCGCTCGCGGGCAGTCCCGCGAAGAGCAGTTCGTCATCTAGGAGGGGTTGGCGGAACGTTGCTCGTCGTCGGGACGCGCTGGTCGTTCCGAGGCCAGGACGCAGGGAGCCCCGTGTCACTCTGAACGCGGATGCGTTGGGGGCGACTCGTCATTGAACGCGGATGCGTTGGGGCGAGCAGCGCGCCTCCGACGACACAGACTATGTTTCGCTAAGCCCTCCTAAATGCCTCGGTCATTGCGTCTTTTCGTCTTCGCTCGGCACGGCGAATCCGTCCTCAATCTCGAGCGCCGCATCAACGGCGATCCGGCCAAGGAAGTCGACTTGACCGAGCGCGGCCGTTTCGAGGCGGCCCGGCTGGGGGAACAGCTCGCCGGCCTGCACCTGGACGTGTGCCTGCACACGCGCTTCCCGCGTGCGGCGCGCACGGCCGAGATCGCCCTCGCGGGCAGGGACGTGCCCCTCGAAGTCGAGCCGCTCTTCGACGACATCAACGTGGGTGAGCTCGAGGGCGCGCGGATCGAGAACTACCGCGCCTGGAAGCATGGCCACTCCCACAGCGACGCCTTCCCTGGCGGCGAGAGCCTGGATGACGCGGCGCGACGCTACGCAGAGGCTTTCCGCCGGCTCCTGGCGGCTCCGCATACCTCGGTGCTGGTGGTGACGCACGAGATCCCCATCCGCTACGCGCTGAACGCGGCCGCGGGCTCCGACACGCTCGACGGGCCGGCGCACGAGCTTCCGAACGCCGCGCCCTTCCTGTTCGACGAGGACGGACTGCAGCGCGCGGTGGCGGGTATCGATCGCCTCGTGGGTACAGTTCCCGCGTAGATCTCTGGAACCGGGGAGTCGCTGCAGCGGCTGAGAGGGGGCTCGAGGCCCCGACCCGCCGAACCTGATCTGGGTCATTCCAGCGAAGGGAGAGCGCATGGAGACTGAAGAGCGGAGCTGGGGCGTGACGCCCGTGCCGGAGCGGCTGCGAACGCTCACGGGCCTGGACGTCGGGCTGCTCTGGGGAAGCCTAGGCATCAGCCTGCTCGTCCTCGTCGCGGGCACGTTCCTCGCCGCGCTCGGTCTCAAGGACGCGCTGTTCGCGACTCTCGTCGGGGCTGTGATCGGGTGCGCGTTGCTCGGGCTCGCGGGCCTCATAGGAGCGGAGCGGCGCGTTCCCGGCATGGTGCTTTTGCGCGACCCGCTGGGGCGCCGCGGCTCCTACGTCCCTACGGGCCTCAACGTCCTGCAGAACCTCGGCTGGGCGACCTTCGAGCTGATCGTGATCTCCACGGCCGCGAATGCGCTCGCGGACCGCGTCTTCGGGTTTCGCGAGCGCTGGGTCTGGGTGCTCATCTTCGCCGCGGTCACCGTCGCGCTGGCTCTCGCCGGGCCGATCTCGTTCGTCCGCCGCTACGTGCGCCGCTTCGCGGTCTGGGCCGTGGTGGCCTCGACCGGTTACCTCACGTGGTGGGCTCTGAACGGCGCGCATGCCGGGAAGCTCTGGTCGGCGGAAGGGTCGGGCGGACTGAGCTTCTGGCAAGGCGTCGACCTGACCGTCGCCATGGCCGCCTCGTGGCTACCGCTAGCGGCGGACTACACGCGCTTCGCACGCTCGGGGCGTGGCGCGTTCTGGGGTACGGCAGTCGGGTATCTCGTACCGCTCGCCTGGCTGTACGTCCTCGGCGCGCTGCTCTTCCTCTCGCGGGGTCTCGACGACACGACCGCTCTGCTGACCGCTGTTGCCGGAGGGGGCGTCGCCAGCGCCCTGGCCTTGCTCGCGCTCACGGTGGACGAGACCGACGAGCCTTTCGCGAACGTCTATTCGGCTGCCGTTTCGCTTCAGAACCTCTTGCCCGCCGCGCCGCAGCGATTTCTGATCGTTCTCGTCGGCGCCGCCGCGACAGGCGGCGCGTTGGCGGTCGATCTCGGGCGCTATCAGAGCTTCCTCTTCCTGCTCGGGTCCTTTTTCATCCCGCTCTTCGGCGTCCTCGCCGCGGACTTCCTCCACGGCGCTATACCGCAGGTCGCTGTTCGTTGGAGCGGATTCGTCGCGTGGTTCGCGGGCTTCGCGGCCTACCAGTGGATCCAGCCCACCGGCCCGGGTTGGTGGACGGACCTCGTAGACGGCGCGCCGGGCGCGGGCCACTTCACGGGTGGGGCCTCGCTGCCCTCGTTCGCGCTCGCCTTCGCTCTCTACGTGGCCTTACGGTATGCACGTGCGCCTCTTGGGCGTCGTCGGGCTCGTTACGCTGGATCGCGTTGACGGCGGTCTGCCGCGGCTCGGCGGCGCGCCCTTCTATGCGGCGCGAGCCCTCCGCCTCCTGGGACACCCCGCCGTTCTCGTCACGAAGCTCGCCGCGGAGGATTCCGGACGGGGTCTGCACGCGCTCGGCGTCCCGGTCGTCGCCCGGACCGCGGCGCGAACGATCTCCTTCCGGATCGAGAACGAGAACGGCAGCCGGCGTAGCCTCGAGCTCGAAGAGCGGGGGGAACCCTGGTCAGCCGAGGACGCTCGGGGCTGGGTGGGCGAGGCCCTTTCGCAGGCGGACTGGGTTCATGCGGGTGCCCTCACGCGCGACGACTTTCCGCCGGAGACGCTCGCCACGCTTGGCCGCGGGCGGAAGCTAAGTCTGGACGGGCAGGGCCTCGTCCGGCCGGGCCGCACCGGACCGGTCGAGCTCGACGGCGAGTACGACCCGTCGGTGCTCCGCCATGTGGACCTCCTGAAGCTTTCCCAGGACGAGGCCGACGCCCTCGGACTCAGGCTCGACGAGCGCTCTCTGCGGTCGCTCGGGGTGCCGGAGATCGTCGTCACCCTGGGGCGGAAAGGCTGTGTGGTCTACGCGGACGGCCTGGCCGAGCACATCCCGACCCGGCCCCTGGACGTTGCCGATCCGACCGGCGCCGGCGACGAGTTCATGGCCGCGTATCTCTCGTACCGTCGCAGACGGCATGCCCCGCACTCGGCGGCCCACCTCGCGTCGGAGGTGGTCCACCGCCTCCTGTCAGCCGAGCTTGTGTTTCACGAGCACAAACTTCATCTGGCCTAGAGAACCTGGATCTTGCCAGCGAAGCACGACCGAAAAGGACGTCGGTGAACATTGTGCGTGTGGAACACAAGCGTCTGGGGGCGCGTCCTCAGTCGAGCTTGAACTCGCCGCGCGCGACGATGACGGCTGAGCCGCCCACTTCTACCTTCGAGATCTGTCCCGGCGAGCCCTCGACGCGGGCATAGAGCTTGCTGGGACGCTTGATCTCCGCGCCTTGCGAGATCTCTATCTCGTCGCCGAACGCGACGCGGCCGTGCCGCGCAAGGTGACACGCGAGCGGTCCCGCGGCCGAGCCAGTGGCAGGATCCTCCGGAACTCCTCCCCCTGGCGCAAACATACGTGTCTTCCAGCGCGTCCCTTCACCAGCAAAGCAGTTGACTCCGAGCACGTCCGGCAGGCGGGCCAAGGCGGTCATGTCCGGCTCGAGCGCGGCGACCTCTTCTTCGCTTCCGAGTGCTACGAAGACGTGCTGGAGGCCGTTGTCGTACACCTCGATCGGCAGAGTGGAACCCTCGACTCCGAGAGCCGCCAGGAGCTCGTCGGCCGCCGCGTATTCCGAGACGGTCGGAACAGGTTGGGTCATCCAGCCGAACGTGATCCGCGCGCCCTCGCGCTCCAGTCGCACGGGAATGACTCCGGCACCGGTCTCGAGCCTGATCTCCTCGAGCTGCAGCGGACCTCCGAGGACGAATGCGGTTCCGAGAGTCGGATGTCCTGCGAACGGGACTTCGGTCGTCGGCGTGAAGATGCGGATCTTCGCGTGCCCACCGCGCTCCCGCGGGTAGACGTACACCGTCTCCGAGAGGTTCAGCTCGCGCGCAAGAGGCTGCAGGCGGTCCTCAGGCAACTCCCGCGCGTCGGTGAAGACGGCGAGCTGGTTGCCTTCGAGCGGGCAGTCCGTGAAGACGTCCGCGACGACGTAGCGGAAGCTCGGCACCACTAGCCCCAGGAAGGGGGCTCGTAGAGCCGGTCGAGCGGAGCCCCGATCGCCAGGAAGACGAGGCCGTCCGGGCCGGCGACGGGGCAGCGCGTGGTCGCGGGATCGACGCGGAGGAAACGGCCCTGCTTGAGCTCCACCTCCTCGCCGTCGACGCGCATGACCCCTGATCCTTCCAGGACGACGTAGATCTCCTCCTGATTCCCCTCGGCGTGATCGTGCTCCCTGCCCTCGACGTTCGCCGGCAGCTCGAAGTAGTTGAACCCAAAGGCGCGGGCACCCAGCGCACGCCGCACCTTGCGGACGGCGCCCCCGGGGCCTTCACCTTCGAGGTCGGCGACGTCGACGTAGCTGTAACCCATCGGCGGAACCCTAGAAGACGACCCAGGCGGCGCGGGCGAGCTTGAAGCCGTGGCCCTCGGCGCTTCGGCAGTCCAGGCCGGACCTGGCGGAAACGCACGTTATCCCTTGGCGAGACCAGGTCTCGCCATAAGCAAGCACGGGGGCAGACGCCTCGTAGATGGTGTCACCGGCACACTGGGGCGATGCGGGGCCCTCCGCTTCGAGGACGATTCCCGTCCAGTCGAGCTCGCACGGCCCGCCCGGCTCGGGCTGCAGGCCGCTGAGGATGTCGCAGCGCAGTACGCCTGCATCGACGCCGCAGCCGATGTTCTTCGAAGGCATCTGGAACCGCCGGTAGTGGTGCGCCGTGGGCTGAGGAGCTGCTGACGTGACCGTGGACACGTTCGTCACGGTGACGACCGTGGTGCGTGTCTCCTTGGAACCGCCGCAGCCCCCACACAGGACCGCGAGCGCCCCGACGACGAGCGCGAACCTGATCAATGGCCGTTGCGCGAGAAGTGCATGTAGTCCTTGGGGTAGCTCCAGTAGCCGCCCCATTTCCAGTTTGCTGCGGCGAAGGCGCGGACGACCGCGTCACCGCCGTGAATCATCCCGATCGCGTGCCGCGAGCGGTCCGCGTAGGGCCGGCCGGCTTCGGGTGAGACGTGGCTTCCCGCGACGTACGGATTCCGGATCGGATTGATGTCGATGGCGCGCCCGTAAGCGTGTTGCGACCACCTCGTCGTCCCCGCGACGAAGCGGCAGTTGAAAGCCGAAGTGTTGTTCGCGTCCATGGAGCGATCGTCGCTGCCGTTGTAGGCATCGATCAGACGCATGCGCCTGATCCGGAAGTGGGCGTCGAAGAGCTTCGAGAAGACTCGCTTCACGCGGCGAGCCTGGTCTTCGTGGACGATCAGGCGTCCGCGCCGAACCGTTCCGTCGAAGCCCCAGCGGTCGAGCCTCAACAGCCTCAGATCGCGGATTCGCACCGGGCAGCCTCGGTGCCACGACGAGCCCGTCATCCGCTCTCTGAGCTGCGCGTCGATGACCGAGATCGAGCCGTGGAAGACCGGGTCGGCGGCGCGTGCCTGCCCTGGGACGGCGAGAGCGGCGAGTAGAGCGGTCAGGGCCAGGAGCCTCGAGCGCATGGACAGATAATGGCAGGCCCTGCGCCGGTCAACCGACCCCAGGCTATTCTCGGCCGACGTGAGCGTGATCGAGGTCTCGGGGCTGGTCAAGTCCTACGGGCGCAACGAGGTACTGCGCGGAATCTCCCTTGCCGTGGAGCCCGGAGAGGTGTTCGGGCTCCTGGGCCCAAACGGCGCCGGCAAGACGACCACCGTCGAGATTCTCGAGGGCTACCGCACCCGCGACGGCGGCGAGGTTCGCGTTCTCGGCCAGGATCCCGGGCGGGCGGGTCCGGAGTTCCGTGCCCGCATCGGCATCGTCCTCCAGTCGTCCGCCGTCTACCCGCTCCTTTCGGTACGGGAGACGATCGACCTCTTCGCCGGCTACTACCCCCACCCGCGGCGACCTGAAGAGGTGATCGAGCTCGTCGGCCTCACCGAGAAGATCGAGGCGCGGGTGCGCACCCTCTCCGGGGGGCAGCTGCGCAGGCTCGATCTGGCACTCGCGCTCGTCGGCGATCCCGAGCTCATCTTTCTCGACGAGCCCACAACCGGCTTCGATCCTGCGGCGCGCCGCCAGGCTTGGGACACGATCCGCGGCCTCCGTGAGCTCGGTAAGAGCATCCTCCTGACGACGCATTACATGGAGGAGGCCCAACGGCTCTCGGATCGGATCGCCATCCTCGGCGACGGCCGCATCGTCGCGACCGGCTCACCCGACGAACTCCTCTCGGGCCAAGGCGTCGTCGAGATTCGCTTCCGCCGCAACGGCGAGGAGACCGTCATCGCCACGACGGAGCCGACGCGCGTCCTGAACGAGCTCACCTCGCAGGCGCTCGCGGAGGGTGTCGAGCTCGAAGGCTTGGAAGTGCACCGTCGAACGCTCGAAGACGTCTATCTCGAGCTGACCCGCGAGCGGGCCGAGGTCTGATGCGCCTCTTCGTGCACGAGCTGCGGGCGCAGCAGCTGCTTTTCTGGCGCAATCGCGAGGCGGCGTTCTTCAGTTTCCTCTTCCCGATCATCCTGCTCGTCCTCCTCGGCTCGGTGTACGGCGACGACGAGATCGAGGGCGTCAGTGGCTCGACGTTCCTCCTCGCCGGCTTGATCGGGTACGGCGTGGCGGCGACCGCCTTCGCGTCCCTCGCGATCACACTCGTAGTCCGACGGGAGGCCGGGCTATTGAAGCGCGTGCGTGGCACGCCGCTCAGTCCGGCGACCTACCTCGCGGCCGTCATCGCCTCGATGGTGATCGTGATCGCGTTGCAGGCCGCCGCTCAGGTTCTGATCGGTCGGTTCCTCCTCGACGCCGACTGGCCGGCGTCGCCCGCGTCCTTCGTCGCCGTGCTCGTGATCGGAGCGGCGTCGTTTGCCGCCCTCGGCCTCGCGGTGACGACGCTCGTTCGGACGGGCGAGGGCTCGTCCGCGGTCGTGAACGCCATCTACCTGCCCATGGCCTTCATCTCCGGCGCGTTCTTCTCGCCGCGCGACCTGCCTCGCTTCCTCGAGGTGCTCTCGGAGGCGCTGCCGCTGACCTACCTCTTGCGTCTGATCCGGTCGACCTTCATCGAGGGCGAGACGCTTACCTCCTCGCCGGGAGCGCTCGCCGCGGTGCTGGTCTGGGGCCTGTTCGGGCTCGTCGTCGCGGCTCGGATGTTCAGATGGGAGCCCCGCGAGGGTATGAGCGGAGCATGACCTATCCGACACTGGTTTTTACTGGCGAGCGAGAGGGACGTCCTGAGCTCATCGTCAACTTCGGTGTCTTCTCGGGCCGAGAAGCCACCGAAGCGGAGATTTATCGGCTCGCGCAGAGACTGCTCGAGGAGCTCGATTCCGTTGAGATCGTCTCCGAGCGGCGCTACGAGTGCGACGCCGAGGTAGAGGCGACCGTGCACCAGATCCACGTCGTGCTGCCAGACTCCGCCGACGGGCGCGAGGGGGAGCTGATGCCCATCGTCGCCGACTGGGCGCACGACACGATCGGCGAGCGCAGCAACCTCACGCCCTAACTCCCGGCGCCGCGTCATCGCGAACCACCACGCGATCGCTCTCGATCCTGACTACCGCGCCCCACGGCACGGTGTTGACATCCCGCACCCGCGCGGGCGTAGCGCTCGCCTGCGCGCCCACCCCGAAATGCTCGAGGAAGCCCTGGCGACCGACGACCAAGGCCGTGACTCGGAGCGAGGACGAGCTCAGCTCGCCGCGTAAATCGTGGCAGCGGCCCAGCTTTCGTCCACCGTCCGTCACGACCTGCCGGTTCTTGAGGGACGAGAACGTCCTCATCGATCGGCTCCCGGCAGCCATGCGACCCAGGGCCGGACCCGGTCGTCCCCGCGGCCGAGCCCGTACTCGGCGGCGGCTTTCTTCAGGCGGACGTGCGATTTCACCTCGGCCACTTCTTCCCAGGGGATGCGAATGCGGCCGCCACCGCCGATCCTGGCGGCAAGTGCCCCCAGCCAGCGGGAGCGGGAGCGCCAGACGTCTGGACCGCTGAGGATGGCGACCACGCGCGGAGTCTCGCCGGGACCGCCCTCGATCTCCAGGTCGTCGACGTTGCCACAGCGCCGCCCCTCGCGATCGAGCAGCTGGTGGTCGAGCACGGCGAGGCCGATATCGACCTCTTCGCTCATCCCTGGCCCACGTTCGTGATGATCATCAAAGGAATCGCGGTCAGCGAGACCGCGAGGATGACGACCAGATACGCGACGCCGAGGACGTTCGAGACCCGGCCGTTCACGTACTTCCCCATGTAGGCCCGGTCGTTTGCGACGAGCAAGATCGGAAGGTATGTGAGCGGCAGCGCCACGACCGAGAAGATGACCGCATACTCCGTGAGCTGGACGGGGTCGACGCCGGTCATGACGATCGCGAGTGCGAGCCCGAGGAGCACCATCCAGGTCAGCGTGAACCGAGGCGCGCCTGACGCGTGGCGGTAGCGGCCCCACTCCCAGCCGAAGAACTGCGCGAGGTTGTAGGCGCCCGCGAAGAGGGTGTCGATCGAGGCTCCTCCGACCGCGAACAGAATGCCGGTGAGCGCCAGGAGGAGGCCGACTTCCCCGATGGGGACTTCCGCCCCGAGCGCGATCGAACCGAGGAAGTCGGGCTGAATGCCCTGCTCGAGGAAGAGCGCTCCGCCAGTGATCATGAGAGCGAAGGAAAAGAAGCCGCCCAGGCTGTAGCCGATAATCGCGTTAGCCCGGTTGAGGCCGAGATCCTTGGCCTTCCAGCCCTCCTCGACGCCTCCCGAAGAGTAGAAGTAGACCTCGTAGGGAGTCATGGCAGCCCCGAGCAGGCCGACGGCGAAGAAGAGGTAGAGCGGGGTGTTCTCGGTGTTCAGGTGCGGCACGTACCCATGAGCCACCGCCCCCCAGTCTGGGTGCAGCTTGACCGCGGCGACCGCGAAGACGAGGAGGCAGAGGCCGCCGTATCCGAAGATCCGCTCGATCCACTCGAAGGACATGACCCAGACGACGATCCCGAGCCCGACGATCGCCGCCAGGATCAGCCACCGGTACGGCAGTCCCGAGAGGAGAC
The DNA here is from genome assembly GCA_035601195.1 of Gaiellaceae bacterium. GTDB lineage: Bacteria > Actinomycetota > Thermoleophilia > Gaiellales > Gaiellaceae > JAIBJP01. The sequence goes on along the minus strand of DATNOU010000101.1, from coordinate 105,871 downwards.
GCAGACAGATCGCGACTCCGCCGACCTCAGCCGCAAGCGTCATCAGGTTCACCACCTGAGCTGCCACGAGCGTGACGAGGCCCGCACGGAAGCCGTCGCGCTCACGGACTGCGTCGAACACCGCCTTGTTCGAGATCGCCGCCACCCGTCCGCACATCTCTGAGTAGACGATGATCCCCACGACTCCGACGACGACGACCCACAGAAGCTGGTAGCCGAACATCGCTCCCGCCGCGACATTGAAGACGAGATCGCCGATGTCCACGAAGCCGCCGATGGCGGCGAGGATCCCCAGCGCGATCTTGAAGATCTTCACGAGCAGCCGCCCTGCTTCTCGAGCCGGTCGCGCAGGCTCTCGGCGACCGGCCTGTCCGGGTCTTCATGGAGCTGGTCGAGGAGGCCGGCGATCACTCCGGCTTTCCTCCCTTCCGCCCGCACGTCGCGCTCGATCGCCGGCAGAGTCGGACGCTCGGAGAGCGCGTCGGCGAAGTTCGAAGCCCTCTGCGCCAGCTCGCCGGCATGCACTTCGACGAAGTTGTGGGTCGTCGCGCCCTTTCCGGCGTCGTTTGCGAGCAGCGCGCCTTCGCAGGCGAGCGAATCGATGGCCTCGGAGTCCTGCTTGAGCGCGTGCCGGTCGACCGTGCCGCCGTTGCAGGCTGCGAGCGATGCGACCAAAACAGCGAGCAGCGTGGCTCGCCTCACTCGAGCGTCAGCTCTCGCCTTCCCAGTAGTCAAGGTCCGGCTCGCCCCGCAGCATCGCCTGGTACCCGTCCGACTCGGTCCAGAGGCCGACCTTCGCGCTGTCCGGGTAGTGGACGATCGCCACCGGCGATTTGGACGAAAGGATCAGCACCCTGCACGGCTCCTCCGAGCGGTTCAAGACCTGGTGTGCACCGGCCGGGCCTTCCGGAAACACGGCGACGTCTCCCGGCTCCAGCTCGCGTTCACCGTCTGGCCCGCGAAGCGTGGGCCGACCGGAGACGGCGATCAGCCACTCCTCGCAGCCAAGCTCGTAGTGATACGGCCAGGTCTTCTCCCCCGGAGGTAGCTCGTAGAGGCTGCCGCCGAGCAGCTCGGCCCCGAGGCGCTTGCCGATCGCTGTCGCCCTGTGGCGGAACCCCTCCCGGTCGTTCTCGTCGTCCCAGTCCTGCTCGCCGAAGAAGTTGAAGATCTCCATGGGAGAATCCTACGACCGCGCCGTTGCGCGGTACTCTGACTGCTCAGGCCCCCGTAGCTCAGTGGATAGAGCGGCGGTTATGTAAACCCGACGTGAGGCCAGCAAAGGGATTCTCGACCTCGCCCCCGTAGCTCAGCGGATAGAGCGCCGGTTTCCTAAACCGGGCGCCCAGGTTCGACTCCTGGCGGGGGCATCTCATCGCTTCCGCCTCGGCATCCGTCTGCTAGCGAACTCCGGGCGGTCACGCGTGCCTTGCGCATGGCCTGGCGTTGGAGCCGCTGCTGCCAGGACGACCAACGCTCAGCGAAGGAGAGCGGCGCGGGCGGTGATCACCCGATCGAATACAGCGCCCTTATAGCCGTCCAAGGAGTTCGGGTCTCGCTTGCCGACGACGCGGCTTCGCGTAGTCCTGGGCGAAGGAGCGCGCGGCCGGAGCGGCGGGCGCTACCCCGGCCGCGCGGACTTCTTCCACGTAACCGAGGATCGTCTCGGGGGTCACGTCCTCGGGATGGACGCCCATCTGCTCGGCGAGGGCGTCGATGGCCGGGTCGGACTCGTAGCGCCGGAAGTCCCAGGTCTCACGGGCTCCGGCTCCTGGTGCCAGTCGCTCCACTTCTCACTCATCGGCGTGGCCCCGGTGTGGGACAGATGTCCGGGCGCGGCAGGATGGGAGGCAGTTCGATCGGAGCGGGCTTAGGCATGACCGTTCCACCTCCGGGAGGCTTCGAGGAACTCGATCAGGTCGCGGCGATCGACGCGAATGACCGAGAGGCGTCCGTACCTGCTACTCGGCAGCGAGCCGGAGGCGACGAGTCGGCGCGCGGTCGAGACGCTGACATCGAGCACGTCCGCGGCCTCGCGGAGCGTCAGGAAGCTGCTGCTTCTCGTGGCGGTCGGGGTCGTCGTGGCGGGCGTCATGTCCTAAGTATCGGCTCGGTCGTCTCCAGCCACCTCCAACTCCGTCATCTGTGTAGCCCCATCGCCCGGGGCGATCCCAAGTCAGCCGAGTCGCGCATTTCCTGAGCGGGACGTGCTCTTGACCAGCGCCGCGAGAGTCCAGAGGGCTACAACCCGCTTACCCTAGCCCGCCGCCGCCCTCCCGCAAGCGTTCCGGCTCCACTCCGCAGGCCCCTGGGAGGAACGGCCACCTCGTGCGACGTACACTCGCGGTATGGCCCTGATCGAACGGCTTTACAACCCGCTGGGACTGAAGCGCGGCTGCCCGCCTGAGTGCATTTGCCAGCGAAGCGCTCTAGGTCGCGCGTTCCGCGGGTACATCCCCGGCCGGTTTCACATGCCTGTTCCGCCCGAGCGGAAGGCTCGTCTCGACAGGACGGCTCACAGCAGCTAACGCCGCGGCCAGGTCTCCGGCGGCAAGTCGAGCGCGATACTCCCGCCGGGCGCGTGGGGCCTTGGTCTCCGAGGCTCTCGAACGAAGCTGTCGGGCGGCGGCGGTTCGTCGAGAAAGAAATCGCCGCAAGGCCGCTCCCGCCACGGCTTCAGGCGCAGAAGAAGGCGGCGAAACCGGGATAGAGGTGTGCCGCACCTCAAGGCTAGGGATACAGCCCCTTCTGCTCCTGGTCGCGCTTCCATTCGCTGATCTCATCCCACGACATGCCGTCGAAGAAGCTGTTCTTGTGGCGGATGCGGAAGAACCGAGCGGGGAACCACCACTTGACCGCCCGACCAATCGTTGTTCGGCGGCACCAGCAATCGGGATCGCAGCCGCACTCGTAATTCGCAGGGTTATGGATGCGCTGGAGCAGCGAGCGCTCGGCCACTGTCAGAGCTTAGCCTCCTGCCACCGTGGCGGACAGACCGAATCCGAGTACGAGCAGAAGACGCAGCAATCACCGGTTCGCGGCGTCAGCAAGGTCTGGCACGCCTCGCAGTGGTAGAAGTGCTGGCAGGCATCGAAAGGCATCGTCTCGACCCGAGAATTGCCGCACTCGGGGCAGGTGATTCGAGCCTCGGTCACGATCTCGCCCACGGAAAAAGGGTAGCGCCCAACCCCACATAGCCCGCCGCCGCCCTTCCGCAAGCGTTCCCGCTCCGGCGACTTCGCTTGGACGCCGCAGACAGCATTTAATGCGTTCGGATTGGCGATGACCGCAAAGGATGTAACCGAGTTGCTGGACTGGCTCGATGCGGCAGGCATCCACGTCCATGTGGACGGGGGATGGGGCGTAGATGCACTTATTGGCGAGCAGACGCGACGCCACACAGACCTCGATTTGGCTCTTGACCGCGACGAACTCGACGGGGCGCGAGGGGCTTTGGAGGAACACGGCTTCCGATGCGACGGGACGATTGAGCCGGGGCTTCCGGCACGCCTTGTACTGCGAGACGAGCAGGGACGGCAGGTTGACTTCCATCCGCTCTTCTTTGATCGGGGGGGCGATGGTTGGCAGCAGCTTTCCGAGAGCGCAAAGGCCTGGGGCCGCTACCCGGCAGATGATCTAGACGCGATCGGCGTCATCGGCGGGCGGCAGGTGCGCTGCTTAAGCCCGCAACTCCAGTTCCGCTTCCGGATGGGCTTCGAATGGAGCGAGCGGGATGAACACGACGTTCGTTTGCTCGTCGAGCATTTCGGTCTGCCGAGTCCGCCCACGTTCGAGTACAAGCGCCCACCCTAGCCCGCCGCCGCCCTCCCGCAAGGCTTCCCGCTCCGTCGCCCGTGAAGTGGGGGTTAGCGCCCGCGGTCAGGTTCCACACTGGCGAACATAGTTAGCGCTGCATCTCGATGGTCAGGACGCGAGCCGTCGTGGTTGTAGGTGAAGAAGACGGCTCGCTCTGGCCAGACCTGGACAGCGATCTCCCAAGGACGCGGCCCCTCGTTCGTCTGCTGGACACACGCCAGCCGTGCCTCTCGTCCAAGCGGAGCGGCAATCTCAGGAGGGTCGTCAACGGGTACACCTAGCTGCTGATCGGCGAACCCGCAAAGCCATCCCGACGCCTCCCCAGGCTCGACCGGACGCGGTGGTACGCGCTTGTAGGTGGAAAAGTGAGCCGCACCGCTCGGGTCAGGCGGCACCACTTCAACTCCATCCGAGAAGTCATTTACGTCCCAGCCATCGGGAACATCGATCGAAAAAGCGCCTTCCCATCGCCAGCGGGCCATCCGACTACCCTAGCCCGCCGCCGCCCTCCGGCAAGCCCTTCCGCTCCGGCCCTGCCCTGGAACTGAAGGGTCTCGGTAGGCGTATGAAGCAAGAGCTTTGAATCGGACGAGTCAACTGTTCACTCCGCCGCTTCTCTGCGTCGTGATAGCGGCTGCTGCTGCCTGCGGAAGTCAGTCGGGGGGCCACTCCGGGGCTGGAGAGACCCGGATCAGCACCTCGGCGGGCTTCGTGACAGAGACGAGGCCCACGATCACGACAACGATCTACTTCCTGACGAACGACGGGTCAGCGCCCATCGGAGTACGACGCACGATCAAGAGGAAGTCGCCGTATGCCCGCGAGGCGCTCACAGCGTTGTTGGCGGGGCCGACCCGCGAGGAAGAGAGAAAGGGAATCACGAGCGCCATTCCGAAAGGGACACGCCTCCTCTCGATGACTTACAAGGGCGACGGAGCGGATGAAACGCTGAACCTCGCAGGGCTACCGCAGAACGCCAACGTGATGCAGAAGGCACGGATCATCACCCAGATGACACGCACGGTCATCGGCGTCTCCGGCATCGAGCGGATCTGGCTCCGAGACGGGGGGCGGCCCTGGGGCCTCGGGCTGAGGGACGGCCGCGTCTACGCTGGCCCGTGGGGCTACGACCAGTTGGTCGGCTTAGACGTTGGCGCGGGCTGCCCAGGAACAGAAACGGTCGAGTGCGATCACTTCAAGGCGCTTCCCTAGCCCGCCGCCCCCCAAGTCCGATCGTCGGCCCATCGCCCGCCGGGCGATGTCAGATTCCGAGGGCCTGGTGGGCTCAGAGGATGCCCTCCGCTCGGCGGTTCAGGATCTCTTCCCATGTCCGTCGAGATTCGCGAAGTCCTCAATCGCCGCACGGATCTCTCCACGTTCGTCGTCCATCTGACGCGCGATGACACCCCGAACGACTACGCGCCTGACGCCTTTCCTCTCCCCCTTCCCGATGCGCGAGCGAACCTCCGCTCGATCATCGAAGGAAGGGCCTTGTCGGCGGGTCGGGCGATGGGATGGGCACTCGGGGTTCCGGGACTAGCCCTGAACGACGCCGAGCGAGAATCTCAGCGCGTCGTCTGCTTTAGCGAAACGCCGCTAGAACATGCCTACTCGCTCTTTTCAGACATTCGAAACCGGGCCGTCAAGCTGAAGCCCTACGGGGTGGCGTTCACAAAGATGGTCGCAAGGCGGATGGGGATCCAGCCTGTTTGGTACGTGGACATGACGCCCGGGCGGGCGTGGGTCGTATCGGAGGCGCTCAATGGGCTGGTTCGCGCGGCGGCAGGAACCTTGAACGTCGCGAACATCGGAAAAATGACGCCGTTCATTGAGGGCATGGGAACATGGGCGGGCGGAGATCCCGAGCAGCGAGAGTTCTGGTGGGAAAGGGAGTGGCGGCACCATGGCCAAATCGACCTTGCACCCTGGTGGGATAAGGCAGTTTGGCTTTGTCCTGAGGAGCAATCGGCGAGTTCAGCGCCTTGGTGGAAGCCGTGGGCGGAGTTCCCGGCACCTGTATCGACCCCAATTGGGGACTGGAGCAGATCATCGGCCACCTGTCGGGACTCGCCGCCGACGACATGACACCGTTCTTGGCGCGGTGACGGAACCGTCGGATATGGGGCCAGCGATGCTCCGGGCCGCGCGGACTGGGTGCGGACTGGGGCGCAAGGCCCCGAAGGCCGCACGGTTGAGCCAAAGTAGGCCGGTTTCCTAAACCGCGTGCGCAGGTTCGACTCCTGCCGGGGGTACCTCCGAGAGCTTCCCGCCGAAAGTTCGAGGCGTAAGCCGTACGGACTTTCGGCGGCTGAGCGGTTTCCTAAACCACGACACTCGTGATGCGGATGAAAGCGCGAGGTTGACCTGTTCGATTTACCCAGCGTGCTGGTAGGTCAAGATCAGGAACCGACGCGCCGCTTGTAGCGGCTCTCTTTGTACTGCTGCACCCATTGCCTGGTCGAGTACCACTGATCCGTCCGTCGAACGGCCCGCAGCCGGCTGCGCTTGGCGGCGACCGCGAGCGCGTTCCCTGAGAGCACAGAATCAGCGAGCGAGCGGAGCGGAACGAGCCGATGCGGCCCAGCGAGGCCAGGAAGGAGGAAGCGATAGATGGCGTCCGTCACCGCCCTCGCAAAGATCTCGGCGAGTGGACCCGGATCGCCTCGGTCCGCACTTCTGAGTGCGTTGAGGTAGCGCGTTCGGTCGCGCTTGTAGATGACGGCGGGGGGATATCCGTGCCGAACGAGCAAGAGGTTCGTCGCCAACCGACCGGCTCTCCCATTCCCGTCGCGGAAGGGATGGATCTGCTCCAAGCGTGCGTGAAGGTCGGCGATGAACACCATCGGATGCTGGTTCTCGACCGGCCCTCGGCCGGCGTCGCGCAACCAGTCGGTCACGAGCGATGGCACGTCGGGGAACGGCGGAGGCGTCATCCCACCGGTGAAAGGACGAATGTCGTGTTTGCGAAACGAGCCCGGCCCCTCTCCGGGATGGAGACCATCCGGCGGTGAATGGAGCCACACCGGCTCGACGACGAGCTTGTGGATCTGGCGAAGCTCGGTGAGGCTGATCAACTCCCCTGGCGACCAATCGGGAGTCTGCTGAACGGCCTGGGCGTAGATCCACTGCGCAGCCTTCGCGTAGCCCTCGACCTCGAGGTACTCGGCGAGCTCTTTGCTCCCAACCGCCTTGCCCTCGCGTAGAAGTCTCTCGACCTCCTTGAGAACGAGCGTGTTGCCCTCGATCGCCGTCGAGTGGTGGGCCTCCTCGTACCAGATCCCCTCCCAGATCGCATCCGCCTCAACCGGGAGCGGCAACCCGCCGACGCTGCGGAGGTCATCGATCGCCCCGTCAAGACCGCGCAGGACCTCCTCGCGGCTCGGGCGCCCACGACCCCTAGGAGACATTCGACCTATTTCCGCGTCCGACCATGATCTCGGTCCACTTTACCAGTTGGACCTGTTCGATTTATTCACTCGCTCAGTGGGTCAAGTTCGAGCTCAGGCGCGCTGCCCGATCCAGCGGCTCGCGCTCCTCTCTTCCCAGCGCTCGAGCTCGACGCGGCCCGAACCGCGCGCAAACCTCAGTGCGCTGCGAAGGGCGTCATCTCAGCGCCACCCATGCCGAGCAGATGACCGATGATCCGCTCGAGCCCCCAAGCCGGGTCGATGCAGTGTGCTCCCTCGCCGACGAGAGCCGAGAACGCCTCCAGATTGACCTCTGGACAGAGCCAGAGCGCCTTCGACCACCACGGTGTGAGATCCAGGTCGCCAATGTGCCGCCATTCCCGTTCCCAGGCGACCTCGCGCAGACGAAGGCCGCCGTTGCCGTCAGGCCAACTCCCCATTCCTTCGATGAAGGGTGTCAACCGGCTGATCGGGTGACCTGCGAAGTCGTCTGCCGCTTCCCTAACGAGAGCATTTAGCGCCTCCTTGATCGGCCAGTCGCGCCACTCACCTGGCGCACGCGAGAGGTCGACGTACCAAACGGGGTTGGTGCTCATCCACCGAGCCACCATCTTTGGAAACGCGACCCCGTAGCCCTGGAAATGGACGTTGCGACCTGCAATGTCGGCGAACAGGCCATGGACGTGCTCGAGCGGCGTCTCGCTGAAGCAGATGACCCTTTGAGTCTCGAGAGCGTCGTCATCGAGCTCGAACCGCTCCCAGGTCGCCCATCCCTTCGGCGAGACGGCGCGCAATCTTCGCTCGTGGATGATCGACGTGAGGTTCTCGCGCGCGGCGCCTCCGTCCGTGTCGCGAGTCAGATGAACGACGAAGGTGGAGAGATCGGTTCGATGCTGCAAGACCTCTTCGATCGTGACGGCAGGCCGTTCCACGCGGCGGATTCCTGGAAGATGCATGCCGTAGCGAAGATCGGCGCGAATGAAGCGGCGCTTGAGGGCTCGCGGGATCTCCATGGGACCGTGGAGTGTCTGAAGCGGTGAGGCGGCGAAGTACGTCCTGCTCGACCGGCGAAAAGACTGCGCGGCATCCTCCTAAGCGCCGAGGAGTACGCGGCGCTCGTCAAGGAGGCCGGGCGCCTGCGTCCAGCCGCGTAGACACCAAGACGCGGTGACCCGTTGACGTGCCGCCAGGGGCATGCAGACCGGTCAGAGCTTCGGCGAGAGATCGCTCGAATGCTTACGAACGTTCGCCATCCAGAGCAGTCTCCTGACATGACTCCCAAGTGGGCCAGTCGATGTCGATCACATCGTCGGGCCTGAATTTGATCTTGTCGCCAGGACTGAGACGAGGAATGCCGAGGGGGCAATTCACGAGCGTTCCAGTGAGATGGCGCTTCCCCACACTCGACACGTTCACCCACATCCGCTCGCCCCAGCCATCTTTCATCTCGAACATGAGCTTGACGACCGCTCCCGGCGCGATACCGAGCCTCTCCTCGTCGGTGGGAATCTCGAACGTCTCAGGGTAAACCAGGTTCCGCTTGACGCCTGATTCGAGGTGCCAACGGTAAATGACGCGCCCTGTGGCGACCCAGACGATGCGGTCCCGGACGCCCTCGAACAACGCCACTTCGAGTTGCTCGAGGACCCAGAATGGCCTCTCCAGGCGTGGAACGGCGTGGAGCTCAGCGAGCAACTCGCTCCTCCGAGGGTCGTCTCGGCGAAACGCGAGTACGACCACACGTAGGAGAGCTCCCGGAGCAAACCCGAATACCAGCAGGGCGACGAGGAAGATAGGCCACGCTTCCAGGGCGATGAACACCTACGCGAACCTCTCGACCAACGCGCCGAATCGCGAATCGGATCGGGCCATTTGGAGGATCGCTCCGAGCTGGGAAATGCCCTCCTCGGTCACCACGTAGTAGCGGCGCGGCGGCCTCCCCTCCCTGACCTCCAAGACATCCTCCCATCCGTCAGTAAGCCATCCCTCTGCCAGCATCCGATGCAGGATCGGGTACAGAACGCCAGACCTGACCCCCGACCGCCTGGACAGGTCATAACCCCAGTGGCGGCCGCCAGGGTCGTCCATCAACGCGATGATGACCTGAACCAGCGAATGGGTGACTCTCATAAGTCGTATTCTACATATGGAGCAGACGTGGCGGCCTCTCCACCCAGATCGGCTCTGAAGCCGCCCGTTTATGATCCGGCGTACTAGGATCTGCTCGGGAGGGATCGGATGGCGACGAGGGTCTGGGGTCTCTCGAAGAAGGGGGCGAACTACCGGCCCGCTCCCCAGGCCGAGGTCCGCTGCGACCACTGCAAGTTCATGTTTCCACCACTGGCGCTCGGCGGCTGTCGTTTGGTCCGTGGGCTGATCCGCGGCTCGGCTACCTGCGACAAGTTCACCCCCCGTCGCTGACCGAGGAAACCGATGAGCCAGGTCGTTCTGGACATCACGATGTCGCTCGACGGATTCGTGACCGCACCGAACGATGGACCCGGTCGTGGGCTCGGTGACGACGGCGAATGCCTGCACTACTGGGTCTTCGGTGGGCCGTGGACATATGGAGAATCTCAGCAGGAGCGGCCGGGCGCGACGGGAGTCGACCGCGAGGTGCTCGACGAACTGATGGCGGCCGGTGCCGCCGTCGTGGGGCGCCGGATGTACGACGTCACCGACGGCTGGGGCGGTACGTCGCCCTTTGGCGTCCCTTGCGTCGTGGTCACCCACCGAGTCGGCGATCAGCCCGAGCCCGCGTCCGGCTTCGAGTTCGTCGACGGCATCGAGGCCGCCGTCGACCGGGCCCGGCAGATCGCCGGCGACCGACCAGTCGGCATCGGCGGCGGCGCCAGCATTGCCCAACAGGCACTTCAGGCTGAGCTGGTCGACGAGCTCCAGATCCACATCGCCCCAGTCATCCTTGGAGCGGGCCGACCCCTGTTCGGCGAGCTCGGCACACGCTTGCGGCTCGAACGCACTCGCGTCCTCGACTCGCCGTTCGCGACGCACATCAAGTTCCGCGTCCTGAAATGAGTTGACGGACAGAAGACCCGCGGAGCCAGTCGTACGGTGGGGCCTCGACATGATGTCGGCGCCCTGCGCTGCGGCAGGGAGCCGCGGACCGGGCGTACGGACTGACGGCGTCCCCTTAGATTTTCTTTCCGGGATTCATGAGGCCCCGAGGGTCGAAGGCGTCCTTCACGGCGGTCATGAGCGCTGCAGTCTTGGGGGACCACCCCTGGCGGCCGCGCTTCACGACGCCGACGCCGTGTTCGCCGGAGACCGAGCCGCCGAGCGAGACGGCGAGCACGAAGAGCTCCTCCGAGGCCGCTTGGGCGCGTTCGAGCTCGTCGGCGCTCTCGGGCGACACGAGGAAGGTGGCATGCAAGTTGCCGTCCCCAGCATGCCCCCAGCTGCAGGCGGAAAGGCCATGGCGGCTGCCGATGGCGAGCGTCTGGTCGATCGCTTCAGCGAGGCGGTCGAGCGGGACGACGATGTCCTCGCTCACCTTCCCGCCGAGCTGAGCGCTGACGGCGATCGAGACGCCGTCTCGCCAACGCCAGAGCGCTTCGATTGCGGCGGTTTCCTCGGGCGCATGGAGACTGAGCGCTTGGTCGCCGAGGACGTCCAGCAGCACGGCCCGCACGCCTGCCGCCTCCGCTTCCGACCCGTCCGCTTCTGCCACTACGAGAAAGCCCGCAGCGGAAGGAACCGGTGCGGGAAAGGCCGGCCCCGCCGCCTGGAGTGTCGACCCGTCGAGGTACTCCAGCGCGGCCACGACGAGGCCGTTCCCGAGCACGGCTTCGATCGCCGCACAGCCCTGCTCCGCCGAGGGATAGAAGGCAGCAACCGGGTACGACGCTTCTGGAGCCGGGAGCAACCTCAGCCAGGCCGCCGTCACGATCCCGAGGGTGCCCTCTGACCCGATGAGCAGACTCTTCAAGTCGTAGCCGGCCACGTCTTTTCGGATCGCACCGCCGAGCGAGACGATCTCCCCCGGCGGCAAGACCGCTTCGAGTCCGGTGACCCATGCGCCGGTGACGCCGTACTTGAAGGCATGCGGGCCGCCGGCGTTGGTGGCGATGTTTCCGCCGATCTGCGATTGCTCGGCCGCTCCGGGATCCGGAGGGAAGAACAGACCGCTCTGGCGAACGATGCGGCGAAGCTCAGCCGTCCTGAGGCCTGCCTCTACCCAGATGCGCCAGAGGAGTGGATCGAACGAGCGGACGCGCGCGAGGCGCTCGAGCGAGACAACGACTCCTCCGTCGAGCGGAACCGCCCCTGCGGCGAAGCCGGTCCCGCCCCCGCGGGGGACGATCGCTACACCACGTTCGTAGCACCACGCGACGACCTTGGCGACTTCCTCGACGGTCTCCGGCAGGACCACGGCGTCGGCGCGGCCGTTGACCCCTCGCGTCTCGGTCTCGTCCGCCAGGTAGGCGGCCGGAGTGCCGTCGAGGACCGATCCCGGCGGGAGGAACGAGCGCAGATCGCTTTGCACCTCGTCCGTCACGTGATCGTGACCGTGGCCACGTCCCGCTGCGACTGGAGAGCGGCCGTGAAGATGCGGTGCGTCTGAGCGGCCTCGGCGGGCGTGGCGCAGTGGAACGGTTGCCTCATCCCCTCCTTCCCGTGAGCGAGCTCGTCGAGGTAGGCGGCCCACATCTGCAGGATCGCGTCCGAGAACCCGAACTCGAAGATCGCTCCCGTGATCGTGGGATACGCCGACTGGGAGCCGAGATCGAGCATCTCCCAGGCCTGAGGCTTCCCGGGCTCGTACTTCATGAAGCGGAGAGTCTTCGGAAGCTTGCTCGTGTAGGCGATCGACCCCTCGGTGCCGTCGATCTCGATCGACCAGGTGTTGGTGTCCCCCGGGGCGATCCGCTTCGTCTCGACGCGCAGAGGGAACGCGTAGCCGTCGGTCCGCACCTCGCACAGCAGCACTGCGTTGTCCCAAGTGTCGCACGGTTCGGTGCCGCCGGCGCCGTCGGGACGCTCCGGAAAGACGTCGGAGAGGATCGCGCGGACGTTCGCCGGCATCCAGCCGGCGCGGAGGGGCAGATGAAGGGCGTGCATGCCGAGGTCGCCCATGCACCCGTACTCCCCGTTGAAGCGGGCACGGCGCTTCCAGTTGATCGGTTTCTGAGGATCGAGGTCGCTCGAGTGGAGAAAGAGCGAGCGGACTTCGAGCACCCGGCCGAAGCGGGCGTCCTGAATCCAGCGCGTGACCTCTTGCCCGCCGGGGTAGAACGGGAGCTCCGAGGAGCAGCGGACGAGGAGATCGGAACGTGACTCCACCGCCGCCGAGATTGCGTCGTTCGCCGCCAGATCGATTCCGAACGGCTTCTCTCCGAGCAGGTGCTTGCCGGCCTGAATGGCGGCGACGTAGATCTCTTGGTGCAGATGGTGAGGTACCGCGCAGTACACGGCCTCGACAGTTTCGTCCTCGAGCACCTCGCGGTAATCGCCGGTGAGCCGCGGCCGCGGAGTGAGCCGCTCGTACCAGGAGAGGACATCGGGGTTGGCGTCACAGACGACGGCAAGCTCGGGTGAGACTCCCAGGTCGTCGAGGTGGATCCAGCGGGCCGCCGCGCTCGCGAACTCCCGGCCCATGAGACCGCCGCCGATCAGGCCGAAGCGGACGATTCGGCTAGCCACCGGCGCGCAGGCGCTTGTCGGCTTCTTCCGCCGAGACGCCGTCGTGCACGATCGCCATGAGCGCTCGCGTCATTGCTCCGGGATTGTCGTGCTGCACCACGTTGCGCCCGTAGACGATCCCGGCGGCGCCCTGCAGCATGATCGCCGCGGTGCGGCGCAGGATCTCGTCGTCGGACACGCGGCCGCCGCCTCGCACGAGCACCGGGCGCGTGCCCGCCGCCTGCACCACGCGGGGATAGTCCTCCAGATCGTCGGTTGGATCCGCTTTGACCACATCCGCCCCCAGCTCGACGGCCTGACGTACGAGCGGGACGATCTTCTTCACGTCTCCATCGACGCCGTAGCCGCGTTCGCCGGGCCTCATCGCCAGCGGCTCGACCATGAGCGGCATCGCGACGGGGTCGCATGCGGCCCGGAGGGCGGAAACGTTGCAGATGCACTGCTCGTGGAGCTCAGGCTCGCCCGGAAGGAGGAAGAGATTGACGACGACGCAGGCCGCGTCCAGAACGATGGCGCGCTCGACTACTGCCTCGACAACCTGACTGAAAAGACGGCTGGGCGGAGAGCCGCCGTAGAGGTTCGCGACATCGGTGCGCAGAACGAGCGCCGGCTTGCCCGGACCCGGAACGCCTTGCAGGAGCAAGGCCTGCCCGGGAGAGAGCTGAATCGCATCGGGGCCGGCCTCGACGAGAGTGGCCACCGTTCGCTCCATGTCCTCGATCCCTGTGAGAAAGGAGCCCTCGCCGAAGAAGCCGTGGTCGACGGCGACATCGAAGCAGCGTCCGTCCGCGGCGAACAGGCGGTTGAGCCTCGGGTTCATGCCGCCGACTCCAGCCCCGCCAGAGCGAGCGTCTCCTCCAGCCCCCGCACTCCTTCGACCGCCCCGACCGCGGTCGCTGCGAGGGCTCCGGCTGCGTTGGCAAGCGCAGCAGCCCGCTCGAGAGGCCAGCCCGCGAGGTGGCCGTACAGGAGGCCCGCGGCGAACGCGTCGCCCGCCCCAGTGCCGTCGATCGCCTCAACTGCCGGAGCAGCCACAAAACCCACGAACTCCTCGCTCGCCACGAAGCAACCGTCGGCGCCCAGCTTGAGCGCCACGGTTCTCACGCCGCGCTCCCTGAGCCAGGCAGCGACCGACTCCGGCTCAGGCTCGCGAGAGATCGCAGAGCCCTCTGCGAGGCTGGGAACGAACAGGTCCAGATGCGGAAGGCTGGGAAGGAGTCGCTCCCAGCGACCCGTGGCGTCCCAGACCGTGTCGAGACTCGTCGTCAGGCCGCGAGCCTTGGCCTCTTCGAGAATGCCAGCGGTGGGGCTCCCGTCGAGCTCAGGCATGACCAAGGCACCGGCGACGTGGAGGGCTCTGCCCGAGAAGAGCGCGTCCTCGTCGAGCTCTTCGCGCCTGAGCTGGCCGTTAGCCCCCGGAAGATGGAGGAACGTCCGCTCACCAGCCGAATCCACCAGGACGACCGTCGCAGAGGTCGACACGGCCGAATCCTGCAAAACCCCGCGGCGGTCGACTCCACGGTCGTCGAGGAGCTGGAGGATGAAATCGCCGAAGGGGTCGGCTCCCACCTTTCCGACCACCGCCGCCTCGAGACCGAACCGGACCAGCGCGCTCGCGGTGTTGAGCGCACAGCCGCCGCCGTGGAGCGAGATCTCGTCGACGAGCTCGAGGGCGCCGCGCGGGGGCACGTCGTCGACGGGCCGGGCGATCGCGTCCGCGACGAGGATCCCGAGGCACACGACGTCGGTCACGGGACGAGGACGATGTGCACTTCGCGAGGGCCATGGACGCCGACGACCAAGCGTTGCTCGATGTCGGCGCTGCGGCTTGGGCCCGTGATGATTGCCAGCGCGCTCGGAAGGTCTGACCCGACGGCTGTGAACAGCTCTGCGAGGCCCGGAAGGATGCGCTCCTCCGAGAGCAGGGAGACGTGGACCTCTGGAAGCAGGTGCCGCGCCCGCGGCTCGTCCGGCGCAGCGGCGAGCACGACACTGCCGGTGTCGGCGAGCCCGTAGCTTGCCGTCGAGCGCTCGGAGCCTTCGATCTCCGGAGCTTCGCCGCGATGCACGACGAAGCCGGCGGCCTCGGCGTTCGCGACGAAGCGCTCGGCCAGCGACTGGGTCATCGCAGATCCCGGAACCGGCGGCGGGCGAGGACGGGCAGCTCCCGACCTAGTGTCCATGTGCGACCCGGCCCGAAGCGTCCGCCGAGGCGCGAGGCGAGGCGGGCGAGAAAGGTTGAGGCCCGGTACAGGGACGGGCGCGACCAGGCGAGCGACCAAAGCGTGAAGCCGAGGCGCTCGCGGGCGGACGCGACCCGCTCTTCGACGAGATCCTTCCGGAGCTCCAGGAGCAGCTCGTGCAGGGGGATCTTCACCGGGCAGGCGACTGTACAGGCGCCGCAGAGGGAGGACGCATGCGGCAGGGCGGGCGCACGCTCGAGCCCGACGAGCAGCGGCACGAGCACGGCCGCCATCGGGCCCGAGTAGACCGGTCCGTACGCGCCTCCGCCGGCCTTGCGGTAGACAGGGCAGACGTTGAGGCAGGCTCCGCAGCGGATGCAGGCGAGCATCTCCTCGTAGCGGCCGCCGCGGAGGTTGGAGCGACCGTTGTCGAGGATCACCACGTGAAGCTCCTCAGGCCCGTCGACCTCCCCTGCGCGCCGGGGTCCCGTGAAGATCCTCGTGTAACTCGTCAGCTTCTGCCCCGTGGCGCTGCGCGGGAGGAGCTGGAGCAGAACGGCCAGGTCATCGAGGGTCGGCACCAGGCGCTCCATGCCGAGGAGGGCGATATGGACATTCGGCAGGGAGGTCACCAGCCCGCCGTTGCCCTCGTTCGTCACGAGACAGAGGGAGCCGGTTTTCGAGACGGCGAAGTTCGCGCCCGTGAGCCCGACGTCGGCACTCAGGAAGACCTTCCGGAGCTGCCGTCGAGCGGCGGCCGCGAGCTCTTCCAGCTCGGGGGAGACGGGTGCGCCTTCGACCGCGGAGAACAGCTCGGCCACATCCGCGGCCGTCTTCTCGATCGCGGGCAGGATGATGTGGATCGGGTGCTCCTGCGCGAGCTGGAGGATGTACTCCCCCAAGTCGCATTCCACGGGACGAATCCCTGCTGCCTCGAGTGCTTCGTTGACGCGAATCTCTTCGCTCGCCATCGACTTCGACTTGGCCACGAGCTGCGCACCGACCCGGCGGCAGACGTCGACGATGTACTCGTTTGCCTCCTCGGCGGTCCGCGCGAAATGGACCTTGCCGCCGCGGGCCTCGAAGGCGGCGGTGAAGTCGGCGAGATGGCGGTCGAGATCGGAGATGGTGCGCATCCGGATCTCGTGAGCCCGCTCGCGCAGCGTCTCGACGTCAGGAAGGTCGGCCCAGGCCGTCGTGCGACCCTCGAGCATGCGCTGCGTCGCCGCGTCGGCGGCCTCCTGGCTGTGCGGGTTGGCGAGTGATGCCTGGGCGACGCGGCGAAAGCGCTCCTCTACTTGCGCCAGCTCGGTCAAGGGTTCGCCCCCCGGGCGAGCGCGGTCGCCAGGTGGATCACGCGCGGTGCTCCCGTTCGAGCAGCGCGTGCACGCAGATGCATGAGGCAGCCCGGATCTGCGGTCACGAGGGCGTCTGCGTCGCGAGCGCCTGCCAGCTTCTCGTCGGCCATCGCCACGGAGATCTCCGGCTGGCGGACCGAAAACGTCCCGCCGAACCCACAGCACAGATCCGGCCTTGGCAGTGGGACGAGCTGCGCGCCGGAGCGCTCCAGCAAACGCCGGGGCTCCTCTGCGATCCCAAGCTCTCGGAGCATGTGACAGGAGTCGTGGTAGGCAAGCGAGCAGCCGGCGTTTCGAGCGGGGAGCGTCGACTCCGCCTGGGCGAGGAAGGCAGAGAGCTCCCAGACCTCGTACGGCTCGCAGCCCAAGAGCTCGGGCAGGTAGTGCGCGACCATCGTCGCGCAGGAGCCGGACGCGCAGACGACTGGACGGTCTCTGGAGAAGGCTCGGACGAACGTGCGGGCGACGCGGCGGGCCGCCGCGCGATGGCCGGCGTTGAATGCCGGCTGCCCGCAGCAGACCTGCTCCAGGGGAAAATCGACCTCGTAGCCGGCCTGTTCGAGCAGCGACTCGGCGTCAGCCACGACTTCCGGGAAGAAAAGATCTCCCAGGCAAGTGGCGAAGAGCTGAACGCGACGCTCAGCGATATGGGACCTCTTCCCGCCGGCCTGACTCGCTCGAACGGACGATTGCGTCGCAGATCTCCGCGGCCCTGTAGCCGTCCTCGAAGGTCGCACCGTGCGGTGCGACGTCCCCGTCCTCTGCGATTGCCGTCAACAGGTGGTGGATCTCGTGCACGAACGAATGCTCCCACCCGATGATGTGCCCGTGGGGCCACCAGTGCTCCCAGAACGGGTGGTCAGCTTCCGAGACCAGGACGTCGCGAAACCCCTGTGCACGCTCGCCGGGCTTCGACTCCCTGAGGTTGACCTGCAGCTCGTTCAGACGCTCGAGGTCGAATGCGATCGAGCCCTTGGATCCGTTGATCTCCCAGGTGAAGGCGTTCTTGCGCCCCGGACAGAAGCGTGATGCCTCCACCGTCCCTATCGCGCCGCCTTCGAACTCGACAACCGCTTCGAAGGCGTCGTCGACGTCGCGCCCCTCCTTGAACGTCCTCGTGCCTCCGCTGACCGACTTCACCTCACCGACCAGGTAGCGAGCGAGGTCGAGGACATGCGCACCGAGATCCCCAAGGGCGCCTGAGCCTGCGGTGGCCCGCTCGAAACGCCACACCTGGTCGTCGATGTCGCCCCACTCCTGTAAATAGCTGCCGCGGAAGTGGTAGATGTCGCCGAGGTCGCCCCCCTCGAGCATCTCGCGGGCAAGCCGGACAGCCGGCACGAAGCGGTAGTTGAAGGCACACATGTGCTTGACGCCTGCGGCCGCCACCTGCTGCCAGACGTCGTAGCTCTCGTCCGCCGTGCGGGCCAGCGGCTTCTCGCAGATGACGTGCTTCCCGGCTGCCGCCGCCGCAATCGTCGGCTCGGCGTGGAGGTTGTTCGGTCCTGAGTTGTCGAAGAGCTCGACTTCGTCGTTGGAGACGAGATTGCGCCAGTCGGTCGCATATCGCTCGAAGCCGTAGCGACGAGCCGCCTCCGCGACCGCCTCCTCGGTTCGCCCCGCTACGGCAACCAGGCGCGGCACCAGCGGGGGCGGCCAGGTCATGTACGGAATCGTCCGGTAGGCGTTGGCATGCGCCTTGCCCATGAAGGCGTAGCCGAGCATCCCGACGCCGATCGTGCGCGCTTCCTCCGCGCCGGAAGCCCTTCCCATCGTGACGAATCCCACCTCCTGGTCAGCCATGGATCACTTCCTTTCGTAGGCGGCGTCGAAGGCCACAGCGGACGGGGCGAAGTCGGTGCGGCGAACGAACGCAACAGCGTCCTGCGCGCCCCACTCCCGATCCATGCCGGCGTCCTCCCATTCGACCGAGAGGGGTCCCTCATAGCCGATGCGGTTCAGAGCTCGGAAGAGCTCTTCGAAATCCACGTCTCCGTGCCCCGGCGAGACGAAGTCCCACCCGCGTGCCGCGTCTCCGAAGTTGAGGTGGCTGCCGAGAATCGACCGGCGCCCGTCAAGGCGCTTGCGCGAGTCCTTCACGTGCACGTGGTAGATACGGTCGGCGAACTCGTCGACGAACGCGGCTGAGTCGAGAGACTGGTGCGCGAAGTGGCTCGGGTCGAAATTGATCCCGAAGCCGTCGCGGCGGTCGATCGCGTCGAGCGTCTTTCGAGTTGTGACGAAGTCGTAGGCGATCTCCGTCGGATGTACCTCGAGTCCGTAGCGAACTCCCTCTGAGTCGAAGACGTCGATGATCGGGTTCCACCGGTCGGCGAAGTCTCGGTAACCGGCTTCGATCGCATCCCAGTCGTTGGGCGGGAACGAGTAAAGCATGTGCCACACGCTCGAGCCGGTGAACCCGTTCACCTGCTGCACGCCCAGCTTGGCCGCCGCGCGAGCGGCATCGGCCACCTTCTCTGCCGCGCGCCGGCGGACGCCTTCCGGATCGCCGTCTCCCCAGACGTCAGGCGGCAAGATCGCGCGGTGCCGCTCGTCGACCGGGTCGCACACAGCCTGGCCGACGAGGTGCGTCGAGATGGCATGGCACTCGAGGCCGTGGCTGTGAAGGATTTCCCACCTTGTATCGGTGTAGGAGGGGTCCGAGAGCGCCTGGTCGACATCGAAGTGATCGCCCCAGCAGGCGAGCTCCAGTCCATCGAATCCCCAGCCGGCAGCCTTCTCGGCC
The DNA here is from genome assembly GCA_035601195.1 of Gaiellaceae bacterium. GTDB lineage: Bacteria > Actinomycetota > Thermoleophilia > Gaiellales > Gaiellaceae > JAIBJP01. The sequence goes on along the minus strand of DATNOU010000101.1, from coordinate 86,700 downwards.
AGTTCCTCGAGCGGCAGGTCGGCCCACTGGCCGGTGAAGAGCGTGACGGGTCGTGCCATCAGTCCTCCTTGTGGTTAGGCGACGGAAGATGCTCTTTGGTGGCCCCCGGCGAAGACGAGGTTGACGCCGGCGGCCTCGTAGGCGTCGATGAGCTCGCGCGACAGGCCGTCGTCGACGACGAGCGCGTCGAGTTCCTCGGGCCGAGCGATCGAGAGCAATGCGGCGAGACCGAACTTCGACGAGTCGATCAGGCCGATTCCCTTTCCCGAGGAGGCCAGTGCGGCGCGGAGCGTGTCGGCGAGCGCCCGCCGTGTCGTCGTCAAGCCGTGCTCCAGAGTCACTCCTCCCGCCGAGATGAACGCCACCTCCATGTTCAGGCCCGCCAGAAACTCCGCCGCCCAGCGGCCCCCGATCATCTTCAGCGTTTGGTCGACCTCGCCGGGGGTCACGACGACGTGGATCGCGGGCGCGTGCAGCTCCAGGGCGATTGCGGGCGAGTTCGTGACGAGCGTCAGCGCACGCGGCGGGTGCCGGTTCAGGTGCCGGGCGAGAGCCAGACAGGTTGTCGATGAGTCGACGAAGATCGTCCCGCCGTCCTCGACGAAGTGGACGGCCGCCGCCGCGATCGCCTCCTTCTGGGCCTGCGCCTGCCGTAGCCGCTTCGTCCAGTCGGTGGGGACTTGGAGTTGGGTCGGACTCGCGTCGGTGGGCCGCGCGCCGCCGTGGATGCGCTCGATCAGGCCGTCGCGGGCAAGGCGCTCGAGATCCCTGTGCACGGTGATTGGAGAGACGCCGTAGTCGCGGGCGAGCTCTCCGATGGAGGCGCCTCCGTCCCGCTGGATTCTCTCGAGGATCTTGGCTCTACGAAGGTCGGCGGGCATCGTGGTCAGGAGGTAGAGAGCGGGGCGGAGACGAGGGCGAGGTATCGCTCCGCGACGAGGTCCGCGAACGCAGGGTCGTTGACGTGCGTGTCGATGAGCTCGAAGGGGATCTCGGCGCGAAGCCCGGACGAGAGCGCCTCGAGGAAGGCGGCGTCGGCTTCGGGATCCCAGAGATCTCCTCCCTCGACGTCCGCGAGAGAGAACCCTTGCGAAGGCGCCACGACCCGAACGGGACCACGGGACTCGTTCAAACGCTCGGCCACGACGCGCCCGAGCTCGGCCATCTCGTCCCGTTCGAGGCGGACCAGCGTCGCAACCGGGTTGTGGTAGTAGCTCTTCCTGCCTCGATACTCTTCCGGCAGGGTCTCACGCGCCCCTTGGTTGAAGAAGTCGACACAGCCGGGGACGACCACCTGGGGCAGACCGTGCTTGCCTGCGACTGTCAGGCGCTCCGGGCCCGTGGCGTGCAGGCCTCCGAGCAGCGCGTTTGCGACCTCGGAGAGCGTGTAGTCGATCACGCCAGCCAGGGCACCCGCAGTGACGAGCTTCTCCATCGCCGGACCGCCGACGCCGTTCGCGTGGAAGATGACGGGCTCGTGCCCTGCCCGCTCTAGAGCAGCTCTGATCCGCATCACGGCCGGCGTCGTGTGTCCCAGCATCGTGAGGCCAACGCTGCGCCCGCCCAGTTCGCTTACCGGCTGGCCCGCGTCGCGCGCCATGCCGGCGACAGCCGCTGCGGCATTGTCGAACACCGAGCGCGCGATCGGATTGAGCCCCAGGATGTCGATGACGGAATGCATGACGAGGACGTCGCTCTCGCCGACGAATGGGCCGAACGCCCGGCGGCCCGACGCACTGGGAGAGACGATCACCTTGGGCACGCCGACGGGTAGGGCGTGCATTGCCGCCGCGCCGAGCAGAGCCCCCTCGGCGCCGCCGAGACACAGCACCCCGTTGATCCGCCCCTCCAGCCAGAGCCGAAGGCAGACGGCGCGTACGCCTTCCACCATCAGCTCGACCGCCGCACCGCGGCTTCCCGCCTGTTGCACCTGCTCGAGGTCGTAGCCGGCCTCGCGGGCGACGTCCTCGCGGGTGACGTCAGCCTTGATGCCGGGCTCGCCGAGGATGCCGGAGTCGATCACGAGCGGCCTGGTCCCGAGCGCGACCAGCCGGTCGCGCACATAGGCGATCTCGTCCCCCTTCGTGTCCAGCGTCCCGATCAGGGCGATCCCCGGCTGCTGGGTCATGACTCGGTCATCAGGCCCGGTCCCGCCATTCCCGCGTGTGCACCTCGACCGGCACCTTCTGGAACTCCTCCAGCGCAGCAGCGAGATGCTCGGCGTAGAGCTCGTACGTCGTCTCCCCCTTCTCGGCTGTCGCGCGGAACGGGTTCCCGATGACGCCACTCGGCGTGAAATCGGCATGGTCCGTGGGAAACAGGAAGTACTGGTAGCCCTGGAACTCCACCTCCGGCGCCCCGTCCAGCTTGATGAACGAATCAGGGAACCAGTCGGGCTTCTTGACCTGCTGGTTGACCGCCCGGTCCATGCGAACCAGTTCCTCGTCGTGAGCCAGGACCTGAGCGGTTTCGAGCTCGCTCGAATGCCAGCCCGGCGTTTCCTCCGGCGGATTTTCCATCACGTCCGAGACAAGGCCCAGGTAGCGCTCGGCGTAGAGCTTCGAGAAGGCGACGAACGCGCCGGTCTCATAGCGGATGCGCCGCAGGAGCGGGTCGATGATCTTGACGTTCGAGCCGTGGTTGTTGACGAACACCAGTCGGTTGAAGCCGTGGTGGATGAGGGAACGAGCGACGTCGTGGTAGACCTCGAGCAGGATCTGAGATCTGACGGTGATCGTCCCGGTGCCGGCACCCGGCTCGTACATGTGCTGGGGTGAGTAGCCGAACCACACGCAGGGCGTGTAGAGGACCTGGGCGCGTTCGGCTGCCCGCCTCGTGATCTCGTCTGCCTGGATCGTGTCCGTGGCGAGCGGGAGGTGCGGGCCGTGCTGCTCCATGCTCGCAATCGGGACCATGACGATGTCCTTCTCCTCCAGGTAGCCCTGGATGTCCGGCGGAGCGAGATCCGCGATGTTGTACGAACGCAGGTCCACGGCCCTCCCTCCCTAGGCCCGCGCGGCTTGCTGAGCCCCGATGTGCTGGCGCAAGGTGTCGATGGACTCCTGGACGTATTCGTCGTAGAGCTGCTCGGGAACGGCGCCGGTTCCGTGATCTCGCAGGAATTGTTCGAGGCCGACGCTCGCGTCCGCCTCCGACGCATCCCCGATCTCCCGTCGCTGGGAGATGCGGCTGCGGTCGACCGTGGCGACGAACTCGACCGTGAGGTAGCCGTCGTAGCCGACGTCCTCGAGCGTCCGTACGAGGAGCTCCCAGTCGATCGCGCCCTGGCCGGGAGGCATGCGGTTGTTGTCAGCGACGTGGAAGTCCACCAGCTTGTCCCCGGCGTGTCGGATCGCGGCGGACCAATCCGCTTCCTCGATGTTCATGTGGAAGATGTCCAGGCAGATGCCACAGTCGCCGCCAACGTCCTCGGCGAGCGCGAGCGCCTGATCCCCACGGTTGAGGAAGTACGTCTCGAAGCGATTGAGCGGCTCGAGCGCGAGCCGAACGCCTTGCTTCTCAGCGTGAGCCTGGCACTCCTTGAGGCTCTCGACCGCCCATTGCCACTCGTCCTCGGGGGAGCCCATCGGCGTGACCTTGCCCACCGTCGACGGGACGACCGTGAGGATCTTCCCTCCCAGCTCCTTGATCATGTCGATCGTGTCCTTGACGTACTGGACACTGCCGACGCGGACGTACTTGTCCTCGTGGAGAAGGTCGCGCCCTCCGACCATCAGCGTGACAGCTCCCCAGCATTCAAGCCCGTTCTCCTCGAGCAGGGAGCGGACCTGCTTCGTGTCGTACAGCGCCGGCTCGCCGGAGATCTCGATTCCGTCGTAGCCGCTCCGGCCGAGCCGCTTGAGCGTGACCTCGATCGGTTCGGGCCGCATCCAGTTGTGCATCGCCATCTTGAGTGCCATGTGTCTCCTTTGCTCGTCAGAGATCCAGCTTCCCGGGGTTCATGATCCGATTCGGGTCGAGCACCTCCTTGATCCGTCGCAGGGTGTCCAGTGCCGGCCCATGCTGGGCCCGCATGTAGGGCGCCAGCTTGAGGCCGACTCCGTGGTGGTCGTTGATCACGCCGCCCGCCTCGAGAATGGCCTTGACGCCGTCCTCCCAGATGCGGTCATGAAGCTCGATGCCATTCGGTCCCGCGTCGGGGATGATAAAGCGGCCGTAGATCATCGTTCCCCACGGGTACCAGTGGCTCAGGTGGATCCTGAGCGTGAGGCCGTCCTGCTCGTAGGGCTCGATCGCGCTTCGAACCGCCTGGTAGACGCCGTAGATCCGCGCGTACGTCGCGACGGCTTCGATCGTCCCCCACATGGCCGGCAGCTGCGGGTGGTGCGGCGGACGGTAGAACTCGTAGCGTCTCCTCCACCACGTCTCGCCGAGGCTGCCGTCGAGGATCCGGGCGCCTCGCTCTGAGGCGAGCGCAAGCACTCCTTCGGCCTCTGCATCGGCAACGGCCGGCTCTCCCTCGAAACAGAGGACCGTGCAGACGCCGTCCAGCTCCTCACCCACCACCGGGCTCAGCGTGAGTCGGGTTGCCGTCTCGTCGTAGAGGCGGACCACGGACGGGCGGTAACCGCGGGCGATGGCGTCACGGATGGCGGCGATGCCGTCGGGTACCGAAGGAAACGAGACCGCCTCGAAGCGGCGCGCGGCGGGCAGCGGTCGCAGCCCCAACGTCGCCCGCGTGATGACGCCGAGCGTCCCCTCCGAGCCGACGAAGAGCTGGGTGAGCTCCGGTCCTACGGCGTGTCGCGGCACGGGAAGCGTGTCGATGATTTCACCGGCCGGGGTCACGACGCGGAGCGCAAGGAGGAGATCCTCGATCTTTCCGTAGCGGGTGGAAAGGACCCCGGAGCCGCGCGCGGCGACGTAGCCGCCCACCGTCGCGAGCTCGGCGGATGCGGGGTAGTGCGGCAGCATGAGGCCGCGCTCGTTCAGCTCGGCTTCGAGGCGCTGGCCGTTGACGCCTGCCTCCGCCGTCACGGTGAGTGACTCCTCGTCCACCTCCACGATGCGGTCAAGGCCGTTCAGGTCGAGAGCGATTCCGCCGTGGGTGAGAATCGCTCCACCCTGGCTCCCCGACCCGCCTCCCCAGGGCACGACGGGAACCCCGAACTGGTTCGCGAGCCTGAGCGCGGCGGCCACGTCGTCGTCGGACTTCGCGAAGACAACGAGATCGGGACGGCCCAGCGGGGAGCCGTTTGCGCGCGAGGCGATCGCCTTCCAGTACGTATCGGCCTCGTACGCGTCCAGGCGTTCTCCGTCCGTGCTGACCGCATCAGCTCCGAGGCGCTGCCGAAGCTCCCCGGCGACGAGCTCGATGTTCTCCACAGCGACGCCCATCGGCGGCGTTAGCTCCTCGTCCAATCGGGCACGGAACCCGCCCCCACCTGCCGGAAGTCGGGGAGCCCCTCCAGGACCTTCTCGGGACCGCCTGGGTTGTAGAGAGCGAGCAGTCGCATCGGCTCCCAGCCCGTGTTTCTCGTCGAGTGGAAGACGCCGGTGGGGACGTAGATAGTGTCGCCGGGCTTGACCGCGAAGGGCTCATGGTCGTCGAGCATCTGCTCCCCCTCGCCCGAGAGGACGTACAAGATCTCCTCTGATTCAGGGTGGTTGTGCCGGTCGTGCCCCCGGCCCGGCTGGAGGACGACCTCGCCGAAGGTGATCCCGGCTCCCTCGGTCAGCTCGGGAGTCACGAACCACTTGATTGCGCCCCAGTCGAACGTCTGCGTGGGAATCGCGTTCGGATCAACCGCCTGCACGAACTCCTCCTTCGATCGGGATGGCCTTGAAGCGCCGCACGGTCTCGGTGAGCGCGACTTCCGTCGGCAGGCGCTCCATGCTCGTGGCACCGAAGAAGCCGACCACACCGCGGGTGCGTCCGAGCACGTAGGCGGCATCCTCGGGCTCGGCAATCGGGCCGCCGTGGCAGAGCACGAGGATGTTCGGGTCGACCTCCTTGGCCGCGTCGTGCATCGCCTGCACACGGTCGACGGCCTCGTCGAGAGTGATGGCTGTCTCGGCGCCGATCGTTCCGGAGGTCGTCAGGCCCATGTGGGGAACGAGCACGTCCGCCCCCGCTTCGGCCATCAGGCGAGCACCATCCGGATCGAACACGTATGGGGCGGTCAGGAGCTCGAGCTCTCGCGCCACGCTGATCATCTCGACCTCGAGCGCGTAGCCCATCCCCGTCTCCTCTAGGTTCTGCCGAAAGACGCCGTCGATCAGGCCGACGGTCGGAAAGTTCTGGACTCCGGCGAAGCCGAGCTCCCGCAGCTCGCGCAGGAAGACGGGCATCATCCTGAAAGGGTCGGTGCCGCAAACGCCCGCAAGCACGGGCGTCTGCCGCACGATCGGCAGCACCTCACCGGCCATCTCGACGACGATTGCGTTCGCATCGCCGTAGGGCAGCAGTCCGGCGAGAGAGCCGCGTCCCGCCATGCGGTAGCGCCCCGAGTTGTAGACGATGATCAGGTCCGCCCCGCCCGCCTCGGCGCACTTGGCCGAGAGACCCGTGCCTGCGCCGGCGCCAATGATCGGCTCCCCTTGCTGAACTTGAGCGCGCAGGTGTCGTAGGGCTTCTTCGCGAGTCACGCCCGCACCTCACGGTGCTCGGAGGACCAGGCCTTGTAGAGGGCGTCGAGGCGGTCGGCCATGGCCTGCGCGAACGCGGGATCGTTGATGTCCAGGTCAAGCTCACGCAAATCGACCTCGGGGTCGAGGTGCTGGCGCAGGGCGCCGAACAGAGCCTCGTCCGCAGCGGGGTCGTAGAAAACCTGGCCCTCCGTTGCGATCAGGGAGACGCCCTTGAGCGGCACGAAGACGGTGAGCGGCCCCCGCGCCTGGTTCAGCTTCTCGGCGATCACCCGCCCGAGCATCGCGCACTCCTCGGGGGTGGTGCGCATGAGAGTGACGGTGGGGTTGTGCCTGTACAGGAGCCGGTCGCGAAACTCGGCTGGAACCGTCTCGAAGGGGCCGAAGTTGACCATGTCGAGCGCGCCCAGCGAGACGACCTGCGGTATCCCGAGCTCACCCGCCGCCTCGAGCCGCTCAGGGCCTGCCGAGAGGACTCCGCCGACGAGCTCGTCAGCCAGCTCCGTGGTCGTGATGTCCAAGGAGGCGGTGATGAAGCCGGAGCGCATGAGCGCCTCCATCGACTGGCCTCCGGTTCCGGTGGCATGAAAGACGAGCACTTCGTAACCGAGCTCCTCGAGGCGCTTTCGCGCCTCCGTCACGGACGGGGTCGTGACGCCGAACATCGTGGCGCCGACCAGAGGCTTCTCAGCCTCCGCCTGAGGTCCTTGGGACTTCGCCATCCCAGCCGCCCCTGCTGCTGCGTTCCCGAGGATGCGCTCCGAGATCGGGTTCAGTCCCGCAATGTCGACCACCGAGTACATGAGCGTGATGTCCACGGCTCCTACGTAGGGGCGGGTGTCGCCCGAGGCCATCGTCGAGACCATCAGCTTCGGCACACCGACCGGGAGCTCACGCATGGCGTGGGTCGCGATCGCCGTGCCGCCCGAGCCGCCGAGTGCCAGCACGGCGTCGAGGCGGCCCTGCGCGTGCAGCTCCTTGACGATCTCGGCCGCACCGCGCGCCATGGCCTCCACAGCCGCGCCGCGATCCCCGGACTCCGCGAGCTCCTGAGCATCCGCGCCGGCGGCTTCGGCCACCTCTTCGCGAGAGACGTCGGGCTCGGCTAGAGGCACGCCCAAGATTCCTGTGTCCACGAGGAGCACATCGACGCCTTCCTCGCGCACCTTCCGCCTGAGGAAGTCGTACTCCTCGCCCTTCGTGTCGAGCGTGCCGAGAAGGACGACAGTGGCCATCAGTCTTCCCTGGCCTTGTCTGGCGTCTCCTCGATCCGCGTTACCCCGAGGTAGCGCTGCTGCGCCTCGGGATCCGCCAGCAAGGCGGCTCCCGTCGTCTCCGCCTGGATCGAGCCCGCAACCATGACGAGCTGGCGGTTTGCGAGCGAGGTGGCGACCCCCAAGTTCTGCTCGATGAGTAGGAGGCCGACTCCCTCCCGCACGAGCGTCTCACAAGTCCCGACGAGGTTTTCGATGATCGTCGGGGCAAGGCCTTCGGAAGGCTCGTCCATGACGATGAGCTTGGGGTTGCCGAGGAGCGCCCTCGCGATCGCAAGCATTTGCTGTTCTCCGCCGGAGAGCTGCGCCGCGCCGACTTTCCTGCGTTCGGCGAGGCGCGGGAACACCTCCCAGATCGCATCGATGTTCCAGCGCCCTCCATTCGGGCTGCCGAGCATCTTCAGATGCTCCTCCGTCGAGAGGGAGGGGAAGAGGCGACGTCCCTGTGGGACATAGCCGATTCCGGCAGCCGCGACCTTGTACGGCGGTCGCCCGAGGAGCTCTTCTCCCTCGAAGCGCACCGATCCGCGCGCCTGAGCCATGAGCCCCATGACCGTCAGACAAAGCGTGCTCTTGCCCATGCCGTTGCGCCCGATGATCGCGACGGGCTCCCGGCCCATCTCGAAGGACACGTCGTGGAGGATCTGAGCGCGCCCGTAGAACGCGTTCAGATTCTTCACGGAGAAGAAGGGCTCATTCGTGGCCATAGTGGCCCTTCCCGAGATAGAGGTCGTGGACGAGCTGGTTCGCCCGGATCTCCTCCGGAGTCCCCTCCACCACGATCCGGCCCTCGTGCATCATCGTCACCCGCTCTGCAACGGTGAGAGCGACGTCCATGTCGTGCTCGATGAGCACCAGCGTGATGTCCCGATCGAGCTCGACGAGCAGCTCGGTGAGAAGCACGCGCTCGCCGCGCGAGAGACCGGCGGCGGGCTCGTCCAGCATCATGAGCTTCGGGTCGCCCGCCCGCGCCATCGCCACCTCGAGCTGGCGCTGCTCGCCGTGCGAGAGGGACCCAACGGGCGTTCCGAGCTGACTCCCGAGACCCACTCGCTCGGCCAGCTCGCGCGCACGGGCACGCATCGGGCCGTCCCGGCCGGAAAGGCGTACCGGCCGGAGGTGGTTGCCACGGATACCCAGCACGGCGAGGTAGAGGTTGTCCTCGACGCTGAGACCGAGGAAGAGGCGCGAGGTTTGATACGTCCGGGTGAGCCCCACGTGCGCCCGCTTCCGGGCAGGCTGCCTCGTCACGTCGCGGCCGAAGAGCTCGATCGTGCCCGCCGTCGGTGGGAACTCGCCGGACACGAGATTGAAAAGGGTCGTCTTCCCGGCGCCGTTCGGCCCCAGGATCGCGCGGCGCTCGCCCGGGAACACGTCCAGGTCCACGCCTCGGACCGCCTGCACGCCCCCGAAGCGCCGGCCGACCCCCCGCAAGCGGAGGATCGGCTCGGCACTTTCAGTTGCGGGTGCTGCTACGGACACAGCTCTTCGGGGGTCACGGGTTTAGCCGCCTCCGCCCTGCTTAGTCCATGGGGGCGGGGTGCCTTTCTTGCATGGTGGGTGGGTCCGGTCAGGCGACGGCGTCTCTGGGCTGAAGGCCCCAGCGAACGTCTGGTCGACCTGCGGGATCGTCTTGATCGTCTTCACGTCCGGCACGTCGTCACCGGTGTTGTCCTTGACGATCTGCTGCAGGAAGTTGTCCATGATCGCCTGGCGGTTCTCGTCGAGCTTGATCGTCCCCAGCGGAGCGTCGAGCTCCAGGTTCGCAAGCGCGTCGTTGAACGCCGAGTGACCGTCGGAGAGGTCACCCTTAACCTGCTCGAGGGCCTGGGCGATCGCCTCCATCGCCGTGTAGTAGCCGTACGCGAACACGCTCGACGCGGTGCCCTTGAGGTCGGGATACGCGGTGTCGAGTGCGCTCGAGTAATCGAGGTACGACGACTCCTGGGAGTCGCCGGACGTCATGCCGGCCGTCACCACGCCTACGACCTGGTTTCCGAGCTCCTTCAGGATCACCGGGTCGGTCATGAAGATGCCGCCCATGATCTTGTCCGCGAGGTTGCCGCGGAGCTGCTCGTACTGCTTGACGAAGGCCACGGTCCCGGTTCCGCCGACGCCCATGAAGAAGCCGTCCACGTCCTCCGGGATCTGCGTGATGTAGGAGGAGTAGTCCTCCTCACCGAGCGGCGGCCAGAGCCGCTTCGTCACGTTGCCGCCAATCGAGCAGAACTCCGCTACGAAGCCTGCGATCTGCGAGTACGGGAAGTCGTAGTCGTCGCCGATCGTGACGACGTTGCGCCAACCCAGCGTGTTGTAGGCGTAATCGCCGAGTCCCGCCGTCCACTGCGTACCGTCGTTGTGGAAGCGGAAGAAGTTCGGCGAGCGCGCCTTCAGTGTGGTGTCCTGCGCGCCCGAGATCCCGTTCACGAAGGTGACTCCGGGCTGTTCCTTCGAGTAGTTGGCGACCGCGATGCCCTCGCTCCCGGAGAGCGGGCCCACGAGGATGTCGACCTTCTCCTGCTCGACGAGCCGCCGAGCTTCCTCGACTGCCTTGTCGGGAGTCGCGTCGGACCCTCCGTACACGAGCTCGATCGGATGGCCGGCGATGACGGCGTTCTCGACGCCCTTCGTCGGATCACCGCTGACCGGAGTGGCGCCTCGGTTGATGAGCGGCAGCATCGCTCCGCCCCACGTCTGACCCTCGAACGGGGCGAACGGGCCTTCGTTGTTCGCGAAGATGCCGATCTTGATCGCCTCTCCGGTGGCTTGGCCGCCCGTCGTCGCTCCACCCGTCTGGCCGGCCCCTTCTTCGTCGCCGCCGCAGCCCGTGGCGATCGCGGCCAGCGCGAGTACGAGGGCGGCGAACAGGATCCAGAGCCGGCTGGGCCGACCCTCTCCGGGTTTCCGCATCGTTCCTCCTCTTTTCGGATTCTCGAGGTATCCCGGACTGTCGCCGGGAGGGCTTGTAGGGGGATGGTTGACGCGCGTGGCTTCCTCCTTCGTACTAGGGGACGATGGGCGTATCGCTGGCAGGGTGGCGTTCCTGGGTCAGCGGCAGGGGTTCGGATTCCTCGCCGGTTGCACCTCGCCCGAAGCGGGTCTGGAGCGTGCTCGTGGCGGAGCCCCAGATTCCCATTAGCCCGCCGGGAGAGACCAGGACGATCGCGAGGAAGATCACCCCGATTACAGTGTTGAAGCGGCTCCCGACCAGGTCGACGCCCCGAAGCCAGTTGTCGAGCACCGCCACCACGCCGGCGCCGACCCAGGCTCCCTCGAGCCTGTAGAGGCCGCCGATGACCGCGATGACGAGCACGTCGATGGTCTGGGACAGCGAAATCGAGCCCGGCGAGATCCGCGTGTTCCACCAGACAGAGAGGATCCCGGCGAGACCTGCGACGAGGGCGCCAAGGGCGAATGCAACCGCGCGCAGGAGTGGGACGTTGTAGCCGAGCGCCCGCATCCGCGCCGGGTCGTCACGCACTCCTTGGAAGGCGAGTCCGAGCGGTGCCCGGGCGACATAGCGCAGGAACAGGTAGACGACTGCGGAGACAACCAGCGCGATATAGAACAGGCGCGCCGGTTGCTGCAGCGGGTTCCCGACGACCGAGGGGAGCTCGACGTTATTGACGCCGCCGAACCCCGAGAGCTGCGTCACCTGCGCGAAGAAGAAGTAGACCAGCACCGAGAACGCGAGCGTGATCATGAGGAAGTAGATCCCGTAGCTCCGGCTCGCGATCGCTCCCAGGAAGAAGCCGACGGCTACCGCCACAGCAAGCCCCAGCAGGGTCGCCAGCCACGGGTTCAGAGCGACCTTGGAGCCGCCGTCGGCCACGACGAGGTTGGCGGCCGTGAAGCCGGCGATCCCGTACAGAGCTACCTGGCCCAGCGACACCATGCCCACGTAGCCCGCCAGGAAGATAAGGCTGACGGCCGCGATCCCCAGCCAGAGCGCCTTCGTGATGACAGCGCTCAGATAGAAGTCGCTGAAGATCAGGGGGGCGAGCGCGAGGATCAAGACGGCGAAGAGACCGGGGCCCCACCTGATCGCGCGCTCAAGGGTCACGCCGGCCTTCCGAAGAGTCCAAGCGGCCGGACGGCCAGGACGAGCACGAGCATGCCGAAGATCAGCAGGACCGAATAGTTGGTGTAGCCCTCGGGGAGATAGACGTCGCCGAACGAATCGACGAGGCCCAGCGCGAGTGCGCCGAGGGCGGCGCCCCCCAGGCTGCCCATCCCGCCGATGATCACAACGATCAACGCGATGAGGAGGTACTGGGTGTCATTCCCCTTGTCGACCGAGATCATCGTCCCGCCGAGCACGCCGCCGAGACCGGCCAGGAAGGCACCCACGAAGAAGGCTCCGGCGAAGACGAGCTGGATGTTGATTCCGAGCGCCGAGACCATGTGCCGGTCGTCGACGCCCGCGCGCACGATCATCCCGTAGCGGGTCCGCTGGATGACGACCCAGAGGACGAGCCCGACGGCGACCGCCGCGGAGAGCACGAAGATCCGAAAGAACGGATAGCTGAGCCCGTAGACGTGGAGCTGCACGCTGTCAGGGAAAACGCTCGGCGGCGCGAGTTCCTGCGCGATGCCGCCGAAATGGGCGAGCGCCTGGTCGGCGATGATCACGGAGATCGCGATCGTGATCAGGGCCTGCCGCAGCTCCTGCCCCTGATTCCAGCGGAGGAAGATCTGTTGCATCACGAGGCCGATGACGCCGACTGCGAGTGACGCGACCACGAGAGGGATGACCCAGTCGCCGACGCCCGCCTCCGAGCTCCCGAACGCGGATGTGGCCTCACCACCCGTCAGACGCTCCTGTAGGTCGAAGGCGAAGAACCCCGCGAGCATGTAGAGCGAGCCGTGGGCCATGTTGACGACGCGCATCAGCCCGAAGATGAGGGTGAAGCCGCTGGCTACGACGAAATAGAGGCCGGCCAGCGTGAGCCCGTTGAGGCCGACCACGACGAAAACGCGCAGATCCTGCGCGGCCTTGTAGGCGACCCAGACGGCCACGAACACCAGAGCTGCGGCCACGAGCGCGCGAAGAGCGAGCGTTCCGGGCGGAACCGCCAGCATCCGCCGGCGGAGAGCGAGGTCGCTTTCGGGACTCGTCGCTGAAACGTTTTGTAAGAACGTGACGGGCGACGCTAACCCGATCTTTCATTACTTGTCAAGACCTCCGGCCCGCGATTGAATTGTCCGCCCGCAACTGAGGAGGCTCAAATGAAGACCAGCCTCGGCATCTGGGCGCTGGGCCCGATGGTCACGCGCTTCGTCCCCGGTGGCTACAAACCGGAGTTCGCGGCCGAGACGACGGCCGAGCGAGTCGGTCGGGCGGTGGGAGGCCTCGGCGACCTGATCGACGGATACGAGTTCCACTACCCGCAGGAGCTGAACGAGGACAACCTCGACCAGGTCCGCGACGCGCTTGCCGGCCACGACATCTACTGCATGGCAACCGGCCTGCACCTGGATCCGCGCTTCGGGCGAGGCGGGCTCGTCTCTCCGGACGAGGAGACGCGCAAGGAGGCGTTACGCCGCACGCTGGCGGCCATCGATTTCGCGGGAGAGCTCCGCTCGCACTTCATCATCTGGCCTGGCATCGAGGGCTACAACTACCCGTTCCAGACTCCCTACAAGGAGAGCTGGGCGTGGCTCATCGACGGCATCGGCCAAGCGGCCGAGCGGTGCAGCGAGCGTGGAATTCTCCTCTTCCTCGAGCACAAGAACTCCGAGCCCGCGATGAAGATCCACATGGGCAACGTCGGGATGACCCTGCACGTGATCCACAAGCTGCGGGCCCAGGGACTCGAGAACGTCAAGGTGAACATGGACTGGCAGCACCTGATCATGAACGGCGAGAACCTGGCCGAATACGCGGCTCTCTGTGCCTCCGAGGGGGTGCTCGGTCATCAGCACGCGAACTCGGGCTGGGGGACATTCGACGACGACAACATGGTCGGCGCCACCGCGTTCATGGAGACCCTAGAACTCGCCGTGGAGCTGCGCCGGGCAGGCTACGGCGACCAAGGGGAGCGCCTCGGATTCGACCTCTATCCATACACCGAGGACGCCGTCGCGGCAGTGAGGCGCAGCGTGCTCCAGTGGCGCTTTATCGACGGGATCGCTGCGAAGATCGACGACGGTGCCCTCCGCCAGGCGCAGATGGAGAAGGACGCCGTCAGGGCGTACGAGCTCGTCTATCAGGCGCTGGGCGGCGAGTGATCGTGGATGGGCGCTGGGGACGCCCTCAGAGGTTGACCGGTCTACCCTCGGTCGCCGAGCGGTAGAAGGCCTCGATGGCGTGGGCTTGGCCCACCGCGTCTTCGCGGCCCAGGAGCGGCTCCGCCTCACCTCGGATGGCGTCGCTCATGTTCTCGAGCTGGAGGCGGTAGGAATCGGCCGGCTCTACCGCTATCTCCTCCACGCCGCCGGCCGTTCGGAGCTCGATCACGGGTCTCTTGCAATGCCAGGGATCGTCGAGGAAAAGCGAGCCATCCTCGCCGATCGCCTCCAGCTCGTCGCGGACCGGCACGACCAGGCCGGCGTCGAACTGCGCCAGCACGTCGCCCGGCAAGCGCATCGTCCCGGTGAAGAGCTCGTCGACGCCGCTTTCGCCGAGCACCTGCTCGCCGTACACGCGCTCCGGCTCGCCCCCGAGCAAGCGCGTACCGCTGACGCAGTAGCAACCGACGTCCATCAACCCGCCACCGTCGAGCGATGAGTTCAGGCGGACGTTCTCGCCGTCGGTGAGCGAGAAGCTGAACGCCGCGCGGACGAGCCACAGACGGCCGATCGCGCCCCCGTCCGCAAGCTCCTTGAGGCGCGCAGTTTGCGGATTGTGGCGGTACATGAACGCCTCCATGAGGAGACGGCCTGACTCCTCCGCCACGTCGAAGGCGCGCTCGACATCCGCGGCTCGGCGGCTCAGCGGCTTCTCGCAGAGAACGTGCTTGCCGGCCTCCAGCGCGCGGATCGACCATTCGACGTGGAGCGAGTTCGGCAGCGAGATGTACACCGCCTCGACGTCGGGGTCGGCCAGCAGCTCTTCGTAGCTCCCGTACGCACGCTCGATCCCCCGCTCGCGCGCGTAGGCCTCGGCGCGTGCAGCGTCGCGGCTCGCCACCGCGATGACGTCGGCTCGGTCGGACTCGGCCGCACCGGCGAACAGCTTGTCGTTGATGTTCGCCGTCGAGAGGAAGCCCCAGCTGACGGTGCCGCTCATCCCCAGGCGGGCTCCGCGACTGGCCGGAAGGCGGTTTCGAGGATGCGGTGGTTCCGGGGGCGGGTGATGACGAAGAGTACGACCTCCACCACGTCCTCGGGCGTCATCATTCCCGCGAGCTCCGGCATGTCGAGCGTGCGGCCCCGGCCCATGGCGAAGTCCGTGGCGACGCCGCCCGGGCACACGTTCGAACAGCGCACCCCGTGCTCGCGCAACTCATGGTCGAGAGCGCGCGTGAAGCCGACCTGGGCGAACTTCGAGGCGCAGTAGACGGCCTCGAGAGGAAGGCCTCTGCGACCGGCCTCGGACGCAAGCGTGACGATGTCCGCTGCGTCGCTCTCCAGGAGGTGAGGGAGCGCCGCTCGGACGGCGTAGAGGGTGCCTTTGACGTTGACGTCGATCATCTCCTCCAGCTGGTCGGCCGGAAGATCGAGGAACGGCCCGTACGCGCCCACGCCGGCGTTGGCGACCAGGATGTCGATCCCTCCGAAGCGCTCTACGGCCTCGGCTACGACGGCCTCGAGGTCGTCGGGCTGCCTGACGTCGCATCGCCGTGCCACGGCGCCGTCGAGACCGAGGTCATCGCCGCTTCGCGATGCCAGAGCGAGGCGGACTCCCTCCGCGGCGAGCGAGCGAGCAACTGCGGCGCCGATGCCTCGACTTGCTCCCGTGACGAGAGCCACCCTGCCTTCTAGCGATGTCATGGTTCCTCCAGGGGTCGTAGGGCGGGGTAAAGCGCCCGGAAGCGCTGATACCCGTGGGCGTAGCTATCCGCCCACGCTGGTTCGGGCTCGATCCTGTCGCGGACACGCACGGAGGCGGCCACAGCCTCGTGGACGTCCACGAAGACGCCTGCCGCGACGCCGCCGAGGAGAGCCGCACCGTAGGCGGCCCCCTCCTCGACTGCTGTGCGTTCGAGCGGTATTCCGAGCACGGAGGCGACGATGCGGAGCCAGAGGTCGCTCCGCGCACCGCCGCCGGAGGCCCGCCCGACCTGCGGCTCGACGCCGAGCTCCTTCAGGAGCTCCAGCGCGTCCCCCAGTCCGAAGGCGACGCCCTCGAGCACCGCACGGACGAGCGCGCCCCGGTCGTGGCGAAGCGAGAGCCCGACGAAAGCCGCGCGGGCGTTAGGGTCGGCATGCGGCGTCCGCTCGCCGGCGAGGTAGGGCAGGAAGACAAGGCCCTCCACTCCTGGGGGCCAGGGCTCCGCCTCGGCGGTTAGGCTCTCGAAGGATTCGCCCGGAGCCGCCACGTCGCGAAGCCAGCGGAGCGAGCCGGCGGCGGCGAGCATGACGCCCATCGCATGCCAGCCATCCGGCACGGCGTGGCAGAAGGAGTGGAGGCGGCCCTCTGGATTGGCGGCGAAGGCCGGGAGCGCGGCGAACACCACACCCGAAGTGCCGAGCACGATAGAGAGGGGCCCCGGCCGGTCGACCCCGACGCCGAGCGCGCCGGCCGCCTGGTCGCCCGCCCCCGCCGCCAAAGGGACGCCGTCAGAGTTGTGGCCGGCCACCGCCGGCGACTCCAGCACAGGGGGGAGCCATTCGCGCGGGATCTCCAGGGCGGCGAGGACTTCGTCGCTCCAACGCCGTCGCGCGACGTCGAAGAGCAGCGTCCCGGAAGCGTCTGTCGCGTCGATCGCGCGCTCTCCCGTCAGGCGGAGACGCACGTAGTCCTTCGGGAGCAGGACGTGGGCGATCCGCTCGTAGACCTCCGGCTCGTGCCGGCGCAGCCAGAGCAGCTTCGGGGCCGTAAACCCCGGCAACGCGCGGTTGCCGGTCAGCTCGACGAGCCGCCGGAGCCCCAGCCGCTCCTCGATCTCGACGCACTGGGCAGCTGTCCGCTGGTCGTTCCAGAGGATGGCCGGACGCAGGACGCGTTCGCGCTCGTCGAGGACGACGAGCCCGTGCATTTGACCGGCGAGGCCGATGCCGGCGAGGTCGGTGACGGCGAGTCCGGCGAGGGCCGACTCCGCTGCTCGCCACCAGTTTTCGGGATCCTGCTCGGCCCAGCCTGGCTGCGGCGTCGAGAGCGGGTAGGCCTCCTCGATCCGCGAGAGCACTTCCCCCTCTGGCGACACGGCCAGCGCCTTGACGCCGGTCGTGCCGACGTCCAGGCCGACGAGACTGCTCATCCGGAGGAGAGACGGGCCTTGGCGATGGCCTCGAGTGCCAGCCGCTCATCCTCATCACCGGGCAGGCCGCTGACGCCGATGGCCCCGATCCGGAGCCCATCCTCGAAGGCGGCGACACCGCCCTTGAAGAACGTGAAGAACGGGTCGAAGCTCGCCCGCTCGACCGGGTCGTCGGCCACTTTGGCCGCCAGCTCGCCCGTCGAGCGGGCGTCGCTGCGCGCCGCGGTGTAGGCCTTCCGCTGCGCATTGAGTCGCGTGTCCGGAGCGGCCCCGTCCATCGTGGCCGCAGCGATCAGCTCGCCGTGGTCGTCCACGACGTAGACCGAGACCGGTCCCGGCGCATTCTCGAGGACCGCATCGACAAGGGCGCGCGCCTGAAAGAGCTTCATTCCGCTTGCCCGATCGACTCCGCAGCCATCAGGCTGCCTCCCCGTCGAAGAACTGCTGGGCGAGCTTCCACGCATCCTGACCGCACCCCAACCCCACCTTCCGGCCTCCGAAATCGTCGGGTGAGACGTGGATGCCCATGTACAGGCGCGAGATCCCGGCGGCGTCGGCGGCGTCGAAATAGGTCGCCCACTGGAGAGCGAGATCTTTGCTGGGGCCTTCCTCGACCCGTAGCGACCCGGCGGGCACCTTCCATTCGTAGAGGCCGCCGGGGAAATACGAGCTGCCCGTGAAGCCGGTGAGCACCTCGGCTGCCGCGCGGCTGAAGGTGCTGTGACCCGAGATGTAGCCGGGAAACGCGGGCGTGACGAACGTCGGCAGCTGGTAGGGCACCCACTCGACGGCACGGATCCAGCGCACCCCTCTGGGCTTGCCGGCCAGTTCCTCTGGAGGGCCGGCCCAGGCGCGAATCGCGATCTCGCCCACGTGGCCGGCCAGCTTCGCATGACGTTGGCCTGGGGCGCTCGACGCTCGAGTGACCACCTCGACGAGGCCTGGAACGAGCGGGAGCCCGTCCGGATCGTAGGCCGGGCCATTCGGATCGCTCGACTGGCCCTTACCGCCCATGTAACGGATCATCGAGATGGGCCGCGAGGAGTCGTAGTAGCCCTTCGCGCCCCAGGCGGCTACAGCGGCGTCGTGGACCGCCCCGTTGAGCGCGAAGTAGAGCTTGACGTCCCACTCGAGCCGGTCGACCTCTGGACCCTGGCCGCCGATCCGGAGCTCGAGCCCGGGGGAATCAGACACGTAGTTGGCGATGACGTTCCAGTGGCCGGGCGGCGTCTCCGATTTCGGGCCGTCGGCCCAGTACTCGGCCAGCGCGCGCTCGTAATCCCCGCGTCGAACCACGTTCGGCGCATAGGCATCGCCGGAATCCGGATTCACGTCGTGCCCGTGACCGCCGTTCGTCCCGAGCGTGTTGCCGCCCAGAGCTCCAGGGCCGATGTCGACTGTCGCGCCATCGTCCGGTTCGAGGCGGCTGGAGTAGCGGATGACGGCGACCGCCGTGGCTTTGAATTCCGCATCGGAAACGGGATCCGCGAGCCTGGGTGCCGGGCCCGGGTCGAGAGGGAGTCCCTTCGGAGACCTCGGGAGTGCGAAGCCCGCGACGTGGCCCCAGTGCGGTCCGATGAAGGTCTGCACCTTCCCCGGGACCGGGACGCCGTTCTGCGCGACGATCTTGGCCAGGGCCAGGGGCTGCCAAGCGTTCGGGTCGCGCATTTGGGTCCCGGGCTCCGCGACCACGAGCGGTGCGTTCGCCGGTTTGAAGTCGGGATCGAGATAGCGCAGCGCTTCGTGAGCTCCGTCCCGCCGGCCGTAAGCGATCACCTTCGCCGCGATGCGGTTCCCGAGCGCCGCCGGAGAGTCGCCATCGGTCGTCGTGTAGTCGATTCGGTAGCAGAGCGAGGCCATGGTCGACGTCAGCTCGTCGAAGGTCTCCTGCAGGCCCGACGCCTGCGAGTAGCGGTAGAGGAGGATGCGGTACGCGGCGTAGCTGATCGCCGCCTCGCGCGCCGCGTGAACGTCGTCGGACTTGAGCTTCTCGTCCACGAAATACCCCTCGGCCTCGGGGTCGTAGGCGGCCCAGGCGTCCCACATGGCAGCGGAGGTGTGGAAGAGGTTCCGCGCGTGCACCGTCGGCGCCGGGGTGTCTCGCCGGATGGCGTCCAGGAGCGCCTCATCCCAGACTCGGGCACCCGAGCGTCCCTCGAGGTCGCCGCGCTTGCAATCCTCCAGCAGATACGAGTCGCTGGAGCCGAAGCAGCCGGCCAGCACGATGGCGGCAGTCGTCAGCGCGAGTGCGAGCAAGGTTGCGCGGATCACGACGGGGCCTTGACCTCGACAAGCTCGTTCGCGGCGACGCCGCTCAAGCGCGTCTCCCCGCCACCAGGCCAGCGCACGACCAGAGCGCGCACCTCGGCGGCGCCTCCGAGCCCGAACTGGACGCGCGGATCCTCGGACGAGAGATAACTGCTTCCCGCATGCACTTCCCGGCGCAGCCTCCGGCCGTCAGGAAGAACCGCCGTCACCTCCGCGCCCGGGTGGAACCCGAAGAGGTCCACCTCGAGCCAGGTGCCACCGGCGTGATCGTTTCGCAGCAAGACGAGGCGCCCGCCCACCGTGCTGATGGCCACGTCGAGGTCTCCGTCGTTGTCGTAGTCAGCCACCGCGCTCCCGCGTGCGAGCAGGGGTCCGACCTTGTCCAGGCCGATCTGGGCCCCGAAGTCCTCGAAGCGACCGGCCATTCCCTGGGCGGTCAGGTTCCCGACGGCCCGAACCAGCTCCCTGTCTCCGGCGAGGTCCGTTACGGGCACATCGCCGTTGACGAAGAGGAGGTCAAGGTCCGTATCCAGGTCGAGATCGGCCCAGGAGACTCCCCACCCGGTCGAGCCGCCGAGATCGACGCCGAGGTCCGCTCGCACATCATCGTAGGACGGATCGTTCTCGTCCGGGGGCTTGCTCCGGAAGACAGCGTGTACCTGGTCTCGCGCGTTGGTCACGAAAAGGTCAGTCCGGCCGTCGCCGTCAAAGTCTCCGCCTGCGATCCCCATGCCCGCGTTCGAGTCGGCCACCCCGGCGGCGCCGGCGCGCTCCTCGAAGCGGAACCCAAGGCCGGCCGGGTCCGCGTCGGCTCCTCCCGGCCAGGCGACGTTCTCGTACAACCGGTTGGGATCCGCGTCGTTGGCGATATAGACGTCGAGGTCGCCGTCGCGCTCGAAGTCCGAGAGCAGGACACCCAGCCCGTGCTCGAAGTTCGCCACCTCGAGTCCCGCTGTCCTACCGACTTCGCGGAACCGCGCGTGCCCACCCCTCTCGCGTCCCTCGTTCAGGAATAGAAGATCGCGAACGCCGATGAAGGTCTGCGGAAAGCCCTGGGTGGCCTCCGGACGTGGGCCGTTCAGGTCCGTGTAGCCGGCCACGACCAGGTCGGGAAGGCCGTCGCGGTTGACGTCCCCCACGGCCGCTCCGGAGTGCCAGCCGTAGACGCCGACACCTGCAGCTCTTGCGCCTTCCGTAAACGTCCCGTCGCCGTTGTTCCAGAGGAGAACGCTCTGGCGCGTGGTCGTGACGTAGAGGTCCGTGTGCCCGTCGAGGTCGAGGTCGGCGGCAACGCATCCATTCCCGCGGACGGGCAGGCCTGCCCCAGAAGCGGCACTAACGTTGGTGAACTTCCCTTCCACATTGTGGAAGAGGGCGGTGCGCGGCAGGCCCCCGGCATTCTTCCAGCGGCTCACCTCGCGCTCCGTATACGAGTTCACGACGAAGAGGTCAAGCCATCCGTCCTCGTCGTAGTCCAGCCAGCAGATACCACTCCCCATCATGCTCGACGGATCCGGCGAGACCTGCCAGCGAAAGGCGCCCTGGCGGAACTTCAACCCCACGGCCTGCGCCACGTCGGTCAACTCGAGCTGATGCGGCTTCCCGGGCGAGGAGCGCAACCCGCGCGTGACGTTTTCCGAGCCGGACATGCAGCCCGCGGCAACGACGGCCGCCGTCGCGAGGGCGGCCGAGAGTCGCATCAGGCCGGCTGCTCGCAAACCCCCAACCTGCCTCGCGTGCTCAGAGGACGCCGCGAGCCGCCCGGCGGCGTTTTGCGTACGCGTCCACGAGGACGGCGGCGAGGAGGACGAGGCCGGTGATCACGAACTTCGTCCCCGAGGCGAGGCCGAGCAGGTCCATTCCGTTCTGAATCGAGGCGATGACCAGGGCGCCGAGAAGCGCCGAGACCACCCGGCCGACGCCTCCGAACAGGCTGGTGCCGCCGATCACAGCCGAGGCAATGACGAGCAGAAGCAGGTTGCCGCCTCCGGTGTTGGTCGCAACCGAGCGGAGCCGGGACGCGAGCATGATCCCGCCGACGCCCGCCATGAAGCCGCTGATCATGAACACCGCGATGCGCACGCGGTCGACGTTGATCCCGGCGCGGCGGGACGCTTCGGCGCTCCCTCCGACCGCGTAGACGTGTCGTCCGAAGGTTGTCCGCGAGGCGATGAATGACCAGATGACGAGGAAAACGAGGAGGATGACCGCCACCTTTGGGACGCCCCGATCCTTGTTGACGTACCAGACCGCGGCAAAGGTGACAGCGGCGAGCCCGACGATCTGGAGCGCCATCACGACGACCGGTTTCGCGTACAGCCCGCTCGCCCGCCGCGTCCGCGCGTTCTGGAGCTCCACCAGCGCATATCCGGCGACGACCAGGCCGGCGACCACCCAGCCCGCAGTCGCGCTCAAGAAGTCGTTGGCGATTCCGACGACAGTCTCGTCCTGGATCCTGATCGTCCCCACCGACGAGGCCTGGGTCGTGAGGATGAGGACGACGCCCGACCAGATGAGGAGGCCTGCGAGTGTGACGACGAAGGACGGCACGCCGGCCTTCGTGATCACGAGCGCCTGCACGAATCCGATCGCGGTCGTGCACCCGAGCGCGAAGGCGATCGCCGCCCACCACGGCCACCCGGGGTCATCCGGTCGTAGGAGGAGGGTCATCACCACGCCGCCGACCGCGCTCACGAAGGCCACCGAAAGGTCGATCTCGCCGATCAGCAGCACGAACACGACGCCGATGGCGATCGTGGCGATGCCGCACATCTGCAGCAGCAGGTTCGTGAAGTTGCGCTCGGTCAGAAACGTGTCGTCGAGGAGACCGAAGACGACCACGATGACGCCAATGCCCAGGATGATCGGCAGCGATCCCAGCTCGCCGGCGCGGATCCCCTGCCACCAGAGCCGAGCGTATCCAGACAGGTTCGCGCCGGAGACCTCGTCCGCTAGTGCGTCCGCAGCGACCGGCGCCACGCGGGCGGCGGTCGGATCAAGGCCTGGCTCGGCGTCGATCGGCCGCTCGGTCGTCATGCCTCGACCCTCCCAGGTTCCTCCATCCCCGGCACGTGATCGAGGGTGCCGGCGGTGATGGCGTGCACGATCTCCTGTTGCGTCGTCTGGGATCGCTCGAGCTGTGCCACCCGCTGCCCCAGCCGGAGCACGGTGATCCGGTCGGCAGCCTCGAACACGTCGTGGAGGTTGTGAGTGATGAGCACGACCGCGAGGTCTCGTTCGGCTAAGCGGCGCACGAGATCGAGAACCTGGCGGGTCTGAGCCACGCCGAGAGCGGCCGTCGGCTCGTCGAGAATGACCAGCCTGGAGTCCCACATCACCGACTTCGCCACCGCGACCGCCTGCCGCTGACCTCCGGACAGGCCGGCAACCGTCTGGCGAACCGATCTGAGCGTCGTGACGGAGAGGCTGTCCAGCGTCTCGCGTGAGGACCGCTCCATGCTCGACTCGTCGAGCACGAACCCGCCGCGAGTCCGCTCCCGGCCCAGGAACATGTTGGCCACCACGTCGAGGTTGTCGGCGAGCGCGAGGTCCTGATAGACGACCTCGATGCCAAGCTTGGCCGCGTCACGCGGACCGTGGATGTTTACGTGCTTGCCCTCGTAGCGCACTTCGCCCTCGTCGAACGGATAGATGCCGACAACGCTCTTGATCAGCGTCGATTTGCCGGCCCCGTTGTCGCCGACCAGGGCCATGACCTCACCGCGACGAACCTCGAAATCGACGCGGTAGAGAGCCTGAACGGCGCCGAAAGCTTTCGAGACTCCCCTGAGCTCGAGGAGCGGAGTGTCAGCGGTGGCCATTACGTAGAGGGAGGTGAGGGCGCCGAAGCGCCCTCACCCACCGTCCGTGCTTCCTCGATTAGCTGTTCTCTTTGCAGAAGTCCGTATCGGCGGTGTCGCCGGTACAGATCTCCTCGATCGTCCGGAAGTTGTCCGCGATGACCGTATCGGCGATGTTGTCGACCGTCACGCCGATCGGGGTCAACGCCAGGTACGGGACGACGCCCTCGCCGGTCGGAGAATCCGCCGGCTTGCCGTCGGCCGCCTTGATGCCGAGCGTCTGCAGGTCCAAGAGCCCGACCGTCCCTTCGGAGAGCGATCCTGCGAAGTCCGGCTCCACCGCGGACGGATCCTGCCCGCTGCACAGAGCCAACGCGGCCTGCACCGCGGTCTCGGCCTCCGCCTGAAGTGGCTTGTAGACGGTCATCGTCTGGTTGCCGAGCAGGATGTTCTGAATCCCCGCCGCGGACGCGTCCTGACCGCTCAGGGGGATCGGCCCCACGCCGGCCGCCTCGAGCGCGTTGATCGCCTGCTGCGCGAGGTTGTCGTTGGCCGCGAATACCGCGTCGACCTTGTTGTTGGCGTCGGTGAGGATCTGCTCCATGATCCCCTGACCCTCGCCGTTGGCGCCCCACCCGGGAACGAACTGGTCGGCAACAAGCTTCCAGCTGCCGTCGGCCACGTGCTTCTGGACGGTGGCGTCGTAGCCATCCTTGAAGAGGAAGGCGTTGTTGTCCTCTTCGCCACCGTTTAGCTCGACGACCTGAGCCACGTCTTTGCCCAGGGCGTCGATGGCGGGCTCCAGGACCTCGGCCATCGTCGCGCCGACCTGGACGTTGTCGAAGCTCACGTATGCCGCTCCTCCGGAGCTTCCGGTGTTGAAGCGGTCGTACTCGATCACCTGGACGTCCGCCTCCTTCGCCAGGTCGATGATCGTGCCGCCCGAACCCGTGTCGTTGCTCGTGAGCACGATGACCGCCGCGCCGGCCGCAATCGCCTGCTCGGCCTGAGACTGCTGCGTCGCTGCGTCACCCTCTGCGTTGACGATGGTGTGGTCGATCCCGGCGGCGGTGAACGCCTTGTCGAAGTAGGGGCGATCGTCGCTCTCCCACCGCGGTGAGGTCGCGCTGTCCGGGAGGAGGACCCAAATGGGCTTGTCGCAAGCGCCGCCCCCCGTACCAGCGGCCGTGCCGGTGCCGCTCGCGCTCTCGTCGTCGCCTCCGCACCCAGCCGCCATCGCGGCGAGAGCGAAGACAAAGAGCAGGGCGACGACACGCCACCGCGCTCCGGTTCGGTTAGATCTGTGCACCAGTCTTCTCACGTTCATCCTCCTCAAAGCAAAGCTGGACGGCACGAGCCGCTTGAACGCGCAACGTTAGGCGGCTCGGCTTCGAAAAACAAGCCGGGATGCGCGAGTTCATACTCCGCCCCGCAAGATCTGGTTGCGGCCGGAACTTAGTACCTTCTTAAGCATCTCTCACGCGCCTCTTAAGCGCGGCTGTTTCCATGCCCGGCAGGGAGCGCGCCGCGCTCGAACGCGACCAAAGGGAGCTGGACATGGAGAGGGAACTCGACGCAACGACTGAGGCTGTCATCGCGGGAGACCAAGCCCACCTCGCACACCTGGCCGACGCCGAGGCCTGGGAACGCCGGGGCCTGCTGCAGAAGCTGGCCCGACCGGACGGCCCGAACGGCGAGTGGTTGAGGCGAGCTCTGCGCTTGAACTAGCGAACGGGCGCAAGGCCGGAAGCGCCCGCCGCCGTCCGTCCCAGCACGAGGGCGTCGCGAAAGCCGGGAAAGCGCAGAGTGAAGGTCGAGCCGGCATCCGAGGTCGTCACGGTGCAGCGCCCACCGTGAGCCTTGACGATCGCATCGACGATCGCCAAGCCGAGGCCGACTCCGCCCTGCGCTCGCGTTCGGGCGGCGTCTGCGCGCGCGAAGCGCTCGAAGATTCGTTCGAGCGCGTCAGGCGCGATCGCCAAGCCCTCGTCCGCGACCTCGATTGCCAGCTCTCTTCCCCGCGCGTGAGCGCGCAGCTCGATTGTGTCCCCGGGCTCCGTGTACTTGACGGCGTTCTCGAGCAACGCGTCGAGAGCGTTTCGGAGCGCTTCGGGGTCGGCGCGTAACGAGCCGCGAGGGAGCGACCCGAGCCGCCAGGCGCGCGGGGCCACCTCGGACCAGCGCATGAACACCTCCTCGAGAAACTGCTCGACGTCGATGTCGCGCGCGGCGAGGAAGTCCGGCTGGTCGGCCTTTGCTAGCAGAAGCAGCCTTTCGACGATGCGCTCGATTCGATGCAGCTCGTCGAGCGCCACATCGACCTCGGGCGCGCCGCCGCGGAGGCGCTGCAGGACCTCCAGGTGGCCGCGCGCGATTGTGACCGGTGTCCGCAGCTCGTGAGATGCGTCATGAAGGAAGCGCTCCTGCCGCTCGAGCAGCGAGGCGCGCTCGTCGGCCAGCCGCTCTACCACCTGCATGGCCTGCTGGCGCCGCCGCGCATGCCAGACCATGGCCAGGAACATCGCGGACATGAGTGGCACCTCGAACAGCTCGCCTGCCAGCTGGGACCCTCCCTGAACGTCAAGAAGGATCAGTGCGCCCGTCGAGGCGAAGACGACGGAGAGGGTCCACAGGGTGGCTCCCACCCGCCAGACGCGGAAGCCGTAGACGAGCGTGAGGCTGACCCAGATGAAATGAAACGGAATCGTCTCCCAGGCCTCCCAGTAAGCCATCGCAGCAAGGTTCGCCGCCGCGAAAACTCCCCAGGCGAGCTCGACCGCTCTACGCCGCGACCAGGCGATAACCCGCATGACGAACGGTCTCGATTGGGGCTTCCGGGCCGAGCTTCTTGCGTACACGGCGCACACAAACTTCCACCACGTTCGAGCCGGGATCGAAGTGGTAGCCCCACACTTCCTCGAGGAGGCGCTCGCGGCTGATCACCTCGCCGGCGTGGACGACCAGGTGGTGCAGGAGCTTGAACTCGCGGTCCGAGAGATCGGTCACGAGTGCGCCGAGCTGCGCCTGTCTGCGCGCGAGGTCGAGGACCAGGGCTCCGGCCCGGACGACGTTGCCGTCCCCCGGCCACGTCGATTGGCGAAGTTGCGCGCGGACGCGCGCGATCAGCTCGGCGAGCGCGAAGGGCTTCGCGACATAGTCGCTCGCACCGAGCTGAAACCCCCGCAGCTTCGTCGGGAGGTCGCCGCGGGCGGAGAGGATCACGACAGGGAGCTCCGGCCGCTCCTGCTTCAACTCGCGCAGAACGGTGAGGCCGTCGACACCCGGAAGGAGAAGGTCGAGGACGACGAGGTCGGGACGGATCCCGCGGGCACGCTCGAGCGCCGCCACCCCCTGCATGGCGGACTCCACCGTGAAGCCCTCGGCCTCGAGCCCCCTTACGAGGAACGAGAGGATTCTCGGTTCGTCCTCGATGACCAGGATGCGCATGCCCGCCTAGGGCGAACATAACCGGGATTACCTGGAAATGACAGGGCAATGACACGTTTGTCATTTCCCTGATTTGCAGAGGGATCCGCCGTACCGTTGCGCCGATGTCCGAGCCGATCGCCCCAGGAGCGGCGGTCCTCGAGGCTCCCGAGGCGCGCGTGGAGCCCCCGACGCGGCCATTCGCATTTCCGGACCGCGCCGCCCGGCACTGGATCATCTCGTCGATCGTCTGGCTGACGGTCGTCGACCTGGCGGGCCTCGTCCTGTCGACCGAGTTCGTCTCGCCCGAGGCGTTCGGCGGCATCTCGTGGCTCTCGTTCAGCCGCGTTCGGCAGGAGCACGTGAACGGCGTGATCCTCGCCTGGCTGACCATGATGTACTTCGGTGCGCTCTTCTACATGCTCCCGCGCCTCTGCGGGACACGGGGAATGTGGAGCGAGCGGCTGGGCGTCTGGTGCGCGTGGGCCTGGAACGCGCTCCTCGTGCTCGGCGCGATCGGTCTCCTGACCGGGCACAGCCAGGGCCGCGAGTATGGCGAGCTCATCTGGCCGCTCGACATCGTCCTCCTCGTCATCTGGGGCGCCAACATCTTCAACATCTTGGCGACCGTCTCGGTGCGGACGATCCGCCCCATCTACGTGACGGTCTGGTGGTTCATTGCGAGCCCATTGTGGCTCGCGGTCGACTACGCGATCGGGAACGTCATCTGGAGGCCCGGCCATGTTTGGGGCGCCCCCTCGGGCGCGCTCTCGAACAGCCTTGCCGACGCGATCCTGAACTGGTGGTACGCGCACAACCTGTTCGGCCTCTGGCTGACGCCGATGCTCGTGGCGCTGACGCTGTACATGGTCCCGCGTGTCACGAACACTCCCCTCTACAGCTACACGCTCTCGCTCGTCAGCTTCTGGGGGATCGCGTTCTTCTACACCGGCGTCGGCGACCACCACATCCTCCAGTCGCCGACGCCCGCATGGCTGAAGACGATCGCCACGACCTCTTCCTGGATGCTCCTGGTCCCCGTCTTCGCCTTCACGATCAACATCCTCGGGACGATGAAGGGCAACTGGGACAAGTTCTTCACGAACTTACCCCTGCGCTTCACGCTGACGGCCTTCTTCTTCTACTGGCTCGTCAACATCCAGGGCGCGTTCGAGGCCCTCCAACCTTTCAACCGCCTCACGCACTTCACGAACTTCGTCGTCGCGCATGCGCACCTGGCCCTCCTCGGGGCATTCACGATCCTCGGCATGGGCGTGATCGACTACATCGTTGCCCAGGTGTACCGGCGACCCTTGTGGAGCCGGAGCCTCACCGAGTGGCAGTACTGGCTCATAACCGTCGGCTTCACCGGCTTCTTCAGCGTGCTCACGCTTGCCGGCTTCCAGCAGGGCTTCGCCTGGTCCCAGGGCATCCCCGAGATCAACGTCCTTCCCCAGCTGCACGCGTACTTCATCGCGCGCGGCATCTTCGGGGCGATGATCGTCGTCTCGGGGATCGTCCAGATCGTCAACGTCGGCATGACGATCTACACGAACACGCACGAGCGGCGCCGGCGAGAGACGCTCGCGTTCGCGGAGGCGGTCGCGCCGCCGGTGGCGGGGAGGTAGGGCGTGGACGAGCGCGACCGCGAAGCGCAGGGCGAGCCGCGGGCGCCGCGCGGCTGGGCGCCGCACCCCCGCGAGCGCATGCTGATGACGCCGCTCGTCGCCGGGCTCGGCGGCCTGATCGCCTTCTTCAGCGTCGTCTTCATCGTCGTCTGGCTGCCCATCCACACGTTCGACCCGCCGCCCTCGGGCGACTGGGCGCCAATGTCCGACGACGCGAAGGCGGGCCGGAACCTCTTCGCCTCGAACGGCTGTTACGTCTGCCACTCCGGCTACTCGCGCCCCCAGGACGTGCGCTACGCCCTCTACTTCCTCTACCCGAAGGTCTCCGAGCCGGGTGACTTCTACGGCAGCGACCAGTCGCCGAACCTGTTCGGCACCGAGCGCACCGGTCCCGACCTGTCGCAGGACGCCGGGTGGCATCCCGACGACTGGCACCGCGCGCACCTCTACGACCCGCGCTTCATCGATCCCGTCTCGCTCATGCCGTCGATGAAGTCGCTCTTTTCCGACAAGCAGGCGGATCAGATCGTCGCCTTCTTCCAGGGGCGAAGCGGCAAGTCGGGCCTCCTCCGCTACGCGGGTCAGCTGTACGCGAAGCACGTGATCCTGACCGTGCAGGGGATGCCGGAGCCGCCGACGGGCTTCAAGGGCGCGAAGGGCAAGATCCCCGAGGGGAAGGAGGTCGAGCCGCCGCCGAACCAGCTCGAGGAAGCGCCGAACCTCGCCCAGATTGACCGAAGCTACTGGCTCGCAGGGAACCCGCTGGCCGTGACGGAGGAGAACCTCCGCCGCGGAAAGCAGATCTACCTCGAGCGCTGCGTCGGCTGCCACGGGATCAACGGCGACGGCAAGGGGCCCTCGGCGAAGTTCCTTTCCCCGCCGCCGCTCCCGTTCGACGACGCCGACGACCAGTGCTGCGGCGGCGACACGGGCCCCGGCGACTTCTACTACCGCGTCCTGCACGGCTGGCCCGGGTCGGCGATGGAGAACTTCGGCGAGCGCCTCTCGGTCGATGACATCTGGCGCGTCGTCCTCTTCCTCAAGACGATTCCGAACCACACGCTCGATTCCAATCGCGTCCCGGAGCCGGAGGACTACATCACCTGGAGCCCCTCGGACGAGCTGCTCGCGTGGGTGAAGTCGCGACAGCAGATCGAGAACAACGCCTCCTTCTCGAAGGCGAAGGCAACCGATCCGTTCATGATCGAAGCGATGCGCGTCTTTCCGGGCCTTTCGCCGGGGGACCAGCTCGCTGTCACCGGCCTCGAGACACCGCTCACGCTCGATGACGCCGCCGCCGGGATCCGCACGATCTACCAGGATCTGCTCGACCGCGCCTGGGCCGACGCGACGGCTCGCGGCGAGAAGCTGCCGGCCGCCTCGCAGAAGGACATCCCACCGACCGTGCCGGGGCAGCAATGAGACGCCGGCTCGCCTTCCTCGTTCTCGCGCTCGTTGCCGCGCTCGCGCTCCCGGCGGTCGCGCTCGCGCACGACGCGCCCGAGAACGACGAGTCCAAGTGGGTGATGGCGGACTGGATGCTGGACATGTTCTTCGTGCTCGCGGGCACGGCGCTCGTGGCCTTCGTACTCGCGTGGAAGGCCGGTCATTTCCACAACCTCGACGAGGCCGCTCGCGTGCCTCTCCTGGTGGACGAGGAGGACTACTACACGCCCGACTGGGCCCGTGACGAGGAGGAATGGGACGATGGCGATCCCCAGCGGTGACTCGCCGGACGATGTCCGGGACATCTACGTCTACCTCCAGGGCCACCACGCCACGGACGGCAGCATCGCGACGTGGCACGTGGACTGGCTCTCGATCGCCTGGCTCTGGGGCTTCGTCGCGGTGCTGACGTTCGGCGTCCTCTTCTGGGTCAGGCAGTACCGGACGACGCGGCAGCGGACCGGGATCTACCCGCTCGACAGCTTCGGCGGCTGGACGACCGAGGCCGCCGGCCCGGCGACCGCCTTCTTCCTGCTTCTGACGGCCGTGCTCGTCGGCTTCGCGGTGGCGATCGTCGTCGGCCACCTCGTCTGGGGGCAGAAGTACTGATGGCCGTCGCACCTCCATTCGTCGCCTACTCGACCCTGACCGAGGCGCTCGTCCCGGCGGAGGGCTGGCCCGCCCTCTATGCC
The DNA here is from genome assembly GCA_035601195.1 of Gaiellaceae bacterium. Classification (GTDB taxonomy): domain Bacteria; phylum Actinomycetota; class Thermoleophilia; order Gaiellales; family Gaiellaceae; genus JAIBJP01. The sequence continues at coordinate 56,192 of DATNOU010000101.1, read as the reverse complement.
TCGCTCCAGGCGCTCAAGGGCCACGTGCAGGAGTACCCGGGCTGTCAGCGCTTCGACGTCTTCGTGCGCGCCGACCCCGCGGGGGACGTACTCATCCACTGCTACACGACGTGGGATACGCCCGACCAGGTCGAGGCCTTCCTCGAGCGCGGCTACACGTTCGAGCGGCTCCTGGCCGACGTCGGCGAGAATCTCGAGTCGGAGCGGACTCTTCTGATGGAGAAGGTGTTCTGATGGCAGACCGCCGCCCCGCACGACCCCTGTTCGGCTACCGGGACGTCGGCGAGGACGTCCGTTGGTCGCGCCGCGCCGTCGTTCGCGCCTGGGTCATCCTCGCGCTCATGGTTGTCGGCACGCTCGCGTGGACGCTCCTCGTCTACTTCCTGGAGCCGGGCCTCCGCTAGGCCCGTCCGTATGTACCTGAAGCACCTCTCGTCGCTTCAGTTCCTTTCCTACCTCGCCTTCTTTACCGTGTTGATCGCGGCGTTGTGGCGCATCTTGCCCGGCAAGGCGCCGCCGCTCCGCACCGAGCCGTATCCCGAGGAGGAGCTCGGAGCGCACGACGGCAAGCTCGCCAAGTACTTCCTTGCCGGTGCGGGCTTCCTCGTGCTCGGCGGCGTGCATATGGCCGTCAAGAACCTGCCGTGGGCGGCTACGTGGCTCGCGGGAGCGGGCGAGGCCGGACACCTCGTCCGCGACCTCTCGAACACCCACGTCATGATCGTCGGCGGAGGGACCCTGATCGCCACGGGGCTCTGCTGGTACGTCCTGCCGCGCATCGTCGGACGTCCCCTCGCGAGCGAGAGCCTCGCGCAGGGCGCTTTCTGGTTCACCGCCGCCGGCCTGCTCGTCTTCTACGTCGCGCTGGTCGCCAACGGGATCGCCATCGGTCGCCTGGTCCAGCACGGTTGGGACTACCAGGCGGCCAAGGAAAGCATGGGCAAGCTCTACAAGGTCCCGGTCGGCATGGGCGCCGGCGTCATGGGCATCGGCTACTGGTGCTTCGCGGCCAATGTCTTCTTGACCGTCTTCCAGGGGCGGCTCGTTCGCGTGCCGAAGCCTCACGCTCACCTCTGGAAGTTCATCGGCGCAGGCGCGGCTGGGCTGACAGTCGGGACGGTCCAAGGCGTGATCCAGGTCCAACCCGCGCAGGCGGACTGGCTCTACCGGGCCGGTCACGCCGGGGAGTGGATCGACCCGATCAGCCACGCGCACGTCAACCTCGTGACGGGGCTGACCATGCTCGTCGCCGGCGTCCTCTTCTACCTGGCGCCGCTCCTCGGAGGGACGCCGCCGTCCCGCCGCCTCGCGAACGTGTGCTTCTTCTCCCTTCTCGGCGGCTCACTCGCCTTCTACGGAGTCGCGCTCTACCTCGGCTTCCACGAGGGCAGGCTCGTCGTCGACCAGGGCTTAACCCCTGAGCAGGCCGAGGAGGCCACCGCCCTCCATCCCTACCTCGTGGTGGGCGCGGGCGTTCTCATGTTCGCCGCCTTCTGGCTTCTACTCGCGGTCATCGTCCGCGGGTTCCGGCGGGCGCGCGGGCCCGGGCGAGCCTTTGCCCTCGCGGGGTGCGCCGCGCTCGCGGTCGGCACGCTCCAGGGACCGGTGCAGGCCTTCCCGGCCGTCAATGAGCGGCTCGACGAGAGCGGCGACGCGGGCGATCTCATCGTCAACCTCCACGCGCAGCTGAACATGCTCGGCGGGTTGCTCGTCATCCTCGCCGGACTCGCCCTCGCGCTCCTGGTGCCCCTCGTCGGGCGCCCCGTGCCACGGCGCGCCACGGTGCTCGTCCTGGCCGGTGTGTCGGCTGGGACGGCGGTCTACTACGCCGCCGGGATCGCGTTTGCGGCCGCCGAGGCGCACGCCGTCACGGGCGGGCGCACGTTCGCGGCGGCGGTTTCCGCCCTCGAGCCGTGGCAGGCGCTCGTGCTCGTCCCGGCGGCCCTCGCCGTCGCTCTCGGCTTCGGGGGGTACGGGCTTGCGGCCTGGCGGATGACTCCGCACTACCGGCGGGCGGGGCGTCTCGCGCTCGCCCGCGCGCCAAACGTCTACCGCGGGCGAATCCCAAAGCGCGTCGAGCGGCGCAAGCCGGCCGCCCTTGCCGGCTACGAGCTGCCGCTCGGTCTGCTCGGCTTCCCGGGCGTCGGCTGGCTCTTCGCCGGCTTTCCGGTTACCGCTTCCTTCCTTCTCCTGGCCGGCCCCGCGTTCGCGTGGGCGGTGCTGCCGCTTGCTTTCTCGCCGTACGCGGACGGGCCGCTGCGAAGTGTGGGCTGGCGGGTGGAGCTCATCTGGCTGCCGGCGAGCGCCTGCCTGTCTGCCGCCGCGCTCTACCGCGCTCACCGGCGCCGCCGGATCAGGCTTGAAGGGCGACCGCCGCGGGCCCGCCGCCGTCGCGGGGGCGGCCACCGCACGCTGATCAGTGTGGCGCTCGGCGCGATCGCGCTCGTTCTCGTATCCCTTCCGTTCCTTCCTGCGCTCACCGGGGTCGGTACCGGCTCGACGCGGTACGCGTACCAGACGGGATTTACCTCGGAGGTCACCGGCCAGTTCCTCCGCACCGGAGAAGGCACGGTGAAGCTGTTCTCCTGGCGCGATCCGCAAGAGCCGTTCCCGCCTGACGCGCTCCGGATCCACTCGACGAGCGTGCGATCGTTTGTCCTTCGCGCTGCGGCCGTCGACTCACCCGACGCCTACCAGTTGTTCGACCTCGCCCGAGGCGACCGCGTGCCGCTGTCCGTTCGCACGCAGTCGCCGCGAGCGCTCACCCTCGCGCCCAGCCGCGCCTTGCGGGCGGGCCGCTACCTGCTCGTCGGGACTCATCAGGGCATGTTCGGCGGACGCGACTTCGCCTACCTGACCGTCGTCCCGCCTGGGGCACCGGTCACGCCGATCAGCTTGCGCCCGGACGGGTCGGTGCCGGCGATCGCCGATACGTTGCTGCCACTGGCCGCGGCGCTCGTCGCGCTCCTTTTCTCCGGTCTGCTCGTTGCGAGCTTCCTGCGTCGCCCGGCGGGCCAGAAAGCCCTGTGGGGATCGGGGTTCGCGCTCTTCGCCACTGCAGCGCTCTGCGAGGCCGTCGCGCAGCGGACAGGCTGGACGCCAGGCCTCTTCCGAACCTATTACGCGGCCGGAGGGGTCCTGACCGTGGCCTATCTCGGTGCCGGCTCCGCGTGGCTTCTCCTGGACCGTCGGGTCCGAGATGCGCTCGTGGGGGCGCTGGCGGTGGCAACACTCGCGGCGGTCGTGACCGTCGCGCTGGCCCCGGTCGACGCGGAGATGCTCGCGACGACGCCAAGCGGCCGTCCGCCTGGAAATGGGGCGCTCGCCGGCCACGCGGCGCTCTGGGCGATCAGCCTCAACACATTCGGCACAGCCTTTCTCTTGGGGGGCTCGCTCTACTCGATCGTGCGTCGGCAGCGCGTGCGCGCGAATGTCTGGATCGCAAGCGGAGCAATCGTGGTCGCGCTCGCGACCGGTCTCTCGCGCGCGGGCGATTACTCCTTCGTCTACGCCGGCGAACTTCTCGGAATCGCGGCGATGTTCGCAGGGTTCAAACTCACCGGCGCTCCACGCAAGGCGCCTGCGCCGTCCGTGCAGCCGAGGGGGACGCTTGCGGAGGGGGTCCAGGGAGGGTGACCGATTCCGAGGCCTTCCGCCGCCAAGCCAGGGAAGTCGCAACGGAGCGTCTGTTGAAAGCACGCGGGCTTTTGACGACCGTCGCCCCGGCCGAGCGGGCCCTCATCGAGCAGGTCGCATACGCCGTCGCGGCCGGCGTAGCCAGCTGCCTCCTCGAAGAGGCCGCGAGAAACAGCGTCATAGAAGCCGCCCTGCGTGACGGCTATCTCCGGGTGAGGCAATCGGCGAGGTCGACGTCGGCGCAGCCTTCGCTCGGGCGCTTTCGCGCGTGACGGGCAGTCCGGCTAGCGACTCGCTGCCGACTGGCTAGGGAGCCAACGGCCAGAGGCTCGTCGAGGGCCGCGGGTCGGGGCCCCGTCCTGCCGCACCTCAGAGAGGTCATCCGCCGAAAGTTCGCGGCGCAAGCCGTTCGAACTTTCGGCGGGAGCTAGACGAGGTCGCGCGGAACCTCGAAGGACCGCTCGCGCGAGTAGATCCGCTCGCCGTTCTCGTACGCCTCGACGAGGGTGACGATGCGGAAGACTTCGACGTCGGCAGTCATGGTGCTGTGCGTCTCCACTCGAGCCGACCAGCCGTCCCGATGCATCTGCATCGACCGCTCGCAGGCGACGGCGGCAGACAGGGGGTCGCCCTCGACGATCGTGAAGACGTCTTTCTGCGAGCCCTCGACCTCCAGGTCGTCTTCACGGGCGTGGCGCCGGCCGCGAATCCGGTCGAGGACGAGCGTCCTGCGGCCCGTCCGAGCGTCGTGGGAGACCGTCCGGCTCGACGCTCCGTTCGCGCCGTTTGTCTCCGGCGCACGCGCGAAGGTCGCAGCGTGGCCGTCCTCGTCGCGAGGCGGGCGCACGGGCAGCTCGAGCCGAGTCGGTCCTCCTGTGTGGACGGTCAGGGTGACCGGGTCCGGCGACGGCCAGGCCCAGGGCCAGTAGGTCGGGCTGACGGCGAGGCGCAGCCGATGGCCCGGCCGGAAGGCGTAGGCGGCGGCGTCGAGCGGCACCCGCACGGTGTAGCGCCGGCCCGGCTCGAGTGGGGCCGGCTCGCTGCTGCCGTCCCGGTGGGCCAGATTGAGGAGGCCGCGGGCGACGAGCGTCGACGCGCCTGAAGCAGACACGTCGCAGAGCCGCACGGCGACGAGGGCGAGCGGCCGGTCGGCGGACAGCTCGATGGTCACCGCCGGCGAGCCGAGAATCTCGATCCGCTCTTCGAGCGGCTCCGAGGTGAAGGTGAGCGAGAGGTTGTCCTCGCGCCGCTGGTCTCGAGGAAGCTCCGCCACTCCCCAGGGGCACCAGGTCCCCGCCGCCGAGCCCACCACCTGGGCGCCGCGGATCGCCAGAGGGCGCCTCGGCGTCTTTTCGGTCCGGAGCGTTCCCTCACCCAGGGCATACCGGTGGGAGACGATGCGCCGGGCGGGCCAGGTCTCTTCCTCCACCCAGCGGCCCCGCCGCGGACGGTGGTCCTTCCTCGGAGGCACGCCTTCTTGCATCCAGACGCGGAGCCGGGGCTCGTCCATGATCCCCGTCTCCTCGCCCTTCAGCCACTGATCCCACCAGCGCACGCACTCGCCCCGGAAGTCGATCGCCGGGCCGGGCGTCCCCTCCTCCGGATACTGGTGCGACCACGGGCCGATCAGGCCCTTGCGCGGGCAATCGAGGCTCTCGAGGAGATCGAGAACGGCCTGGCGGTACGGATCGGCCCAGCCGCCGACGACATAGACGGGGCAGGCGATCGAGCCGTAGTCCTCGCAAGGCGAGCCCGAGCGCCAGTAGTCGTCACGGCGCTGGTGGGCCAGCCACGTCTCGGCGAACGGCACAGCCAGTTCGAGCCGTTCCAGCCAGAGTTGGCGCCAGCGCTTCCCCAGGAGCCGGGGGTCGGGCGGGCGCACGCTCATCGCGAGCATGGTGGAAGACCAAGGCAGGAGCTCGCAGCCGAGGACCGAGCCGCCTCGGTACTTGACGTCCGCGCCGTAGCGGTCAGCGCTGGCGCAGACGACCACGATCGCCTTGAGCTCGGGTGGCCGGCGCGCCGCGGCCTGGAGCGCGGCGAAGCCTCCCCACGACAGACCGATCATTCCGACCGAGCCGGTGCTCCAGGGCTGCGCCGCCACCCACGCGAGGGCCTCGCAGACGTCGAGCTGCTCGCGCTCGGTGTACTCGTCCTGCAAGACGCCGTCGGAGGATCCGCTCCCGCGAACGTCGATCCGAAGCGAGGCAAAGCCATGCTCTGCGAAGTAGGGATGGCGAACCGAGTCGCGCCGCCGCGTGTTGTCCTCGTGCCTGTACGGGGAGACCTCGACGACGGCGGGAACAGGCTCGAGCTCCGCCCGGGGTGGCAGCCAGAGATGAGCAGAGAGCCGGGTTCCGTCGGAGAGTGGAATCCAGAGGTCTTCGATTTCGCGGACGGAGGGTTCCGGATGAGTTCTTGCCGGAACGGACATACGTGCAGCATCGGCGGTGGCGCGGACGGCTCGACACCCGCGCGGGGCATCCAGCCCGACGTTTCACTCAGCACGGAGGCGGCAAAGCGAACACTGTGAACCGCAGGCTGGCCATCTACCTGAACGACCACCTGGCCGGCGAGGTCGTCGGCACGGAGCTCGCGAAGCGGGCGCTACGGGAAAACCGCGGATCGTCGTTCGGCGAATTCCTCGCGTGGCTGCTCGGCCAGATCCTCGAAGACCGGGCGACGCTGGAGCGCCTGATGGCCGGGCTCGGGGTGCCCGAGTCACGCCTCAAGCGGGCGCTGGCTCTCACGCTTGAGCGGGTGGGCCGTCTGAAGCTGAACGGACAGCTGACCGGTTATTCGCCGCTCAGCCGGCTCGTGGAGCTCGAAGGCCTGGCGCTCGGCGTGACCGGCAAGAGGGCGCTGTGGGTCGCCCTGCAGGAGATCGCCGGAACGGAGCCGCGGCTGCGCGAATTCGACTTCGACGAGCTTCGCCGGCGCGCCGAGGAGCAGCTTGCCGGACTCGAGCGGCTCCGCATCGAGGCGGCTCGCCTGGCGTTGGCGGTCGAGAGCCCGGTCTAACTCTTCATCCGCCGCCGGTGTCTAAGCCAGCGTGACCGCCTTCGTCATCCGGAGACTTCTCTGGACGATCCCGCTCATCCTCGTGGTCATGCTGGTCACGTTCGCTCTCATGCGCGGAATCGGCGGAAGCCCTTTCCGGCTCGAGTTCGGGGGCGTTCCGTACGCGCTTCAGCTCCGCTTCGAGCGTTACTACGGTCTCGACGATCCCTGGTTCGTCGAGTTCTGGAACTACGTGAGGCACGTCTCCACGTTCGACTTCGGCCCGTCGCTCACGAATCGCTACGTCACCGTCGATCAGGTCATCAAGGAGCGCTTCCCCGTCTCCCTCGCGCTCTCCGGGCTCGCCGCCGCCTGGGCCGTCCCGCTCGGCGTCGGCCTCGGCCTCGTCGCCGCACTGGCGCGGAACACACGGGTCGACCGGGTAGCGACTGTCATCGCGACGATCATCCTCGTCGTCCCGGTCTTCCTTTTCTCGGATCTCGCCGCCACCCATCTCGTGAACAAGTGGCACCTCGTTCCGCCCGGCTGGGAAAGTTGGAAGGCTCGGATTGTTCCCCCGCTCCCGCTCGGCCTCGCGCCGGCGGGGTACATCGCGCGGCTAATGCGCGCGGCCGTGGTCGAGACTCTCGAGCAGGACTATGTTCGCACGGCCCGCGCAAAGGGGCTCTATTCGGACCGGATCGTCTGGCGTCACGTCGTCCCCAACTCCCTTGTCCCGTTCCTGAGCGCGGCAGTTCCCACATTGGCGCTCCTCGTGACGGGGGCTTTTTTCGTCGAGTCTGCGTTCGGGATCCCGGGCGCAGCGCAGTACTACCTCACTGCGACTTTGAACCGGGACTACCCAATGGTCATGGGACTGACCGTCGCGCTCGCAGTCCTTGTGATCTTCGCCAATCTCATTGCGGACTTCGTCGCCGTGCTGCTCGACCGCCGACTAGTCGAAAAGCAGGTCGCATGAGGGCCGCGTGGGGCCGTTACCGCGGCAACCGGTCGGCTGTGTGGGCTGCTGTCGGGCTTGGCGCCCTCATCTTGTTCTGCCTTGCCGCGCCGCCGCTCTCCCCTTACGACCCTTATGCCGTCGATTTCAGCCAGAAGCTGGAGACGCCCACCCCGAGGCACCTGCTGGGCACGGACCTCTTCGGTCGCGACTTGCTCGAACGGATGGCCCTCGGCGGGCGCACGACGATGTTCATCGCACTGATGGCCACCGGGATCATCCTCGTGCTCGGCCTCCTGTACGGAGCCGTCTCGGGGCTGGCGGGGCGCAAGGTCGACGATCTGATGATGCGAATCGTCGACGGGCTCTTCGCCATCCCACGCCTACCCTGGGTGCTCATCGTCCTCGTCCTCATCGGTGCAAATGGAAGCATCTTCACCGTCATCCTCGCCCTTTCGCTCTTCAGCTGGATGACGACGGCACGACTCGTACGCAGCCAGATACTCGCGCTCAAACAGAACGACTTCGTGCGTGCGGCGCGGGCCCTGGGGGCCCGTCGCCACCACATCTTCCTGCGCCATCTCGTGCCGAATACGTTTGGGGTCTTGCTTGTCGCGGTCCTCCTCGAGCTTCCCGGCATCATCCTCGGCGAGGCGTTCGTCTCCGTGCTGGGCCTCGGGATCAACGCACCCGCGGCGACTTGGGGGAACATCGCCCAGGACGGACTGAGTCGTAACAACCCTTACTTCCTCATCCTCCCCAGCGCGGCCATTGCTCTCCTCGCCGTGGCCGTCAACTTCATCGCCGATGGTCTCCAGGACGCCTTCGATCCTCGTCGGGAGGGAGCCTCCCAGGCCGCCGGCTGGAGCCCGCTCACAGGTTTCGTGCGAACGTCCGGGCGCGTCGGCCCCCGCTCCGAGGCCGTTTAGTAGGCGCCGAGCGCCTCGCGCGCGATCCGGTCCTGCTCGATCAGGTGCGCGGTCGGGTAGCCCTCGCTGGGGCTCGCCCGCCACGGGCGGCCGACGTAGCGAAGCTCCACCTCGGCCGGCAGTCCCTCTTCGAGACGGTGCCGGACCGCTCTCCACGCGCCCATGTTCTGAGGTTCCTCCTGCGCCCAGACGAGCTCGGTGATGTTCGGGTAGCGGGAAAGCAGCTCGTCGTACGCGGCGACGGGAAACGGATAGAGCTGCTCGAGCCGGGCGACAGAGACGCCCTCGGCCCGCTTGCGCGCTTCGTGGCCGACGATGTCGTAGTACACCTTGCCCGAGCAGAGCACGAGGCGCCCCGCACGGCGGCGCCCCTCCTCGTCCAGCGTCGGGTCGTCGAGGATCGGGCGGAAGGACCCCTTCGCGAGGTCGTTCAGATGGGAGCTCGACTCCTTCAGCCGCAGAAGGCCCTTGGGCGTCAGGAGGATGAGCGGCCGCGGCTTGGGATGCAGCGCCTGACGACGGATGACATGGAAGTACTGGGCCGCCGTCGAGCAGTTGACGATCCGGATGTTCTCCTGCGCGGCGAGCTGCATGAAGCGCTCGAGCCGCGCGCTCGAGTGCTCGGGGCCATTGCCCTCGTACCCGTGCGGAAGAAGCAACGCGAGCCGGGAGCTCTGCTGCCACTTCGAGAGCCCCGAGACGATGAACTGGTCGACGATCACCTGGGCGGAGTTGATGAAGTCCCCGAACTGCGCCTCCCAGAGGACGAGGGCGCGTGGGCACGCGACCGAGTAGCCATACTCGAAGCCGAGGGCAGCCATCTCCGAGAGAGGCGAGTTGTAGACCTGGAAAGGAGCGGACGCGCTCGGCAGGTGCTCCATCGGCGCGTACTTCTCTCCCGTCTCGTAGTCATGGAGGACGAGGTGGCGATGCGAGAAGGTTCCGCGCTCGGTGTCCTGCCCGGTGAGCCGGACGGGTACGCCCTCGACGAGCAGGCTCGCAAAGGCAAGGCCCTCTGCCTGGGCCCAGTCCATGCCGCCCTCCTCGCCGATCGTCTCCTTGCGACGCTCGAGCTGCTTCTGGAGCTTTGGGTGGATGGTGAAGCCCTCGGGAACCTGCAGCAGCCGGTCGTTGAGATCGACTAGGAGCTCCTCGGGCGCGGCGGTCTCGATCGGCGCATCGCTGCCGCGGCCGGGCCGCTTCTCTTCCTCCGGGCGGGCGCTGCCCGCTGCGATGGCCTGCTTGAGGACCTCGTGCGCCTTCTTGATCGCCTGCTGAACGCTCTCCACGAGCTCGTCGACCTCGGCCTGCTGGACGACGCCGGCCTGGACGAGCGCAGCGGCGTACTGCTCGCGCACCGTCGGGTGCTCCTCGATCTTCTTGTACATCAGCGGCTGCGTGTACGCGGGCTCGTCGCCTTCGTTGTGACCGAAGCGGCGGTAGCCCACGAGATCGACGACCACGTCCTTGCGGAAGCGGTCGCGAAAGGCCATGGCGAGGCGGACGGAGGCGATCGCCGCTTCGGCGTCGTCGGCGTTCACGTGGACGATCGGGTTGTCGAACCCCTTGGCGAGGTCGCTCGAGTAGCGGGTGGACCGCCCTTCGTCCGGATCGGTCGTAAAGCCGATCTGGTTGTTGGCGATGATGTGCAGGGTCCCACCGGTCGAGTAGCCGGGAAGCGACTGGAGGTTGAGCGTCTCCGCGACGACGCCCTGCCCCGGGAAGGCCGCGTCGCCGTGGATCAGGACGGCGAGCGCGGAGCGCGGATCGTGCGTCCACTCTCGCGTCTCGTGGTTGGTCTGGCAGGCGCGAGTCTCGCCTTCGACCACCGGGTCGACGTACTCGAGGTGGCTGGGGTTCGAAGCTAGCGTGATGCGGGTGTCGCCGCTCTCGGTCTTGCGAACGCCGAGCGCGCCGAGGTGGTACTTCACGTCGCCGGAGCCGCCTTCCGGGTCGAGGCCGACGGCGTCGAGGACGCGCTCGCCCTCGAACTCCCGCAGGATCACGTCATACGGACGGCCGACGATGTGGGCGAGGACGTTCAGCCGGCCGCGGTGGGCCATGCCGATCACGACCTCACGTGCTCCATCCGCCGAACCGAGCTCGATCGCCTGGTCGAGCATCGGGACCATGACGTCGACTCCTTCGATGGAGAACTGCTTCTGGCCGAGAAAGGCGCGGCGCAGATAGCGCTCCATGCCCTCGACTTCAGTCAGGCGCCGGAGCAGGGCCTTCTTCTCCTCCGGGGAGAGCGGCTTGCGATAACGACCCGACTCGATCGCCGTGCGAAGCCAGACGCGTTCCTCGTGGTTCGAGATGTGCTCGATCTCGTAGGCCATCGTCCCGCAGTAGGTCTCCCGTAGATGAGGGAGAGCGTCCGCGAGCGTCTGCCCGGGCACATGCACCCTCAGGACCTTGGCCGGGATCTGCCGCATCAGATCTTCGGTGAGACGCGGCTCCAGGCGCTCGGGCTCGAGCGCGGGATCTCCGACGGGCTCGCTGCCGAGAGGATCGAGCCGCGCGGCGAGGTGGCCGTGCATGCGATGTGCCTTCACGAGCGCCATCGCGGCGGCGACAGCCCCGAGCAGAACGGGCGGCGCCTCGGCTGCGGCCGGTGCTCCGTTACCTCCGTCGGCGGCACCCGGATAGAGCTCGCGGATGCGCTGGACGAGAGGATTTGCCTCGACGAGATCCTCGGGCGCTTGGTCGAAGAGCGCACGCCACGCAGGGTCCACTGCCTCGGGGGAGGCCAGGTACTGCGCGAAGAGCTCCTGAACGAACCCTGAGTTGAGGTCCTCGAACCGCTTGACAGACACTTACTTTGAGGATAGCGACTGCGTCTTTCGACTCTCGCCGCCCCGACGCACGTGGAGGCTCGCGGACTGCCGGCGCAGGAGAAGAATCCGGGGCAGGCGCTACATTTCCGAGGTGCGGCGAGCTCCGGCCCAAGGCTGCGCGGCGCGCTGACGGCCATGAACTCCCTGGCGAGCGCGCTGCAGTACGTCAACATCGCGGCCTTCGGCGTGCTCGCGATTGTCTGCCTACAAAGGTGGCGCGCGCAGCGAGGCGAGGCGGCCTTCTGGGCATTCGCGACCTTCGGGTTGCTCGCGATCGTCGCCGTGACGGGGGAAATCGCCGACGCCGCTGGCGATCCCCAGCTCTGGATCACCAAGGTGCTCGTCGCCCTGATCGCCCTTTTCCCCTATTCGCTCTACCGGTTCGCCGCCTCGTTCGGGCGCCCGGCTCGCTGGATCGAGCTGGCGGCCGCCGGCGCCACCGCTGCGCTCGTCGTGTGGAGCCTCGCCCTCCCGGACGTTCCCGACCAAGGCGAGCCGCGGTCGGCGTCCTTCACCATCTTCGTCATCGCGCTGCTGGTGCAGTGGACGGCGCTTTCGCTCTTCGTCGCCCTTCGCCTCTGGCGGGCCGGAGAAGGTCAGCCGACGGTGGTGCGGCACCGGATGCGACTGCTCGCGGTGGGGGCGATCGCGCTCAGCATCGTGCTCATCCTCGCCGGGTTGGCCGCCTCGGACCCGTCACCCACGTTCGAGGTGGTGCAGGGCTTGCTGACCCTCGCCAGCATGTTCCTCTTCTTCTTCGGCTTCGCGCCCCCCAAGGCCCTACGGAAGCTCTGGCGGGAGCCCGAGGAGGAGCTTCTGCGCCGTTCCGTCGACGAGCTGCTCGTGGCCGCCGAGCCGGAGGACGTCACCCGGATCGTGCTCCCGCGGATGGCCGCCATCGTCGGCGCGCGTGGAGTCGCTCTTCTCGACGCCGACGATCGCGTGCTCGGGGCCTACGGCGTCGATCCGCAAGAGGCAGCCGAGAGGGCCGAAGGCAAACGTTTCGACCTGGGCCAGGGCGCGGTCGTCGCGTGGACGAGCCCGTACGCCCCGCTCTTCGCCCAGGAAGAGTTCGAGCTTCTGCGAGCCCTCGGCGGCTTCGCCCTGCTCGCCTACGAGCGAAAGTCCCAGGTCATGCGAGAGCGGAAGGCGCTTCAGGAGGCCGACCAGCTCAAGACCAACTTCATCGCGCTCGCCTCGCACGAGCTGCGAACGCCGGCCTCGGTCATCCACGGCATCGCCTCGACGCTCCACCTCCGTGGTGACCTGCTCGAGGACGATCAGATCCGGCGTCTTCGCCAGACGCTCTACGAGCAGACGGACAGGATGCGCCGCCTGGTCGACCAGCTACTCGACCTCTCCCGGCTGGAGGCGAACGGGATCCGCATCGACCCGCAACCTCTGAACGTGTTCAGCCGGGTGCAGGAGCTCCTCGGGCTCGTGGCGACCGAGGGAGCCGAGGAAGTGACCGTGAACGTTCCGGTCGACCTCGAGGCGCTCGTGGATCCGAACGCGTTCGACCGCATCGTCTCGAACCTGATCGTGAATGCGACTCGATACGGCGCGGCGCCGATCGAGATCTCCGCTGAGCAGCGCGACAGACATTTCCGGCTGCGCGTCGAGGACCATGGCCACGGCGTGCCGGCGGAGTTTGTGCCCCAGCTGTTCGAGCGGTTCACACGGAGCGGCTCTTCGGGTGGCGAACGGACCGAGGGAGCCGGGCTGGGGCTCGCCATCGCGAAGTCGTATGCGCAGGCCCACGGGGGCGACCTGCTCTACGAGGAGGCCACCCCGCACGGAGCCCGCTTCGAGCTCGTCCTTCCCCGCGAGCTCAACAACCACTAGGTGCTCCCGGCAGCCTCGATCCGGTGAAGGGCCCGGCGCGCCGCTCGCACGACGCGCCAGCTGATAACCACCCGCCAGAGGGCCGCCGCGCGGCGGAGCGATTCGACCGCCCTCGGATCTCCGATCTGACCAAGGGCATCGGCGGCGGCCTCGCGGACGGCCCAATCCGAGTCGTGCAGGAGCGCCTCCACGAGCACGTCCACAGCGGCCGGATCCGAAGAGCCGCCCATATTGAGCGCCGCCGCCTGACGCACGAGCGGCTCATCGTCCCCGATTGCCACCAAGGCGTTCTCAGCCGGAAGTGCCTCATCGATGTAGCCCAACCCGTTCAGCGCGGACACGCGCACGAACCAATCTGCGTCCTGCGTCAGCTCGAGCAGACGCGGCACAGCCCGGCGGGAGCCGAGCGAGCCGATCGCGAGCGCCGCCATGCCGCGCACCCCGGCCTCGTGATCGTGGAGTGCCTCGAGGAGCGGGTCTTCCGCGCGCGGGTCGGGAGCGGCAATCAGCGCGTTGGCAGCATTCTCCCGCTTGCGCGCGTCGGCGCTTCCGAGAGCGGCAAGGAGCGGGTTGGAGTTCGGTTCCTCGAACGTCATTTATGCTCGCCTGGATTGTTGCTCGGCGAGGGTTCGACTCGTTTCGGCAAACCCTCGTGGCACGCTAGACTTCACAAAGTGAAGCAACGCTCGGTCGACCCCTATCGGGACCTAACGGTCATCGACGCCCGGGCGCCGCGGTTCACACAGGCCGTGATCGGACTCCTGGCGCTGGCTGCCTTCGTGACCGGGTGGTGGCCGCTGCTGGCGATTCTGGACGCGCAGCTCGCCGTCGGGGTGACGCTCGGCCGGCGCTGGTGTCTCCCCTGTCTGTTCTATTTCGAGGCGCTTCAGCCTCGGTTCGGCGAGGGCCTCATCGAGGACGCTCGTCCGCCCCGTTTCGCCAACGTGATCGGCATCGCCGTGCTCGGCTCGGCCGCGCTCATCCACGCGCTGGGCTTCCACGCGCTCGGCTGGACGCTCGGCCTGCTCGTAGCCGGCCTCGCGCTGCTGTCGGCGACAACGGGGTTCTGCGTCGGCTGTCAGATCTACAGGCTGCTGGCGCGCTTCCGCGGCGTCGAGCTCTGCGAAACCTGCGCTCCGGCTACTGCGGCGAGTCGGGGTCTGTCCCATCAGGAGGCGTGATGGGGAGGGCCGCCGCGACGGTTCGCTGCCCGCCGGCCTGGTAGACGACATCGACGCTGTCGTTCTTGCGGTACGTGCCCGCAACTCCCAGGAAGATCGAGAGCCACCGCAACGGGCCTAGGCGCCCTTCTTTCGCCAGGGCCTTCGAGAAGACGAGCTCGCGCCCGCGCAACTCGTAGTCGGCGCCGCGGCGCTGGGCCACGCCGTTCACGTACACGTCGAAGGGCTCTTGCACCGCGGCGGGGAGCTGCACGCGCCAGTTCTCGCTCACGGCCCACCACATTAAAGGGGTTGGGGGAACCTCGTCGGTTCCCCCAACAGCCGCCTCCCCTAGGCGCGCGAAACCCTTTCCCAGGATTCTCGGAGACCCCTCGAACGGGGTACGCCCGTGATTCCAACTGAACCACAAAAGGGGGGAACTGTGAGTCCCCCGATCGGGGGACATTTAGAATCGCACCGCCTTGCGTAGGGGACCGCTCGCCGCGTTTTCGCTTGCTCTCTTTTTCGCGCTCCTCTGCGCGGGTGCGGCGGCCGCGGCACCAGGTGGCCTCGGGCCTCCGGACCCGGAGACCGACAGCGGCGAGGCGATCAGCGACCTCTACTGGACGGTCATCGGCGTCTGCGCCGTCGTGTTCGTCGTGGTCGAGTCCGCGCTCATCCTCTTCGTGATCCGCTTCCGCCGCCGGCGCGGGACGCCGGAGGACGCCGAGGGCCCACAGATCCACGGCAACACACGGATCGAGGTCATCTGGACGATCATCCCCTCGCTGATCCTGGTCGCCATCGCGGTCTTCACCTTCACGCGGATCCCCTCCGTCGAGGCCAAGGGGAGCGACGAAGTGCGGATCCGCGTCGAGGCGCACCAGTTCTACTGGCAGTACGTGTATCCGAACGGGGCGATCTCATTCGACGAGCTGCGGGTGCCCGTCGGCCGCACGGTCGCGCTCGAGCTCATCACCCACGACGTCAACCACAGTTGGTGGGTGCCCGCGCTCACGGGGAAGCTGGACGCGATCGCGGGACGAACCAACGTCCTTCGCTTCAAGCCGAAGCGGACCGGCACGTGGGAGGGCCAGTGCGCCGAGTTCTGCGGGATCCAGCACGCGGTCATGTACACGCGCGTAAAGGTCGTCGAAGAGGCCGCCTTCAACGCCTGGCTCCAGGAGCAGGCCCGGATCTCCGAGACAGACCTCGGGCGGCAGGAATGGGAGGCCGTCTGCGCCAAGTGCCACGGGTTCGAAGGGGAGGGAGACATCGGCCCGGCCATCGCGGGGAACGGGACGCTGACGAACCGTCAGGGACTCATCCGGCTCCTCAGCACGGGCCAGAACACGGATCAGTTCGAGAGCTACATGCCTGCCGTCGGGCTGGGCTGGGCTGGAAAGCAGTACGACGCCCTCATCGCCTACATCAAGGCGACGCCGAAGCTGCAGGAAGCGGGAGCGGCGAGTGGCGGTTAGGACCGAGGCCCTCACTCCCACCTGGAAGGAAGGCCGCGTCGTCAGCTGGGTGACGACGGTCGACCACAAGCGGATCGGTGTCCTCTATCTCGTCACCGCGTTCGGCTTCTTCCTGGCCGCGGGCGTGATGGCCCTGCTCATGCGCGCCCAGCTCTCGCAGGCGGACAACCACTTCCTCACCCGGGACAGCTACAACGAGCTCTTCACGATCCACGGGACGACCATGATCTTCCTCTTCATCGTCCCGATGCTCGCGGGCTTCGCCAATTTCCTCGTCCCCCTGATGCTCGGCGCGCGCGACATGGCGTTCCCGCGCCTGAACGCAGCGACGTACTGGCTCTTCCTGCTCGGAGGCCTCGTCCTGCTCGGCAGCTTCTTCGCGGCAGGCGGCGCGGCGCGCTCGGGCTGGACCGCCTACACCCCGCTCTCGAGCGAGGGGTTCTCGCCCGGACACGGTCAGGACCTCTGGATTCTCGGGATCCACCTGACCTCGCTCGCGTCGCTCGCGGGAGCGATCAACTTCATCGTCACGATCCACAACATGCGCGCCCCCGGGATGACGTGGATGCGCATTCCGCTCTTCGTCTGGACGGTCGAGGCCTACGCCGTGCTGCTCGTCCTGGCCCTGCCAACGGTCGCGGCCGCGGCGACGCTCCTCCTCCTCGACCGCCAGGCGGGCCAAGAGTTCTTCGCTCCCGAAAACGGGGGCTCGCTCCTCTGGCAGCACATGTTCTGGTTCTTCGGCCACCCGGAGGTCTACATCATGGTGCTGCCCGCGATGGGGATCGTCTCCGAAGTGATACCCGTCTTTTCGCGCAAGCCGATCTTCGGCTACAAGGCCGTCGCCTTCTCGACGATCGGGATCGCCTTCGCGAGCATGCTGGTGTGGGCCCACCACATGTTCACCGTCGGGCTGCCCACGTGGCTCCAAGGCTGGTTCCTGATCACCTCGTTCACGGTTGCGATCCCGACTGCGATCAAGATCTTCAACTGGCTCGCGACGCTCTGGCGCGGCCATCTCATCTTCCACGCGCCGCTCCTGTTCGCGCTCGGCTTCATCGCGCTCTTCACGATGGGCGGGCTCTCGGGAATCATGCTGGCTACCTTCCCGATCGACTACCAGGCCCAGGACACGTACTACGTTGTCGCCCACCTCCATTACGTCCTCTTCGGCGGCACGGTCTTCGGGATCTTTGCCGGCCTCTACTACTGGTTTCCCAAGATCACCGGGCGGATGTACAGCGAGCGTCTCGCCATGTGGCACTTCTGGCTGCTCTTCGTGGGCTTCAACGCGGCCTTCCTCCCCCAGCACATGCTCGGGCTCATGGGCATGCCGCGCCGCGTCTACACCTACGAGCGGGGCGGTCTGTTCGAGTGGTACAACCTCGTCTCTTCGGTCGGCTCGTTCATCATGGGCCTCGCCATCTTGATCTTCCTCGTAAATGCGATCCGGAGCTGGCGCGGAGGCCCGCGCGTCGGCGGCGACCCCTGGAAGGCCGACACGCTCGAGTGGTACGCCGCCTCTCCACCCGCGCCCCACAACTTCGATCGCGTGCCCTACGTCTCGAGCGCGCGCCCGTTGCGCGACCTGCGTTTGCGCCTCAAGGAGCAGCAACGGTGAGGCCGGGACCCTGGTACCGGCTCACGGCGCTCGCCGCGACGGCGGGCGTCGCGCTCGTCGTCGCGACAGGCGAGTGGGCCCTCGCCCACGACGTGGCGGCGCACGTCACGCTCGCGCTCCTCGCCGGGGTCGTGGTGACCGCCCGTCTGGCCCACCGGGAGCAGCCGAGCCTCGCGGCCTCGGCGGGCGCCGCTTTTGCCCTCTTCTCGGGAGCTGGGCTGGCCGCGCACGCCGGAGCGCCCAGCTCGCTCCATCTCGCGCTCGGCGCCTGCGCGCTCGCCGCGGCGTCGGTTGCGGCGGTGGTCGCCCTCCGGGGGGGAGCGCGTGTGCCGCATTCGCACTGGCGGGACTACGTCACGCTCACGAAGCCGCGCATCATGGTGCTTCTGCTCCTCACGGCGGCGGGGGGGATGTTCGTCGGGGCGGGCGGAGTGCCATCAGCAGGCCTTCTCGCCGCCACGCTCGGCGGGCTCGCCCTCGCCTGCGGCGGCGCGAGCGCCCTGAACCACGTGCTCGACCGCGACATCGACGTCCACATGCGACGCACCGACCGCCGGCCCGTCGCCGCGGGACGCGTCACGCCGGAGCGGGCGCTCGAATTCGGCGTCGCGCTTTCCGCGCTCTCCTTCGTCGTACTGGCGAGCTTCGTCAATGTCCTCGCGGCGCTGCTCGCGGTCGCCGGAAACCTCTTCTACGTGGTCGTCTACACGCGTTACCTCAAGCGCTCGACCCCGCAGAACATCGTCATCGGCGGGGCCGCCGGCGCTGTGCCGCCGCTCGTCGGGTGGGCCGCTGCGACGGGCAATCTCACCTTGCCGGCGCTCTTTCTCTTCCTCATCGTCTTCTACTGGACGCCGCCGCATTTCTGGGCGCTCGCCCTGCTGATCCGGCGAGACTACGAGGCGGCCCGCATCCCGATGCTCCCGGTCGTGAAGGGCGAGGCCGAGACGGCGCGCTCAATCGTGCGCTACACCGTCGTGCTGATTGCCATCTCGATGCTCCCGGTGATCTGGAAGACGGTCGGCTGGCTCTACCTCGGCGCTGCTATCGGGCTGGGCGCCGCCTTCCTGATCCTGGCGCTGTCGCTTCGCCGCGAAACGACCCCCGCCCGCGCACGCCGCCTGTTCAGCTTCTCGCTCGTCTACCTCGCCCTGCTCTTCGTCGCCATGGCCGTCGACCCGCTCGTCCTCTGATGGATCCCGAGACCGCCCGCAAGAACGTCCGTCTCGGCCTCGCCCTGCTCGCCCTTTCGCTCGTGCTCTTCGCCGGCTCGATCCTCATCGCCGAGATCTACAACGTCGTCAGCTCCTAGAGACGATCTCAACGCCTTCCTGGCCCGGTCCGACGCGGCCGGCGAGGGAATCGGCCTCGGCGTCAAGGACCTATTCGACACGGCGGGGCTGACAACGACCTACGGGTCCGCAATCTTTCGCGACCACGTGCCCGCGAAGACCGCCCCCGCGGTCACGCGGCTCGAGCGGGCGGGGTACGCCGTCGTGGGGAAGACGAACCTCCACGAGTTCGCCTACGGGATCACTTCGGACAATCCGCACTACGGCGCAGTTCTCAACCCGCTCGATCGCGGCCGAATCCCCGGCGGCTCGAGCGGAGGGTCCGCGGCCGCCGTCGCCGCGAAGCTCTGCGAAGCCGCTCTCGGGACCGACTCGGCCGGCTCGATCCGCGTCCCGGCGGCCTGCTGCGGAATCGTCGGCTTCAAGCCAACCCACGGAGTGGTCTCGCTGGAAGGCTGCTTCCCGCTCGCGCCGAGCTACGACACGGCCGGGCCTATGACTCGTGACGTGGCCGGCTGCGTGGCGATGATGAAGGCGCTCGACCCGCAGCTTCCGTCCCGCGAGGTCGACCTCGGAGAGCTGACTGTCGGGGTCGCCTGGCTCGAACAGGCCGATCCGCTCGTTCGCAGGCAGGTCGAGTTCGCCGCGGAGCTATTCCCGAGACGGCGACCGATAGACCTACCGCTGCTGCAGGAGGAGACCTATCCCGTCTTCGCACGCGAAGCCGCCGACGTGCATCGCGAGCTCTTCGCTGAGAACGCCGAGCTATACGGCGACAACGTTCGAACGAAGATCGAACGCTGTCTCGCCGTCACCGACGACAAGTACGAGCGAGCGCTCGCTTCGCGCGACCGCTATATCTCCGACTTCACCGAGGCTGCCGCCGAAGTCGACCTCGTCCTCTCCCCGACACTCGAGTGCGTCGCTCCACGGAGGATGGACGACCTCGACCTGCGCGAGCGACTCATTCGCCTCACGTATCCCTTCAACGCGGTCGGCTGGCCGGCCCTGGCCCTTCCGTGTGGACCGGCTGAAGACGGCCTGCCTGCTTCGGTCACGCTCGCCGCGCGGTGGAACGAGGACGATTACGTGCTGGACGTGGGGCTGGCGCTCGAGGCCGCCCTGTCAGCGAGCACGTAAGTCTCGGGGGCGTGCACGCGAGCGGCCGGCAGCGACTCGTCGCCGGCAAGGACGCAGGCGAGGACATCGCGCTTCTGCTCGCCGCCGACGATGAAGGCGACCGTCGGGCCGGCGTTCAGGAGCGGAAGGGAGAACGAGTAGCGGGGGACGTACGGTTCCCAGCCCGCCTCCGGAACGTAGACGATCGGATCGGTCGCCTCGAGCTCGGGCCTCCCGGGGAAGAGGGAAGCGGTATGCCCGTCCGGCCCGATCCCGAGCAGGATCAGGTCGAAGCGCTCGGGCAGCTCGACTTCGGTGGAGCGCAGCGGATGAATCTGCTCCTCAGGCACGAAAACCCTGGAGAGGAGCTTCTCGCGCGCGAGCTTCTCGTTGGAACGGTCGTCGTCCGCAGGCACGTCGCGCTCATCGCTCCACCAGACGTGCCAGTTCGGCCAGTCGAGCTCGCTCTCGGCGAGCCGTTCGTACACCGAGCCCACCGTGGACCCGCCCGTCAGGGCGATCCGGAATGGCTGGCCGTGTCCTGCTTTGCCGGCGATCCACGCGGATGCGTGGGTTGCTAGCTCAGGACCGGAGAGAAGCTCCGTACCGTCTCCTCGTAGACGTGGTCCCGACCGAAGATCTCGAGCTGTTCGGAAAGCAGGTCGCTCGCCGACAGGCGCTCGTAGCGCGCCGGGACGGCCTCGCTGCCGTCCACCGCGACGAGCTCGATCTCCCCGGCAGGCTCGTGGTCGAGCTCTACCGCTCGGCCAAGCCGCACCGAGAGCCAGCGCGTGAGCAGCGCCGCCTCGGCCTGCGGCCCCGCCACGCGGAGCGTGGACGCGTTAGCCACGGCCGGCCAGAGCGATGCGATCGCCTCGCGCCAGCGCTCCGTCCGAGCCCAGGCGATGTCGGACACGACGACACGCTCGAGCAACTCGGCGAGCCGCTCGTAGCCGCTTTCCGGGTCGGACCATTCGGACGAGTCGATGACCAATCGCTGGGCGACGTCGACGAGCTCCTCGAGCTCCGTGGCGCCCCAGGCACATTCGCCCCGCCAGCGCAGAAAGACGGGCAGGTCCGGGACGAGGAGCGGCTCGACCACGCTGGCCGGCGCCGCAGCTCGACGCCCCCACAGCCGAATGGAGATGACTTCCGAGCACACTTCTCGCTCCACGCCGCCGCGTAGGAAGCAGCGGAGATCCACCTCCGCTTCGAGGGCGTCGCGGTTCTCGCGCGGGAGGGGGAAGAGAAGGATCGTTCGGGACGGGTGACGTTCTGCGAGGCCTGAGAGCGTCTCCGACGCGGCGTCGACCCAGCGCTCTGGCACCCACGCCATGAGCGTCATGACACTCGTGCGAAGCTTGGGGTGGGCGCCGGGCTCCCCCGCCTCGTCGCGCAGCCGTCCGAGCTCCCGCTCGATCTCGCGAATCGTGCTCAGTGCGCTCGCCACTCGCGTCCGTCTCTGGCGAGGAGCTCCGCAGCGGCGGCTGGGCCCCAGGTTCCTGCGGCGTAGTTCGGGAAGTTGGGGCGATCGCGCTTCCACGGGGCGACCATCGCGTCGACGATCGCCCACTGCTCCTCGACTTCGTCGGCCCGCGTGAAGAGCGTCGCATCGCCCAGCAGGCAGTCGAGAATCAGGCGCTCGTACGCCTCGGGCAGGCCGGTGCGGAAGGCACCGCCGTAGAGGAAGTCCATGTGCACCGTACGGATCGTCATGCCCTGGCCGGGCACCTTGGCGCCCACGGCGAGCGAAACTCCCTCGTCGGGCTGAATGTGAACGAGAAGGACATTCGGGCGCAAGCTGTCCTCCGAGTCGATCTCGAACGGTGGGTGCGGCGCACGCTTGAACTGGATCGCGATCGTCGTCTCCCGCTTCGGCAGCCGCTTGCCGGTACGGATGTAGAAGGGCGTGTCGGCCCAGCGCCAGTTGTCCACGAAGAGCTTCGCCGCGACGTAGGTTTCGGTCAGGGAATCGGGCGCGACGCGCGGCTCCTCTCGATAGCCGGGCACCTCCTCGCCTTCGATGTAGCCGGGGCCGTACTGGCCACGGACGACGTGCTTTGGCCCCGGCGTGTGGATCGCCTTCAGCACCTTGACCTTCTCGTTGCGGACCGAGTCGGCCGAGAAGTCGATCGGAGGCTCCATCGCCGTCAGGGCGACGAGCTGGAGGAGGTGGTTCTGGACGATGTCGCGGACGGCGCCGGCCTGCTCGTAGAACTCGGCTCGGCCTTCGATCCCGAGCGACTCCCCGACGGTGATCTGGACGTGGTCGACGAACTGGCGGTTCCAGATCGGCTCGAAGATCCCGTTCGCGAACCGCAGGACGAGCATGTTCTGGACCGTCTCCTTACCCAGGTAGTGGTCGATCCGGAAGATCTCGCTCTCGTCGAAGTAGGTGCGGATGACCTCGTTCAGGTGCCGGGCGCTCTCCAGATCGTGCCCGAAGGGTTTCTCCACGATCAGACGCGTCCAGCCCTCGGAGGTACGGTGCTTTCCCATCGCGACGACGATCGCCTCGATCGCCGACGGCGGCACAGCGAGGTAGTAGACGCGGTTACCAGCCGTGCCGCGCTCCCGGTCGAGCGCGTGCAGGCAGTCGATGACATGCTGCTCCCCGCCCTCTTGGCCAAAGTCGGTCGCCACGTAGCGGAATCCCTCGGCGAGCTCGTCCCAGACCTCCGGCCGGAACTCGTCGCGCGCGTGGTCGATCACTGCCTGCTGCATTTTCTCCCGGAACTCGTCGTCGGTCATGGGCGTGCGGGCAACGCCGACGACGCCGAAGTTCGGAGGGAGAAGATTCCTGAAGGCCAGCGAGTACAGCGCCGGGATGAGCTTGCGCTGTGTGAGATCGCCGGAGGCGCCGAAGATAGTCAGGGCGCACGGCTCGGCCGTGCGGCGCTTGCGCAGCCCCTCGAGAAGCGGGTTTTCCTGAGTGACCGCCGGTGCCTGAGTCATCTCACTCGGTCTTGACGGCGTGGCCGCCGAACTGCTTCCGCAGGGCGGCGTTGATCTTGGCGCCGAAGGACTCGTCCTGGCGGGAGGCGAAACGGGCGAAGAGCGACGAAGCGATGACCGGCGCGGGGACGCTCTCGTTGATCGCCTCGAAGATCGTCCAACGGCCTTCGCCCGAGTCCTCGACGTAGCCCGCGATACCCTCGAGCTCGTTGCCCTCTTGCTCGAACGCGCTGTACAAGAGCTCGAGCAGCCAGCTGCGAACGACCGACCCGTAGCGCCAGATTCCGGCGATCTCATGCAGGTCGAGCTCGAACTCGGACGCCTTCAGAATCTCGAACCCCTCCGCGTACGCCTGCATGAGGGCGTACTCGATCCCGTTGTGCACCATCTTCACGAAGTGCCCGGCGCCCGAAGGGCCGACGTGCGCGTACCCGTCTTCAGGGGCGAGCGTGCGGAAGGCGGGCTCCAGCTGCTCGATGTCGTCCCGCTCGCCGCCGACCATCAGGCAGTAGCCGTTCTCGAGGCCCCAGATGCCCCCCGAGACCCCGGCGTCGACATAGCCGATCCTGTGCTCGCGGGCGAGAGCGGCGCGGCGCTGAGAGTCCCGGAAGTTCGAATTACCTCCGTCGACGATGACGTCTCCCGGCTCGAGGAGGCCGGTGAGCGTCTTCACGGCCTGCTCGGTAGGATCGCCGGCCGGGATCATCAGCCAGACGGCGCGTCTGGGCTCCAACTGGCCCACGAGCTCCTCGAGCGACGCGGCGGTGCCTCCGCTTCGCGCGTAGGTGGCTACCTCGTGCCCGTCGCGCTCGAGGCGCTTTGTCATGTTCCCGCCCATACGGCCTAGGCCGACCATGCCGAGCTTCATAGCTAGATGTCCTCCAGTCGGATGCGAACGATAGGCCTCCCCCGCTCTTTCAGAGCCGCGAAGTCTCCTGCAGCCTGGGCTTGGATGAGCCGCGAGAAGCCGAAGTCGCGCTTCGGAATGGCGAGCTCCTCGCCCGGGTCGTCGACGACCTGGACGAAGCGACCGGTCGGCGGGCCGCCCTTGTGCAGCTGGCCGGTCGAGTGCAGGTAGCGCGGGCCGAGGCCGTGGGTGACCACGCAGCCGGTCTCGCGAGCCCGTGCGATCAGCGGATCGAGCTCACCTTCCCGCGCGGGGTCGATGAACGCCTGAATGCAAATGTACTCCGGCGGCACCGCCTCCCCGAGCAGCTCCTCGACCGAACCGGACACGGCCGGGGTCAGACCCCGGTCATGTCCGGAAAGGACCTCGTTCGTACGATCCTTGGCCTCCTGCACGTTCGGCTGGTCGAACGGATTGATGCCGATGATCGATCCCGCGACCGCGGTCGCAAACTCCCAGCGGTAGAACTCCTGGCCGAGCTCGTAGGGATCCGCAACACGGACCTCGGCGCTCTGGCCATCCGGGCCTCCGGCGGTCCCCTCCGGCACCGGCACAAGCCCCTTCCCCTGCTTCCCCGTCGACTCTGCGATGAGCTGCTCCGCCCAGAGGCCGAAGCTCCCTGGGTTGGGATTGATGAGCACCTTGTCTCTCCCCTCCCGCCAGCCGTGACCGAGTTGCTCGCCGAGCTCGAGCCCCGGATTTCCCTCTCTCAACCGGCAGGCCTCGACCATCTCGTCGACCCGGAGGAGGAAGCGCGAGAGGTCGACGTCGAGCAGGGCGGCCGGGACGAGCCCGAACACGGACAGCGCCGAGTAGCGCCCGCCGATCGTCGGCTCGCCCGCGAAGACGGCCCGGAACCCCCGCTGGCGCGCGAGGCTCTCGAGCTCTGAACCGGGGTCGGTGATGGCGACGAAAGCATCCGGGCGCTTCACGCGGTCCCAGAAGAAGTCGAGGTGGCAGCGGGTCTCGAGCGTCGTCCCGGACTTCGATGCGACGAGGAAAAGGGTGCGCTTCAGATCGAAGCCATCGGCCAGCCTGCGCACGGCTGCAGGGTGCGTCGTGTCGAGGACGTGCAGGCGCTCCTGGCCGAACGTGCGCCGCAGCACCTCTGGGGCGAGGCTCGAGCCGCCCATGCCGAGGAGGACGACGTCGCCGAACTCCGAGGTCCCGGCCGCGAACTCCTCCAGCTCGAGGGCGCGCTCCCGCATGCGCAGCGGCTCGTCCAGCCAGCCGAGCCAGCGGTTCTCGTCCCGCCCGGTCCAGAGGGTGGCGTCCCGTCCCCAGATGCGCTCGACCAGCTCCGCGGTGTCCACGGACGCCACGCGGGGAGCTTACGCGGCGGCCAGCTCGCCCGACTTCGCCCGGATCCCCTCGAGGAGCTCCGCGAAGGAGTCGGCGAACTTCTGGACGCCCTCCCGCTCGAGCGTGTCGGTGACGTCGTCGTAGTCCACGCCGGCCTGCCGGATCTGCTCGAATACGTGCTCAGCCTCATCGATGCCCTGCTCGAGGGTCGGAGCGACCTCCCCATGGTCCTGGAAGGCCTCGATCGTCTCCTCGGGCATGGTGTTGACGGTCTTGGGGCCGATCAGCTCCTCCACGTACATCACGTCCCGATAGGCGGGATTCTTCGTCGAGGTCGAGGCCCAGAGGCAGCGCTGGGTCGTGGCACCCCTGGACGACAGCGCCTCCCACCGGCCTCCGGCGAAGATCTCCCCGTACCGCTGGTAGGCGAGCTTTGCGTTCGCTATGGCGAGCTTCCCCTTCAATTCGTCGTGACCGCCGATCTCGTCCAGGCGGCGGTCGGTCTCCGTGTCCACGCGGGAGACGAAGAAGCTCGCGACCGATGCAACCGCTCCCGGGGCGCCGCCGGCCTCGACCAGCCGCTCGAGGCCGCGGATGTAGGCCTCGGCCACCTCCGCGTAGCGCTCGAGGGAGAAGATGAGCGTGACGTTGATCGAGCGGCCGCGGGCGATCATCTCTTCGATCGCCGGCAGGCCCGCCTTCGTGGCCGGGATCTTCACGAAGAGGTTCGGGCGGTCGATCGTCTCGTGCAGGTGCTGCGCCTCCTCGATCGTCCCTGCCGTGTCCGACGCCAGGTTCGGGTCAACCTCGAGCGAGACGTAACCGTCCTGGCCGCTGCCTTCGTCCCAGACCGGGCGCAGGAGGTCCAGCGCGTCCTCGACGTCTTTGATCGCCAGGCGGAGAAAGATTTCCTTCGGGTCGCGCTCTTCCTCGAGCACCTCGCGCAGCTGCTCGTCGTAGGCGGCGCCTGAGGAGATCGCCTTCTGGAAGATGGTCGGGTTCGAGGTCACTCCGACCACCGCGTCGTCGCGCATCCGGCGCTCGAGCTCGCCGTTGCGGATCATGTCTCGGGAGAGAAAATCGATCCAGACGCTCTGGCCGTGCTGTGCGAGGCGGTGTAGTCGCGATGCACCCATGTCGCGTTCCTTCCTTCGCTTTGGTTACCCAAACCTAGGGTAGCTGTGAACCTGGGACGCCCGGGTAGGATGGCCTCATGACCGAGCACGAGCGCTGGCACGAGCTCGCCCAGCAGCTCCGAGTCGACTCGGTGCGCGCGGCGGCGGTGACGAAGTCCGGCCATCCGACCTCCTCGATGTCGGCGGCCGATCTCATGGCTGTCCTGCTGGCCAAATACCTGCGCTACGACTTCGACGCGCCTGAGAACCCGGGGAACGACCACCTCATCTTCTCGAAGGGGCATGCCTCGCCGCTGCTCTACTCGCTCTACAAGGCCGCAGGCGCCATTACGGACGAGGAGCTCCTCACCTTCCGGAAGCTGGGGAGCCGACTAGAGGGTCACCCGACCCCGGTCCTTCCGTGGGTGGACGTTGCAACGGGCTCGCTCGGCCAGGGACTGCCGATCTCGGTCGGAGTGGCGATCGCGGGGAAGAAGCTCGACCGGCTTCCGTATCGCATCTGGTGTCTCTGCGGTGACAGCGAAATGGCGGAGGGCTCGATGTGGGAGGCGTTCGAGCACGCCGCCTTCATGAGTCTCGACAACCTGACGGCGATCATCGACGTGAACCGCCTCGGCCAGCGAGGCGAGACGATGCACGGCTGGGATCTCGACTCCTACGCCAACCGCGCGCGTGCGTTCGGGTGGAAGGCGATCGAAATCGACGGCCACGACCTCGCGGAGATCGACCGCGCGTACGAGGAGGCAACCGCCACGACGCATCAGCCGACCGTGATCGTGGCCCGCACGATCAAAGGGAAGGGCGTGCCGGAGGTGGAGAACAAGCCCGGCTGGCATGGCAAGGCCCTGGACGACCCCGAGCACGCGATCGCGGAGCTGGGCGGCATCCGCAACATCACGGTGGACGTCGCGAAGCCGGAAGCTGACGCTCGGCCGCATGTCTTCGAGACGAGTCCACTCGAGCTCCCGGCCTACGAAGTCGGTGACGAGGTCGCGACGCGGAAGGCCTACGGCGAGGCACTGGCCGCGGTCGGCAAAGCCGACGGCCTCGTGGTCGCGCTCGACGGAGAGGTGTCCAACTCGACCTTCGCGGAGATCTTCGCCGCCGCCGAGCCGGAGCGGTACTTCGAGATGTACATCGCCGAGCAGCAGATGGCCGCCGCCGCGGTCGGAATCCAGGTTCGCGACTGGAAGCCCTTCGCCTCCACGTTCGCCGCCTTCTGGACCCGCGCTTACGACTTCATCCGCATGGCGGCGATCTCGAGGGCGAACATCCGGCTGTGCGGCTCGCACGCAGGAGTCTCCATCGGCGAGGACGGTCCCTCGCAGATGGCGCTCGAGGATCTCGCGGCGTTCCGCGCCGTCCATGGGAGCACCGTGCTCTATCCGAGCGACGGCAATTCCACGGCGAAGCTCGTCGCTGAGATGGCCGATCTGGAAGGAATCGTCTTCCTCCGCACCACGCGCGCGGCGACCTCGGTGCTCTACGGACCTGACGAAGACTTTCCCGTCGGCGGCAGCAAGGTCGTCCGCGACGGGGACGACGTCACGATCGTGGGAGCCGGGATCACGCTCCACGAAGCCCTCAAGGCGGCGGACGCGCTGGCCGAGGAGGGCGTATCCGCCCGAGTGATCGATCTCTACTCGGTGAAGCCCGTCGACACCGAGACCCTCCGGGCCGCCGCGGAGGCCACGGGCGCGATCGTAACCGTCGAGGATCACTGGCCCGAAGGCGGCCTCGGCGAGGCCGTGCTCTCGGTGTTCGCCGAAGACGACGAGAAGCCCAGCATCGTCCTGCTCGCCGTCAAGGACATGCCCGGCTCGGGGAAGCCGGATGAGCTCATCGCCGCCGCAGGGATCGACGCCGAGCACATCGCAGCCGCCGCGCGGAAGCTCGTCTCGGCGACCGCAGCCCACCGCTAGAGGGCTCATGGCCGTCCTCATCGCTTCGGATCTCCGCAAGGAGTTCAGCGGCTCGCCGCTCTTCGAGGGTGTCTCCTTCAAGGTCGAGAGGCGAGACCGCGTCGCCCTCGCCGGACCGAACGGCGCTGGAAAGACGACGCTGCTCCGCATGCTCACGGGCGAGACGCGGCCCGACGGGGGCGAGCTCGCGTTTCGCAAGGGCACTCGGGTTGCCCTCCACGACCAGCGTCCACCCCGGGATCGCGGCTCGACGCTCGGCGACTACGTCCTCTCGGGCGCGTCGGACCTGGTCGAGGCCGAGCAGGAGCTGGGCCGGTTAGAACAGGAGATGGCCCGGGGAGCCCATGACCCGGCGACCCTGGACGCCTACGCCCGCACCCAGGGCCGGCTCGAGCATGCGGGCGGCTACGCGTGGCGTGACCGCGCGGAGGCCGTCGTCCGCGGACTCGGCTTCGCAGACGCGGACCTCGCGCGCCCGCTCGACTCCTTCTCGGGCGGCGAGCTGACGCGGGGCTCTCTCGCCCGTGCGCTTGTCGGCGACCCCGACCTCCTGCTGCTCGACGAGCCGACGAACCACCTGGACGTCGCCAGCATCGAGTGGCTGGAGCGCGAGCTCGCCTCCCTCGACGCCGCCGTCGTCCTCGTCGCGCACGACCGCTGGTTCCTCGAGGCCGTCACGAATGCCACGCTCGAGCTCGAAGCAGGCCGCGCGACCTACTTCCCAGGCGCCTGGCACGTGTGGCGGCAAGAGAAAGCGCAGCGGGCGCTGCACGCCCAGAAGACGGCGGAGCGCATCTCCGACGACATCGAGCGGCTCGAGCGCTTCGTGGCCCGCTTCCGCTACAAGAAGTCGAAGGCCAAGCAGGCGCAGGCGAAGCTGAGCCAGATCGGGCGGCTGGAGAAGGAGCGCTCGCAGGCCGCTTCCGAAAGCGCGTTGCTCACCCGCCGCAGCCGCCGGCTCGGCTTCGACTTCATCGACCCGCCGCGGAGCGGCCGCGTCGTGCTCGAGCTCCAGGGCGAGGAGGTCGGGATCGAAGCCCGGGTGCTCCTCCGCGACGTCTCGCTTGCCCTCGAGCGTGGAGAGCACGTCGCGCTCGTCGGGCCGAACGGGAGCGGCAAGACGACACTGCTCGAAGCAATCGTCGCCGGCCGCTACAGGGTCGGTCACGGCGTCGGGATCGGCTATTTCTCTCAGCACGGCACGGAGCTCGACGAGCGCGGGTCCGCGCTCGACTGCGTCCTGCGAATGACCAAGCTCAACCGTCCCCAGGCGCAGTCGTTGCTCGGTCGTTTCCTCTTCTCCGGTTGGGAGGCGCACGAGAAGGCCGTGCGCTCGCTCTCGGGCGGCGAGCGCCGGCGGCTCGGGCTCGCCGTGCTCGTTGCGTCGGGAGCCAACTTCCTCATCCTGGACGAGCCGACGAACCACCTCGACCTCCCGAGTCGTGAAGCGCTCGAGGCGGCGCTCGAGGCCTTCCCCGGCACGATCCTGCTGGTCACCCACGACCGCGCTCTGCTCGACGCCGTCGCCCACCGGACCGCCGCGATCGAGGACGGGACGGTCCACACCTACGACGGGGGCTGGGCCGATTACCAGGCGGCGCGAGCCGAGCGGCTGCAAGCCGACGAGCCCCCGCCGCCTCGGAAGGCCAGGAAGGCGGCGGCCCCGAAAGCGAAGACCGGCGAGCCGAACCTCCTCCAGGAGCTGGAGGGGCAGATCGAGGCCCAGGAGCGGGTGATCGCGCAACTCGAAGGCGAGCTGGCAAACGACTGGGAGAACGTCGACCGGATCGCCGCGCATCGGCGCGCGCGCGATGAGCTGCACGCCCTACTCGAGCGCTGGGAAGCGCTCGTCGACGAGGTTCCTTCCTAGCGGGGGAGCGGTCTCGTAGATGACGCCGTCCAGAGGCCGCGCAGGAGCCGCGCCGCTACACCGCGCAACGTCTCTTTCCCGTAGGCGTGGGTCGGGTTGAAGCGCGTGGTGATCGCCAGCGACACACGTGTCTTTCCGAGCGTGAGCAGCGCGACCTGGTGGTCGACGAGCCCGGTCCCGGAACCCCAGCCGCCCTTGAAATAGAGGTTCCAGCCTGCGGGCGCAACCTCGGCCACACCCCAGCGTTGACTAGGAACGATCGTCGCGAGGAGCCGCATGGCGTACCTCCGGTGCCGCGCCGGGACGTACGAGTCGATGCGGTAGAAGAATCGCGCCTGGTCACGCGGGGTGATCTCCGAGTGGCCCCAGATGGGGAGCACGAGCCGAAAGCGAGTCATGCCGGTGACCTCCGCGAGGCGATTGACGCCCGACGAGCCGACGAGGCCGAGGACCGTCGAGGCGGCCGCGTTGTCGGAGCGGCGGATCATCGGTCCGAGAAGGTCCCGCTCACGCTGGGTCAGCTCCCGGCTGCGAACCGAGGCCTTGCGCAGGTAGGCGACGAGCAGCATCGCCTTGAGCACGCTGGCCGACGGAGCGACGGCCCAAGCGCGGTACCGGTGAAGCCGGTCTCGTTCATCGACGACGGCGAAGGCGACGAGGCACACGCGGCCCTCGGCGTAACGCTGTGCCGCCGCCACACGAGAGCTCCAAGTCGGGGAGCCGGCCGCGTGAGCCGGCGAAAACGGCACGACGAAGGCGGCCAAGGCCGCCGATATAGCGATCGCCCTGCGCACGCTTCTTCTACGCCCGGAACAGCTCATCCAGGAGCTCGGGCGAGGCGGACGTGGCCTCGCCCAGGTAGGCCCGGGCGTCGGCCAGGGCAGCGTCCATCGGCGTCACGCCGCTCTCACCCGCAGCCTGGAGAAGACGCTCGACCGCAACGCGGACAAGCTCCTCGATGATCGCAAGCGCCTCCGCGGGGTCGGCGTCCTGCGACACGCTCTCGTACAGGTGCACCCCGCCCGAGTTGGAGACGAAGTCGGGCACGGCCACGATTCCCCGCCGGTGCAGAATCTCGATCGCCCCGGCGGCGTAGGGAACATTGGCGCCGGGAGCGACGACGGCCCACCGGCCACTCTCCGCGAGGTCCGGGGTAACCGAGTCGGGACGAGCGCCGGGGACGAGCACGTCGCACTCGAGGTCGAAGAGCTCCTCCCGCGGGCGAGCGGGAGTCGGTCCGTGCTCGACGAGGCGGTCACCGTGGCTCGCGCGCAGCGCCTGGAGCAGCTCGACGTCCAGCCCGGCCGGATCGGCCAGAAGCCCGTTCACCGTGCTCACGGCGACGATCTTCGCACCGCCGCGGGCGCACGCTCGAGCCGTTCCTGCACCAACCTTGCCGAAGCCTTCGATTGCCACGGTCGCCCCTTCGAATCTTCGGCCGAGATGCGCGAGCGCGGCTTCCGCGGCTCCCTTGACGCCGTGGCCTGTGGCAAGGTCGTCCATACCCAGGCCTTCGTGGTTCTTTGCCCAGAGGGGCAGCTCGGCTGCGCCCTCCTCGACGAAGTCGGCCGGTTGGGTGCCCATATCGGGGCCGGTGAGGAAGGACTCGCGGTAGGGCTCGAGTGCGCGCTTATAGGCCGAGAGCACAGCCGCACGATCGCCGCCGGCGAAGCGAACGCCCGCCTTGGCGCCTGCATAAGGGACTCGGCAGGAGGCGAACTTCCACGTCATCGCGCGGGCGAGCCGCGCCACCTCGGACGCGTCGACGTCGGGAAGCATCCTCGTCCCTCCCGCGGCCACGGGGAACAGCTCGTGGTCGACGACGACCACCGCGTCGAGGCCGACGCTCTCGTCACGCAAATCGAGCACCTTCGCCGGGGTTCTCATGCGGCATCCTCGCCGCCGAAGGTCGCGATCAGCGCCTCCGCCACGACCTTCATGGGCCGGCCGGACGTTTGGCTCACGCGCTGGAGGCGCGTGAACGCATCCTGCTCGGACAGGCCTTCCTGCTCCATGAGCAGTCCCTTCGCCCGCTCGACGACCTTGCGCGTCGCGAGAGCTTCGGCGAGAGACTCGGCTTCTTCCCGCAGGGCCTCGAGCTCCGCATAGCGGGCCTTGGCGGTCTGGATGGCCGGCAGGAGGTCGCTCTCGCGAAACGGCTTCACGAGGTAGGCGAAGACACCCGCCTCGACCGCCCGGGTCACGAGCTCATCGTGGCCGTAGGCCGTCAGCATCACGATCGGGATGGGGCGCTCCGCGAGGATTCTCCGCGCCGCTTCGATGCCGTCGACCCGCGGCATCTTCACGTCGAGCACCGCGAGATCGGGTTTCTCCTCGCGCGCGAGCTCCACGGCTTCCTCACCGTCGCGGGCTTCGCCGCAGACCTCGAAGCCCGCCCGCTCCAGGGTTTCCTTGAGGTCGAGACGAATAATCGTCTCATCCTCTGCCACCAGAATTCTCAAGGAAGGAAAGCGACCTCGGCGCGCAGACCGCCCTCAGCGGTGAGGGAAAGCGTCCCCTTCAGCTCGTCTCGCACGAGCGCACGAACGATGGACAGGCCGGTGCCGTCCTTCGACTCCGACCAGCTGCCGTTGTCGGCGACCGTCAGGCACACCTGGCCGTTGTTCCGGCCGAGCTCGACGCGGACCTCGTTGCCTCCGTGTTCGAGCGCGTTCTGGAGCAGCTCGCTGAAGACGAGTGCGAGCGCCGTCGCACGTCCACCGTGCAGCAGGATCGGCTCCACGTGCGACTCCACGCGCTTCCCCCCTCCCAGGCCCTGAACGAGCATGGCCCGCAGTCGCTCGACGAGCTCCCCGAGGTCGACGTCCTCGTCGCGGCGCTCGGTCAGCACCTCGTGCACGGCCGCGATCGCCAGGATGCGGTTGACGGAGTCGGCGAGGGCCTTATCGGGCTCCGCAGCCCCCGAGCGCGCCTGGAGGCGAAGTAGCGAGGCCACCGTCTGCAGGTTGTTCTTGACGCGATGGTGGATCTCCTGGGCGACGACCCCGCGCATGACGGCGCGTCCGTGTTCCACGGCCACCGCAGCGTGATGGGCGATCGACGCGAGCAGCCGCTCCTCCGGGACGGTGAACGGAGTGTCCCGATCGCAGACGAGCTCTCCGATCTCGCGGCCCCTCCAACGTAATGGGACGCGGGTTGCGTGCTTGCCGGAGCGACCTTCGGGCCACGCCACGGTGCCGTCTTCGAGCACGAGCGCGGCCCCGGTGGCGCCGACCGCTTCCATCGTCCGCTTGACGATGGCCTCGAGGGATTCCTCCAGATAAAGAGACTCGGAGACCGCTTCGGAGATCGACGCGAGCGCCTCCAGCTCTGCGACGCGCTGCTGCGCGGCCTCGTAGAGCTTGGCGTTCTCGATCGCCTGCGCCACCTGGCCGGCGATGGCCATGAGGAGGTCGATCTCGGCGCCGCTGAACTCCCTCGGCGCCTCCGTCCGGACGTTCAGCGCACCCTCGAGGCGCTCTCGAGCCAGGAT
Organism: Gaiellaceae bacterium; assembly: GCA_035601195.1. Classification (GTDB taxonomy): domain Bacteria; phylum Actinomycetota; class Thermoleophilia; order Gaiellales; family Gaiellaceae; genus JAIBJP01. The sequence goes on along the minus strand of DATNOU010000101.1, from coordinate 22,729 downwards.
CGGGACGGCGAGGATCGACTCGTACTGCTCCTCGCGGAGGTTCGGAAAGCTCTTGAAGCGGGGGTCCAGGTGCGCGGCGCGCGGGATCATCACGGGGGCGCGCTCCGCAGCCGCTGACCCCGTGATCCCCTCGCCGGGGCGCATCTTGGGCACCCTCGTCATCTCCTCGACCCGCGTGCCGAACGAGGCGCGCAGGACGAGCTCGTCCGAGCCCTCGTCGTAGAGATAGACGAAGCAGGCGTCCGTCTCGAGCGCCTCCGCGACCTTGCGCGCGATCAGATCGAAGACCTCCTCGAGGTCGAGCGTCGAGTTCACGGCCGCGATCGTCTCGGTCAGCAGGCGCAGGTGACGCGCCGTTTGATCCATGAACACAGCTTACGCAGGGACTGTAAAGCGAGGTGCTTGCGACTCCGATAACAAACCAGTGACCCGTTCCATGTCCGAGGGGAGGCCGCCGCGCCTCGTTCTGCGCTTTGCGCTCTACAGTGCGCTCGCACTTGCTCTGGCGGGCACCGGCATCCTCTTGGTCGTCCGCCACGAGGCGCAGGTCCGCGCCGACCGGGAGCTCACGTCAGACGCGACGCGCGCGGCTGCGACCCTCTCAACGCAGCTGCGCAAGGCGGATCTAACTGAACCAGTCACCTCTCCGGAGCGACTCGCGGCCCTTGACGCCCTCTTTGCGCCGGAGCTCATGAACGGCGTCGTCCGCGTGAAGCTCTGGCGGCGCGACGGAACGGTCACGTATTCCAACGACCACTCCCTGATCGGCACGCGTGTCGACGCCGAGGAACTGGACGAAGTGCTCGCGGGAAGAACAGTGCGGGAAACGGGCCGGCTCAACGACGAGGGTGGCCAGGGAAAGAACATCAAGGTCACCTCGGCCTACGTGCCGCTCCGTCTCGCGGACGAGCAGAGGCCGCGAGGCGTTCTCGAGTTCTACAACGACTACGGCCCGATCGAAGCTCAGGTCGTAGCGACGGTCAAGCCGATCGCACTCGCGCTCGGCCTGGCGTTGCTCCTGCTCTTCGGTTCGCTCTTCCCGATCCTCCATCAGGTCACGAAGGCCCTCCAGCACCGGAGCGATCGCCTAGCGCATCAGGCGGAAGAGCTCGAGCGCACCCTGAACGAGCGGCGTCAGGCGGTCGCGGGCCTGCGCGCGGCCGAGTCCCGCTATCGGGCACTCGTCGAGCAGCTCCCGCTCGTCACTTACGTGAGCGCGATCGACAAGCCGGGGTTCAGCGCGTACGTCAGCCCCCAGATCGACGGCTTGCTGGGCTACTCGCCCGACGAATGGCTCGCGACGCCCAACCTCTTCTGGCGCGTCGTCCATCCGGACGACCTCGAACGAGTCCGCACCGAGCATCGCACGGGCTACGCCACAGGCCGGCCCTTCTCCACCCAGTACCGACTAGTGGCGCGCGACGGGCGCGTTGTCTGGGTCGAGGACCAGGTGATCGTGATCGCGGATGCGACCGGGGCACCCGTCCAGGCGCAGGGATTCCTGCTCGACATCACGCACCGCAAGGCTGCCGAGGTGGCGCTGAGCGACAGTGAGGAGCGCTTCCGCACCCTCGTAGCCAATGTCCCGGGCGTCATCTTCCGCTGTTCGATCGACAACGACTGGACGATGGAGTTCCTGAGCGACGAGATCGACGAGCTCACCGGCTATCCGGCTTCGGATTTCATCGCAAACAGGGTGCGTACCTTCGCGAGCGTCATTCATCCCGAGGACGCTCCGCGCCTTACCCAGGAGGTCGAGGCGGCCGTGGCCGAGGAGAGGCCGTACACGATCGAGTACCGGACCCTCCACCGTGACGGGAGCATTCGCCACGTGGTCGAGCGCGGCCTGGCCATTCTGGGACGGGATGGAGAGACCAAGCTGGACGGCGCGATCTTCGACGTCACAGAGCGCTGGACGGCTGAGAACGAGCGTCTCAAGCTCGCCTCCATCGTCGAGTCTTCCGACGACGCGATCATGGCCGCGTCGGTTGACGGTCGTCTGTCGAGCTGGAACTCGGGCGCCGAGCGCGTGTTCGGCTACACGGCCGAGGAGATCATCGGCAAGCCGATTGCGGTCCTGGCGCCACCGGGTAAAGAGGATGAGCAGCAGTCCCTTTTCGAGCAGATCACGGCCGGCCAGGCCACGGCCCACCTAGAGACCGTGCGCAGGCGCAAGGATGGCGCGCTGATCGACGTCTCGTTTACCTTCTCGCCCCTTCGCGACGCGAGCGGAGCCGTAATCGGCGCGTCCGCGATCGCCCACGACATCACCGAGCGCCGCAGCGCGGAGGCAGAACGGGAGCGACTCCTTCTGGAGCTCGCCGACCAGAACGAGCGGCTTCGCGAGCTCGACCGCCTCAAGGACGAGTTCGTCGCGCTCGTGTCGCATGAACTCCGAACCCCCCTGACCTCGATCCGGGGCTACCTCGAGCTCGTGCTCGAGGAGGAGGCGGGCGCGCTGACGGACGAGCAGCGACAGTTCCTGGGCGTCGTCGAGCGCAACGCCCACCGTCTGCTGGCCCTCGTCGGCGATCTCCTCTTCCTCGCGCAGGTGGAGGCGGGCAAGCTCTCGCTGGAGCTCGGCGCCGCCGATCTCTCGGCGATCGCCGCGGAGAGCGTGGAGACGGCACGGCCGCTCGCCGAGGGCAAGGACATCACGCTCACCCTCGCGACAGGGCCGCTGGCCCTGATCACGGGCGACCGCGCGCGCCTTGCGCAGCTCCTCGACAACCTGATCTCGAACGGCGTCAAGTTCACGCCGCCCGGCGGTCGCGTCGACGTTCGCGTCAAGGGGCAGCGCGGGAAGGCGGTCATCGAGGTGCGGGACACGGGCATGGGCATTCCGTCGGAAGAGCAGCACCATCTGTTCGAGCGCTTCTTCCGCACCGCCAAGGCAACCGAGCAGGCGATTCCGGGAACCGGGCTAGGCCTCGCCATCTCGAAGGCGATCGTCGACGCTCACAGAGGCCAGATCACCGTCGCGAGCGCCGACGGCGGCGGCACCACGTTCCGCATCTCACTCCCGATCCGCCAGGCTCAGCCGACGGAAGAAGAGGCGGTCGAGGAGCTTGCGCTGTGACCCGGAACGGTCAGCCTCTCATCCTGATCGCCGACGACGATCCGGACATCCTCGCGCTCGTCTCATTCCGACTCGAGCGGGCGGGATACGAAGTCGTCCAGGCGCGGAACGGCGAGGAGGCCGTCAAGGTGGCGCTCGCCACGCGACCGGATCTCGCCGTTATCGACGTGATGATGCCTCGTATCGACGGCTATGAGGCGACGCGCCAACTACGCCAGCAGGAAGAAACGAGCCGGATGCCCATCATCCTCCTAACTGCGCGCGTGCAAGAGGAGGACATTGCGCGGGGCTTCGACGCCGGCGCGGACGACTACGTCAGGAAGCCGTTCAGCCCTCAAGAGCTCGGCTCGCGCGTTCAGGCAGCTCTCGGCCGATAGCGGTAACCGAAGCCACGAACTGTCTCGATCGGGGAATCGCCCGCGGCGGCCGTGGCGATCTTCTGGCGCAGATACCCGACGTAGAGCTTCGTCCGCGCCCGCGAGCCCGTTAGCGGGTCGCCCCAGACCAGCTCCAGCAGCTGCTCGTGCGACAGCACCTGGTTCGGGTTGCGCACGAACGTAGCGAGGAGCTTGAACTCGAGCGGGGTCAGCGCCACGGTCTGGCCTGCCACTGTCACTTCGCGCTGCGCGAAATCTATGGTGACCAGGCCGTCGGCGTACGTCCCCGGCTGCTCCGTACGGTCGCGGACACGGCGAAGGTGGGCTTCCACGCGCGCCAGGAGCTCCTGGCGACCGAAGGGCTTGGTCACATAGTCGTCGGCTCCCGCCTTCAGGCCGCGCACCTTCTCCAGCTCGGCCGCCCGCGCGGTCAGCATCACCACGGGCACGTCACTCACGTCTCGAATGCGCTCGAGCGTCTGCCAGCCGTCGAGCTCGGGCATCGAGACGTCGAGAAGGACGAGATCGGGAGACGTCGAGTAGAGCGTGCGAAGCCCCTCCCGGCCGTTGGGACTCTCGAGTACCTCGTAGCCCGCCCGCTCGAGGAGCTCGCGGACGAGCCCCCGAATATCGGCGTCGTCGTCGACAACGAGCACGCGAGCTCGCTTCATACCCGTTCCATACCAGATGTAGCCGAGATTGGCCGATTATTAGGAGGTGGCGAGGGTGCTGATCTGTGAGCCTCATCCCGAGGTGCGAGAGCTTCTCAGCCGAATCGTGGTCCGGCTCGGCCATGAACCGGTGCTGGAGGATGCTGAGCTCGCACCGGTCGACGCGATCCTCCTCGAGCCCTCCCACGCACCCAGTGTCGAGCGTGCGCAGGCTTTCAGGGCGGTGAACGGCGACACCCCGATCGTGTGCGCGAGCATCGAGCTTCCGGACGCGGGCTCACGTCGCCTCGCCCCGATCGCGTACTTGGTGAAGCCCTTCGCACTCCCCGACCTCCAGCATGCAATTGCGCGGGCGCTCTCGAACGGCAAGAGCTCCCACCAGGCGAAACACTGAAGCGCTACCCGGCGTAACCCTGGGGAGGCCACCAAGCGTGACCCTGGCGTCAGGCGCACACGGAGCCGGGCTCCGCCCTGCTCGAAGCGGCGCCGTCCAGGACACGCCTGCTTAACGACCACGAGCCACTCAGATAAGCAGCTCGCGATCGGCCGTCAGTCGGTCCCCCGCTTCACGAAGAAGCGGCGACACCGCGGCAAATTCTACAACACGCCCAGGTACTTCTCCATCTCCCACGGCGTGAGCTGGACGCGGTAATCGTCCCACTCCTTGCGCTTCAGCTCGACATAGCGGTCGAAGATGTGCTTGCCGAGCGCGCGGCGGACGAGGTCCGAGCCCGCGAGCTCGTCGATCGCCTCGCCCAGCGTCTCCGGAAGGCCGACGATGCCGCGCTCGCGGCGCTGCTCGGCCGTCAGGTGATAGAGGTTCTGCTCCATCGGTTGCGGCAAGTCGTAGCCCTTCTCGATCCCCTCGAGTCCCGCATGGAGAAGAGCCGCGAAGGTGAGGTACGGGTTGCACGCCGGATCGGGACAGCGGATCTCCGCGCGCGTCGCCTGCTCATTTCCGGGCTTGTAGAGCGGAATCCGGATGAGCGCCGAACGGTTGCGCCGCGACCACGCAACGTAGACGGGCGCCTCGTAGCCCGGCACGAGACGCTTGTAGGAGTTGACCCATTGGGCGAAGACCGCCGAGATCTCGCGGGCATGGTGGAGCTGGCCCGCGATAAAGGCCTTGCCGACCTCGGACAGGTGCCACTCATCGTCGGGATCGAAGAAAGCGTTGTTTCCGTCGGCGAAGAGGGACTGGTGCGTGTGCATCCCCGAGCCGTTCTCGCCGAAGAGCGGCTTCGGCATGAACGTGGCGTGGTAGCCCGCCTTCTTCGCGATCTCCTTCACGACGAGGCGATACGTGATCGTGTGGTCGGCCATCTCGAGCGCAGACGAGTAGCGCATGTCGATCTCGTGCTGGGACGGCCCCACCTCGTGGTGGACGTACTCGATGGGGATCCCCATGGACTCGAGCGCCTTGACGGTGTCGTGACGCAGGTCGCTCGCCGCGTCCATGACGGTCATGGCGAAGTACCCGCCTTCGTCAAGCGTCTCCGTGCCCTCGTCGGACTTGAAGAGGAAGTACTCGAGCTCCGGACCGACGTTGAAGGTGTCGAAGCCCATGCTCTTCATGCGCTCGAGCGCGAGGCGGAGGACGTGACGCGGGTCGCCGTCGTAGGGCTCCCCGTCCGGGGTGACGACGTCGCAGATCATGCGAGCGACGACGTGGCCGCCGTTGGGCATGAGTTGAAAGGTGGCGGGATCCGGGATCGCGACCATGTCCGATTCCTCGATCGCGTTGAAGCCGGAGATGGACGAGCCGTCGAATCCCATGCCGTCGTCGAGCGCACCCTCAAGCTCGTCGAGCGTGATGGCGAAGCTCTTGAGATGCCCTTCGATGTCCGTGAACCAGAGGTGGACGAACTCCACGCGCTCGTCCTTGACCCGCTGGAGCACTTCCTGTCGGGCCCCGGGATCGCTTGTCGCCCTTCCTGTCTGCTCGACCTGCGCCATTGCTACCTCCTTAAATGCAAAGAGCCCCGGACGGAGCTCCCGTCCGAGGCCTCGTCGCCTCAAAACACCTATCGGAGTCTACACACGGTTTCTGAAAGCTGGAGTCAGCCGGATCGCTTGAGCTTGCCGTGGCGCTTTGCATAGCGCTCGCCGCGTCGGAAGACCTCGAGGCCGAGTGGAATCGTGACCGTACCGATGACGATCAGCGGCCAGATGTCCCCCCAGACCGCGCCCACACCGGCGCCGTCGAGGATGGCATGGCGAATGCCCTCGAGCGCGTAGGTCGCGGGGGAGATCACTGCGAGCGCCTGCATCCAGCCCGGCAGCACGTCGACCGGGTAATACACGCCCGAGACGACCAGTAGGACTCCCTGCGCGATGAAGCCCAGCTGAACGCCCTTCTCCGGGGAGATGAGCGGCATCACCGCGGTCATCATCCCGATCCCGACGAAGGAGATCGAGGCGACGGCCAGGACGACGAGCGCGGCCGTGAAGTCGGCCTGCGGCATCTCGAGGTCGAAGAAGAACGCGACCACGAGGAAGAGGAAGACGGCACGAACGATCCCGTACGCGATGGCGAAGACACCCATGCCGCCGAGGTGGACGGGACGCGAGACCGGCGCCATGAACGTGTACTCGATGGTGCCCTCCCACCGTTCCCACGCGACGGTCTCCGTGAGGATCTCGAAGATGATGCCGAGATACGCCCAGATGATCGCGCCGATGAGCAGGATCGTCGTCGTGCGCTCGACGTCGATCTGGCCGCCGGCGGCCTCGACGCCCTTCGCGATGAAGACGATGGTGAGCGTGTTCGCGAGCGTCCAGACGAAGAAGGCGATATCCCACCAGATGTAGCGGCGAACGAGGTAGACGTTCCTCTCGACGACACCGCCGAGGCCGATGAGCTCGCCGCGCAGGGCGGTCGCCGCGCCTCTCATGCGTCCTCCTCCGCTTCTTCGTCGTCGGAAAGGACCCGACCCGTAGCCGCGAAGAAGGCCTCCTCGAGCGTCGCGGAGACGTAGCGCTCCTTGAGCTCCTCGGCTGTTCCTAGCGCGATCAGCTCACCGCGGTGGAGGATCCCAATGCGGTCCGCCAACGCCTCGGCTTCATCCAGATCGTGCGTGCAGAGGAGGATGGTCGCGTCGTGCGCGCGGCGGACCGCGCGGATGAAGTTCTGCACCTCGAGCTTGGAGCGCGGATCGAGCCCGGTGGTCGGCTCGTCGAGGAGCAGGAGGACCGGCGACGTCAAGAGCGCACGAGCGAGCGCGACCTTCTGCTGCATGCCGCGCGAGAGATTCTCCATCGGCTCGCCCTTGCGCTCCACTGGGAAACCGACGTTCTCGAGGATCTCGGGGATTTGCGAGCTTGTCTCCCGCGGAGTCATTCCGTAGAAACGCGCGGCGTAACTCAGGTTCTCCGACGACGACATTTTCTTGAAGAAGGACGCTTCGACAGACACGCGGTTCACGAGTCGGCGTACCGCACGCGGGTCCGCGAAGACGTCGTGTCCGAAGACGCGCGCGCTTCCGCCGTCGTGCAACAGCAGGGTGGCCAGCAGGCGGATGAGCGTGGACTTGCCGGAGCCGTTTGGGCCGAGGATCGCCACGCACTCGCCACGCTCCATCGTGAACGTGACGTCGCGAAGCGCGTTCACACGCCGTCGGCGCAGCCGCCCTTCACGGCGGAGGAAGTCCTTACTGAGTTGGGAAACCTGTACTGCAGTCATTCGGCATGCTCCTTCGGGTGAAACGCGTCAGAGTCGAGTAGCGCAAGCAAAAGCCGGGCCAGGCGGGCCCCGGCAACGGATGTCTCAGACTCTGGCGAGGAACATGCCGCCGTCCACGATACCGGCGCCGCCCAGCTCCGTCCACCCCGCGAGCTAGCGTTTCTCCCGGCGAGCGCCGCCGACGGCGTTTGTCGCAGGCGACGGTGCCTCAGGAGTCCTCGACCCGTGGGGCTTTTCTCGTTAAGGAGGGCGGATGGAGCGAATTGCGGACAAGCACTACCTGGCCAACGGAGCGCAGCCCAAGCCTGACGAGGCGATTGCGTGGGCCAGCGAGACGAAGGCCAAGATGGTCGACCTCAAGTTCTGCGACCTGCTCGGGAGCTGGCAGCACATGACGATGCCGCTGCGGGCCCTCGACGCGTCTGCGTTCGACGAAGGTCTCGGCTTCGACGGGTCGTCGATCCGCGGCTGGCAGGGCATCGCGGAGAGCGACATGCTCCTCATGCCGGATCCGGCGACCGCCGTGCTGGACCCGTTTACGGCCGAACCGACGCTCTCGCTCATCTGCGAGATCGCCGATCCGTTGACGCGCGAGCCATATCACCGCGACCCGCGCCGCATCGCCCGGCGAGCCGAAGAGCACCTCCTGGCGACGGGCATTGCCGACACGGCGTACTTCGGCCCGGAGTGCGAGTTCTTCCTTTTCGACGAGGTCTCCTACGAGACGGGGATCAACGCTTCCCACTACGCCGTCGACTCGGCCGAGGGCCATTGGAACTCCGGCAAGCCGGGCCTCGGCTACACGGTGCGCGAGAAGGGGGGCTACTTCCCGCCCGCGCCGCACGACACCCTCGCCGACATCCGCACAGCGATGGTGCTGACGCTCGAGCGGCTGGGAATCCCTTGCGAGTTCCACCACCACGAGGTCGCCTCCGGCGGCCAGTGCGAGATCGACCTTCGCTACGAGACGCTCACGCGCATGGCCGACCAGGTCATGACCTACAAGTACGTCGTCCGCAACGTCGCCCGGGCGCATGGGAAGACCGCGACCTTCATGCCGAAGCCGCTCTTCGGCGACAACGGCTCGGGCATGCACACCCATCAGTCGCTCTGGCTGAAGGGGACGCCGCTGATGGCGGACAAATCGGGCTACGCCGGCCTCTCGCTGCTCGCTCGCCAGTACCTGGGCGGCCTCCTCATGCACGCGCCCGCCCTGCTCGCGTTCTGCGCCCCGACGACGAACTCCTACCGCCGGCTCGTGCCCGGCTACGAGGCCCCGGTGAACCTCGTCTATTCGCAGCGCAACCGCTCGGCCGCGATTCGCATCCCAATGTACTCGTCGTCGGCGAAGGCGAAGCGCATCGAGTTCCGCTGCCCGGACGCCACCGCCAACCCGTACCTCGCCTTCGCGGCGATGCTGATGGCCGGAATCGACGGCGTGGAGAACGACCTCGACCCGGGCTCGCCGGCGGACTACGACCTCTTCGAGGACCCGAGCGGCCGCATCGCCCAGGTGCCGGGCTCGCTCTCGGAGGCGCTCGACTCCCTCGAGTCCGACCACACGTTCCTGACCCGCGGCGGCGTCTTCAGCGAAGACCTCATCCGCACGTGGATCGAGTACAAGCGCGAGAACGAGGTGGACGTCGTCCGCCTGCGGCCGCACCCGGCCGAGTTCGCGCTCTACTACGACGCGTAGACCCAAATGGACACCGGGGTCTGACCCCGGTGTCCAAAAAGGTCTGACCTAAACGGACACGCTGGGGTCAGACCCCGGCGTGTCCAAAAAAGTCAGCCGAAAGCGATGAGGTAGGGCTGCCAGCCGTCCGGGATCTTCGGAGCCGAGAGCGTCACGAAGAGCGCCGGCGCGGGCGGTCGCGGCGGGGCGATCAGGTGCATATGCACCTCGTCGAGGAGGCGATTCCCCTTCCTCAGGTTGCACGGGGCGCAGGAGGTGACCACGTTCTCCCACACGGAATCGCCCCCGCGGCTGCGCGGGACGACGTGGTCCAGGGTCAGCTTCCCCGAGGTGCCGCAGTACTGGCAGCGCCAGCCGTCACGCGCGAAGAGAGCCCGGCGCGAGATCTTGCGCTTCACCGCGCGCGGAACGCGCACGTACTGGATGAGCCGGATCACGTGTGGCCAGAGAAACGTGTCGCTGGCGGAGCGAAGTGGTCGAGGCAGGTCTTCGAGCACCTCGGCCTTCCCCTTGAAGACGAGCACGTGAGCACGCCGTACCGTGCAGACGTTCAGAGGCTCGTAGCTGGCGTTGAGGACGAGGACCTGCTGCATCAGGCCAAATCGTAACTAACGCTGCGGCAGCAACAACTCCAGCAGATCGTCCGCAACCGGCTTGAACCCTCGGCCACGGTAGAAGGCCAGCGCCCGGTCGTCGTCGGATTCCACGACGACCTGGAGCGCGCGGGCATCCTGCCAAATCGCGTAGCCCTCCGCGAACTCGAGCAGCTGGCGCCCGACGCCTTCCGCCTCGTGCTCCGGGCTCACGAAGAGCTGGTCGACGCGGACTGCCTGCTCGCCCTGCTCGAGGGCCACGTACCCCGCGGGCGCGCCTCCGACCTCGGCGACGAAGACCGTCTCGCGGTCGAGGACCCCCAGCGTCGTCTCGTCCGCGCCGCGATCGAGGCTTGCGAGGCCGAAGAGGAGCGGCTCGTCTGCCTGTTCGTAGGGCCTGATCTCAGCCTTGCGGTACGTCATACATGCTCAATATGCCATGGCGCGGTCGACCGCTTCCTGCTCTTCCGGCGAGAGGGCAAGGGAAGGCCGGCCACGATCGAGCTCCTTCACGTAGATGCGCGCGTAGTCGCGCCCCTGGATCGCGCTCACGATGACCCCCGACCTCGCAGCGTCGAGGAACGCCATCGAAGCCGACTGGTGCCCGCCGGCGTCCTCGTAGGCGTCGTAGCGGACGATCGACGTGTGCGAGAGACATCCGTCCACCCGCTTGTCGATGCGAGACAGCCCCGCAGCAACCTCGTCGACAGCCCGATGGAGGTCGTCGATGCGGGCCTGCAGCGACACGGCGAACTCGACGAGGTCGTCCTTGTCGCGCCCGATCAGCACCTTCTGCGCCTGGCGCACGCGCCGTATCTGGACGAAGAACGCGATAGCGAGGAGAAGGGCTAGAAAACCTGCGGCGGCCGCGCCGATCGCGACCCAGCCGACCGCCGTGGTCAGTGAGCTGGGCACGCCACCTAACCTATCCGAGGGTGAAGATCACCGGGTACTCAGCGGTGTTGTTCGCCGTGTTCTTCTCGCCGGTGACCGGATCCACGTTGACCTTCACGATCGTCCGCGTCCCGAACGAAGGCGGGCCGAGGTTGCGGAAGACGACTGTCTTGGTCTCGCCTGGGTTGATGAGGTCGATTACCTGCTTGCGCCGGACCGGCTCCGGGCTCTGCTGGATCGTCAGGGAGACCGTGATCTGGGTCTCCTGGCTCTCGCCCGAGTTCTTCACGAGCACCTGGAACGAGAGGCGGTCAGATGCCTTGACGGTGTTGTCCTCAGTGGGCGAGAGCTGCTGCGCCCCGGGCTGCACGATCACGCTGACGATCTGACTGCCATGCAGGCCACCCGCGGACGGACTCCGGGTCAGCCGCTCGACGATCAGGCTCCAAGCAGTCGGGCTGGCCAGGTCTCCGTTCTGGACGAAGTTGGACTCCGGAATCGGAATGCCCTGGACCCCCTCCTTGTTCATCACCGTGCGCGAGCCCTCGTAGAAAAGGTCCGCGTAGACGACGTCGCTGGCCACGAGGCGTTGGGCAGGAATCGAAAGCCTCTGGCCGGCCTCGGCGGCCTCCTTGGTCGACTGCACCTGAGAAAATGCCTGCGCGAGCCCGTCGAGCCCCGTGACCCGAAACTCGAACGCCTGCACGAGGCTCTCCTGCTCGTCGCGCAGCGGGCCCGGCGGCTCGAGCTTGCGCGCACTGGCGAGGAGCTGGGTGGACTGCTGGCGGAGCCCGTCGAGCTCGTCGCGGAGGTCGGCAAGCTTGATTCCGGGCGTTGTGATCAGCTGGTTCAACCGCTTTCCGACCTGCTCAGACTCGCTGGCCCGACCCGTGACCGCTTCCATGTACGAGCGGTACTCGGCCTTCTTCTGCCCCGAGCGGCAGCTGTTGACCCAGAGGACGAGGATGACCGCGAGGAGGATCGCTCCCGCGATGAGAATCCCGAGCCGAAAAAGCGAGGGCTGAGGGCCGCCGCCGCCCGGAGGCCGTGAAGGCATGCGCGGCCCGCGCCGAGGGGTCGGTCGCTCCCGGTCCGACGACTCGACGGTTGGAGACTCGTCGAAGAAGTCGAACTCGATGTCGGTCTGGGGATCGGTGCGCTCGCGCTCGAACATGTCCGAGAGAGGGGGCCGAAAGTTGGTCGAGTCTACCACCCTGCCCGGCGATAGCAGGAGTTTAAGCGTCTACAGCCAAGAGCAGGACGCCGATGGAGCGCGCCGTCGCCCTTCACCACGACCATCTCGTCCTTGGCCGTTACCGACCCCTGCGACCGCTCGGCAGCGGGGGGTCGGGCTCGGTCTGGCTCGTGCGGGACGAGCGCTCGGCTCGTGATGTCGCGCTCAAAGTCGTCCCTCGAGAAGGCAAGGCCGGGTCGCGAGCCGAGCGAGAGGTGGAGGCCGCGACCCGGCTGCGCCACCCGCGTTGCCTACGAGCGCTCGCGCTCGAGCGTGACGACCGGCACGTCTATGTCGCCTACGAATACATCCCGGGCCGTACGCTGCGGCAGGCCCTTCGTCACGGCGAGCTCGACGACGCCGACGCCGTAGAGGCGGGAGCGCAGATGTTGGAGGCACTCGCGCACGCGCACAGCAAGGGGGTCGTGCACCGGGACGTCAAGCCGGCCAACGTGATGCTCGAGGAATCGGAGGACGTCTCCGTGCGCGTGCTCGACTTCGGCCTCGCGCAGCTCGAGGAAGCCGACACTCTCACCGCTGTCGGCGACGTGCCTGGGACCCTCGCCTACATCGCCCCCGAGCGGCTCGCCGGCCACGACGCCACCGGCGCTGCGGATGTCTGGTCGGTGGGAGTCTTCCTGTGGGAAGCGCTGGCGGGGCGGCACCCGTTCTCGGCCATCTCTCCACTGGAGACGGCACGGCGAGTCGCGGCCGGAGCTCCCTCCCTCGTTGCCCTGCGGCCCGACTTGCCCCGGAGGCTCACGGCGACCGTCGACGCCATGCTCACGCCGGCTCCCGGGCGGCGGCCTGAGGCGAAGGAAGCGGCGGCGGACCTGCGGACTGCGTGGAGTGCGCGAAGCGAGCGGCAACGCGGGACGACGTCGCGGACACAGCTCGCAGAGCGTGCCGGCCCGGCCGCGCTGGCTGCCGTCTACGGAGGCTGCGCGGTCTGGCTTCTGCCCTTCTTCCCTTCCGGCTGGCCCTTCCTCGTCGCCGCAGTCGCCGCTCTGGCGGGATTGTGGAGCCCCGCCGCCGGGCTTGGTTTCGCCCTCGCGATCCCGATCCTTCCGCTCGGCAACCTGTCTCTCGGCCTCGCGCTCGTGTACGCCGCCTTCGCGCTCGTCTGGTTCGCTCTCTTCGCGGGCGACGCGCGCGCCGGTTTCCTCTTCCTGCTCGGTCCCGTGCTTGCCCCGGCACACGCTCTGGTGCTCCTTCCAGCCCTTGTCCTCAGCGCACGCGGAGCCTTGCGCCGCTCGTTGCTCGCGGCGGCCGCAGTTCCCGCCGCAGCTGTGGTGGCTGTGCTGACCGAAACGCCTCTCCCGTTCACGGGGGAGGAACCGCCCGCAACCCTCGGCCTCGCGGGGTCGCCGCATCCGGGCAGGGCAGCCGACGCCATCAACGCCTTCTTCTCGGCACATCCGGCCCTCTGGATCGAAGCGGCGGTGCTCGCGGCCGCGACGATCGCCGCGCCCTATGCCAGGGCGAGGGGTCTCTGGGGGGTCGTGGGCTGGGGCGCCGCGCTCCTTGCAGCGGCAGTTTTCGCCCCACTCGGAGCGGTCAGCGCGTTTCCGCTGGCGCTCTGGCTCTGGGCCGGGGCAGCCGTTTTGGCTGTGCCGGTGCTGCGAACGCGTCGTTAGAGTGCGGCGGGGCACCCTTGCCCTCTCGCACCCGGTGAGCGTCCTTCGCAGCATCGAGACCAGGATCGAATCCCTCGTCGAGGGTGTCTTCGGCCGAGGTCCGTTCCGGTCGCACGTGCAGCCCGTCGAGCTCGCCCGCAAGCTCGCGAAGGAGATGGACGACCACAAGACGATCTCGATCTCGCGCGTTTACGTTCCGAACGAGTACGTGATCTACCTGGCGCCGCGCGACCGGGAGCAGTTCGCAAGCTACGAAGACTCGCTCCTCACCGAACTGGCGGACTACCTCTCCGAACATGCTCGCCGTGAGGGTTACTCGCTGCTCTCGACGCCGAAGGTGCTGCTCGAGGAGGACGACGACCTCGACGTGGGCGAGTTTGGAATCGCGACGCGAATGGTTCAGGCGCGGCGCACCACGGAGGCTGAGGAGCCCCAGATGGTCGAGGCGGAGGCACCGAGCGCCACGAGGGTCTTCAAGCCGCCCGTCGCCGCCACCGCCGCGGTCTCGGCTGAGGAGGCAGAGGAGCTCGGACTGGCCCACGAGCCGCGCGCCTTCCTGAGCGTCCGCGGAAAGCGGCACGAGCTCTCCGCACCCGGGGCCACCCTGGGCCGCTCCCGCGAGTGCGACATCACACTCGAGGACGTGAACGTCTCGCGCCGGCATGCCGAGGTGCGCTACGAGGACGGGGCGTGGTGGATCGTCGACCTCGGCTCCACGAACGGGGTCGAGGTGAACGGTGAGCGCGTCGACCGCGCGCAGCTGAACCACGAGGACCGCCTCGTCCTGGGCCGGACCGAGCTCGTCTTCGAGCAGCCCGGGTGACCGTCAAATGAGCGTCGAGCCGGTCCTCCTCGCGCTCAAGGCCCTCTTCCTCGTTCTGCTCTACTTCTTCATCTGGAGGGTCATCCGCTCGGCTTCGCGGGACATGCGCGTCGCGCCGCAGGAGAGCTTCATCCTCGCTCCCTCGCAGCTGGCCGCGGAGCACCCTGCGGCGTCTGGAGGGCGGTTCGTGGTCGAGCGAAGCAAGGTGCTCAAGCCGGGAAGAACCTTCGAAGCCGGGCCGGTGCCGCTGACCATCGGTCGTTCGGAGGACAACACGGTCGCCCTGAAGGGCGACGAATTCGCCTCCGGGCATCATGCGCGGATCGAATCGCAGCGAGACGGGGTATGGATTCTCGATCTGGGCTCCACAAACGGGACCTTCGTCAACGGCGCCCGCCTCGACGGCCGGCGACAACTCCGTGAGGGCGACGTCGTGCAAATAGGCGATACGGAGCTTCGGTTCGAGCGATGAGGATCGCTGACAGCGCGGGCACGACCGACGCGGGCCGCAAGCGGCGCCGCAACGAGGACGCCTTCGTCCGTGAGCCGCCGCTCTTCGCGGTCGCCGACGGCATGGGAGGCGCCCAGGCCGGCGAGGTCGCCTCGCGACTCGCGGCGGCCGCCTTCCGGGAGTTCCACGAAGCGGACGAGCTTGACCCCGCGGAGCGCGTCGCCGCGATCATCCAGGAGGCCAACCGCCGCATCTACGAGCGCGCGCGAAGCGACGCACAAGCCTCCGGGATGGGCACCACCATCACGGCTGCGCTCGTCTCGGGCGGCTCCGTTGCGATCGGACACGTCGGGGACTCGCGCGCGTACAGGCTGCGCGGGGGCAAGCTCGAGCAGCTGACAGAAGACCACTCGCTCGTGGCGGATCTCGTCCGCAGTGGCCGCCTGACTCCCCAGGAGGCCGACGCGCATCCGCAGCGCTCTGTGATCACCCGCGCCCTCGGCACCGACCTCGAGGTCGACGTGGACACGTTCACCGTCGAGGCGGAGGCCAACGATGTCTTCGTGCTCTGCTCCGACGGGCTGACGACGATGGTCGACGACGAGGAGATCGCGAAGACGGTCGCGAACGCGGATTCGCTCGAGCACGCGACGAAGGCGCTCGTGAAGACCGCGAACCGCGCCGGCGGTGAGGACAACGTCACCGTCGTCCTCTTCCGGCTCGAAGGCGAACCAGCATCCATCGAGGACACAGCCGTCGCTCCGCCCAACGGGCGCGGGGAGACCGACCTCGAGGACACGCTCTCGGGGCTTGAGGCGCCGGCGGCCCTCGCGGGGAGTCCGACAGCCGTGCTGGAGCGCGAGGAGGGCGAGGAGAGGCAGGCCTGGGGCAGGCCTCTCGACGAGGAAGAGCCGCAGCGCAAGCCGGCCAAGCCCAAGCGTCGCCGCTGGGGCCGGCGTCTCTTCTGGGCGGTCCTGGGGCTCGCCTTCGTGCTGGCCGTCATCGCGGCCGCCTTCTGGGCGCTTTCCCGCGCCAACTTCATCGGGGCCGACGAGAACGGCAACGTCGTCGTCTATCAGGGCGTCCCTTGGGAGCTCGGTGGCGGAATCGACCTGTTCCGTGCGCGCTACGTCAGCCGCCTGCAGGCCGTTCAACTGGCGGAGCCAGAGCGAAAGATGCTCTTCAACCACGATCTGATCTCGTACGACGAGGCCCGCGACCGGCTGGCGCCCTACGAGACGGAGGGCGTTCCCTGACGCTCCGCAACAGAGAGCTGGTCCACCTCCTCCTCGTCGGGTTGCTGACGGCGACCGGGTTCGCCGCCGTCTACATCGCCCGGCAGGACGTCGTCTCGACCGCCTCGCTGTCGTATGCGGCCTTCTTCGTCGCTCTCTACGTCGCAGCGCACCTCGTCGTCCGAGTCGCCGTGCCGCTCGCCGACCCCTACCTCCTGCCCCTCTCCGGGGTTCTCACCGGCCTCGGGCTGACGATGATCTACCGGATCGACCCGGATCTGGCCTTCCGGCAAGGGCTCTGGGTTGTCATTGGACTGGCGGCCTTCGCGGCGCTCGTGCTCTTCCTCAAGGACTACCGGACGCTCGACCAGGTGAAGTACATCCTCGGGCTCGCGGCCATTGTCCTGCTCGCCCTTCCCGCGGTACCCGGCCTCGGGCGCACGATCAACGGCGCCTCGCTCTGGGTGGGCGTCGGGCCTGTCGTCTTCCAGCCGGGTGAGTTCGCCAAGGTCCTGCTGGTCGTCTTCCTGGCGGGGTACCTGCGGGACAACCGGGAGATGCTCTCGATGGGGAGCGGTCGCTACGGGCTCCCCTCCCCGAAGCACTTCGGACCGCTGCTGATCATCTGGGGAGGCGCGATGCTCGTGCTCTTCCAGACGAACGATCTCGGAGGCGGCCTCCTCTATTTCTCCATCTTCCTCGCCATGCTCTGGGTGGCAACGGCCCGCTGGGCGTACGTCGCGGTGGGGGGGATGCTGTTCGCCGCGGGCGCTTACGCCCTCTATCACGTGACGCCACACGTACAGGAACGGGTCGCCATCTGGCTGGACTGCAGCTGGACTGTTTCGAACGCCTGCCCGGTCTACACAGAGGGCTACCAGCTCGCCCAGTCGATCTACGCGATCTCCGGCGGCGGCCTCTTCGGCCAGGGGCTCGGGGAAGGGGTGCTCATCTCGCCCGAGGGGCACACCTACATCCCCTACCTCTCGACCGACTTCATCTTCGCCGCGATCGCCCAGGAGCTCGGGCTCGCCGGTGCGGCGGCGCTCGTCCTTCTCTACGTCGTCTTCTTGTACCGCGGCTTCCGGATTGCGCTGATGGCTGACGACGGCTTCTCGAAGCTCCTCGCGGTCGGACTCACCTCGGCGCTCGCGATTCAGGCGTTCATCATCACCGCAGGGGTCACCGGCCTGATCCCGCTGACGGGGATCACCCTGCCCTACGTCTCGTACGGCGGGTCGAGCATCGTCGCCAACTTCCTCATCGTCGGTCTCCTGCTGATGGTCTCGAACCACGTCAACCGGAACGGGCGATGAGCACATGAATCCTCAGATCCGCCGGCTCTTCTTCGTCCTGGTCACCCTCTTCGTGGCGGTCATCGGCATGTCCACCTGGTGGCTTTGGAAGGCCCCGGACCTCGAAGCCCGGCGCGGGAATCCCGGTCTGCTCGTCAAGCAACTGACGATCGAGCGCGGACGGATCTTCGCTGCCGACGGCAAGACCGTCTTTGCCAGGAACCGCAAGGTGAAGCAGAAGAGCCTCGGCAGAACGTGGTTCCTGCGCGTCTATCCGCAGCACCGGCTCGTCGCCCACCCGGTCGGCTACTCGACGATCGAGAGATCGCGCACGGGTCTCGAGAAGTCGCTGAACGACTTCTTGACGGGCTCGAACGCGAACCTCGACACCATCCTCGACAACACGCTCGACAAGCTCAAGGGCCTCACCCAGAAGGGAAACGACGTCGTCACGACGATCAACGCACGAGCACAGAGGGTCGCGATGAACGCCCTCGGGGGGAAGTGCGGTGCGGCCGTGGCTCTCGAGCCTTCGACGGGCCGCGTGCTCGTGCTCGCGTCGCAGCCCTCCTTCGACCCGAATCTCGTCGAAGGCCATTTCAACCAGATCCTTCGGACGAAGGCCGCCTGCGGAAACGCGAGCCCGTTGCTCGACCGCGCAACACAGGGCCGCTTCATCCCCGGTTCGACCTTCAAGGTCGTCACCGCCGCGGCGGCGCTCGACACGGGCCGGTTCACGCCCTCGAGCCGCTTCGATGATCCCGGCTACTGCATCGAGTACGGGAAGAGGGTCTCGAACTTCGCCGACCAGAGCGGGCCCGAAGTCTTCGGAAACGTTTCTTTCGCGGAAGCGCTCGAGCACTCGATCAACGCCGTCTTCTGCAACATCGGCAAGAAGCTCGGGCCGAACCTCATCCTGGACTACGCCCAGCGTTTCGGCTTCTACGAGGAGCCCCCCATCGAGCTCCCCTCCGAGGAGGTGGCGCCGAGCGGTCTCTACCGCAGGAACAGGCTCTTCTTGCCCAAGGACCCGAACCAGGTCGACCCGGGCAGGCTCGCCTTCGGCCAGGAGCGGCTCCTCGTAACCCCGCTTCAGATGGCGCTCGTCGCGGCGGGCATCGGAAACGACGGGATCGTCATGCAGCCGACGCTGGTGGACAGGATCGTGGCGCCCGACGGGAAGGTGATCGAGCGCTCCAACCCGAAGGAGTGGAAGAAGGCGATCAAACCGCGCACGGCAGCCGAGCTCACCGCCATGATGCGTGCGGTGGTCGAATCGGGCACGGGCACCGCTGCCCAGATTTCCGGCGTACCCGTCGCCGGCAAGACCGGGACCGCCGAAACCGGCGTCTCGGGCCGAAACGACACCTGGTTCATCGCCTTCGCGCCGGCCGACCGGCCCCGCATCGCGGTCGCCGTCGCCCTTTCGGGCCAGAGCGGTACGGGTGGCGCCACCGCCGCGCCGATCGCCAAGGCGATCATCGAAGCGCTGTTAAGGAGAAATCCCTAGTCTGAATCTCAGATGGCCGTAACCGACACGCTGATCAACACGCTCTTCGACGGGCGCTACCGGATCCTGCGCAAGCTGGGCTCCGGAGGTATGGCGAACGTCTATCTGGCCGAAGACGAGGACCTCGGCCGGCGCGTGGCGATCAAGATCCTGAACGACCGCTACGCGAACGACGAGCTCTTCATCGAGCGCTTTCGGCGCGAGGCGAAGTCGGCTGCGGCGCTCTCCCACCCGAACATCGTCTCGATCTACGATCGCGGCGAGGCCGAGGGGACGTACTACATCGCCATGGAGGTGATCGAGGGCCGAAGCCTCAAGGAGCTCATCCTCACCCGTGGCCCGCTCCCGATCGGCCAGGCCATCGCGTTCACGTTCGAGATCCTCGATGCGCTTCGCTTCGCGCACCGCCACGGGATCATCCACCGCGACGTCAAGCCCCACAACATCCTCATCGGCGGCGAGCGGCTCAAGGTGACGGACTTCGGGATCGCGCGGGCGGGCGCCTCCCAGATGACGGAAGCCGGCTCGATCATGGGGACGGCGCAGTACCTCTCGCCGGAGCAGGCGCGGGGTGCCCCCGTGACCGCTTCGTCCGACCTCTACTCGGTCGGGATCGTCCTCTACGAGATGCTGACTGGGAAGGTGCCCTTCAGCGGCGACTCGGCCATCGAGATCGCAATGAAGCACCTGAACGAGCTGCCGAAACCGCCGTCGAAGATCCGGCACGAGATTCCCGAGGACCTCGACCACGTCGTCCTGCGCGCACTCGCGAAGGCGCCCGAGGACAGGTACCAGACCGCCGAAGAGTTCGCGGAGGATCTCCACCGCGTGGAAGCCGGTCTCCCGCTCGCCCCGGAGACCTCGGAGGCCGCCACGGCACTGCTCGCGGCGCCGGGGGCGACGATTGGCGGAACGACCCAGGTGCTGCCGACCGACGCGACCCACATCGCGCCGCCGCGCCCGCAGGCGCCCAGGCGCCCGCCTCCCTATCAGTCCGGCTACATGTACGGGGAGCCTCCGCCGAAGCGCAGGCGGTGGGCCCCCTGGCTGCTCGTCGCGCTGCTCCTAGCGGCCGCCGGAATCGCCGGCTGGTATGTGTTCACGAAGATCCAGGACCAGCTCGCCGCCTCGCAGCCTGTGCCGGTGCCGAACGTCGTCGGCATCCGCGAGCTCAATGCGAAAGCCAAGATCGAGGACGCGGGGTTGGAGCCGAAGGTCGAACGCGCCGCGAGCGCCGAAGTCGACAAGGGCATCGTCATCGATCAGCGCCCGGACGCCGGAACGCGCATTCAGAAGGGCGACCAGGTCACCATCATCGTGTCGACCGGCGTGCCGAAAACGACTGTCCCGGACGTGGTCGGGATGGATTACGCAGACGCCGTCGACGCCTTGAACGAGGTGAACCTGGAGGCGCGCAAGCGTGCGGTCTTCTCGAACAAGCCCGAGGGCCAGGTCGTGGCCCAGAACCCGCCCTCTGGTGAGGTCGTCGACGAAGGCGCCGCGGTCGTCTTGCGAGTCTCCAAGGGCAAGCAGTTGGTAGCGGTGCCCAACGTCCTCGATCAGACCGAATCCAGCGCTCGCTCGGAGCTTCAGGCGGCCGGCTTCGAGGTGCAGGCCGTTCAGGCGCCGTCAGACAGCACGCCCGAAGGCTTCGTGTCGGCGCAGAGCCCCGATCCGGGCACCGAAGCGCCCAAGGGCTCCCCGGTCACGATCACCGTCTCTACCGGGCCTTCGTCGGCCACGGTCCCGAACGTTGTCGGCGAGCAGAGGGAAGCCGCACAGGATGACCTCAAGAATGCCGGCTTCAAGGTGAAGGTAGAGACGGTCCCGGTGACTGACCCGACCCAGGACAACATCGTGCAGGATCAGAACCCCGACGGCGGTTCCCAGGCCGACAGGGGCAGCACCGTCACCATCTTCGTAGGAAAGTTCTGACATGGCGAGGCTTCGGGTCGCGGTGCTCATGGGCGGGCGTTCGAGCGAGCATGAGATCTCTGTTGCGTCGGCGCGCTCTGTGCTCGAGAGCCTCGATCCCGACCGCTACGAGGTCCGGTCGATCGAGATCGCCCGCGACGGCCGCTGGGAGCTGACAGCCCGAGCCGAGCAGGCTCGCCTCGGGAAGGGGGATTCCGAGAAGCTGCCGGTGCCGCTGAACGGCCGACCGGCACCGCTCGGCGATGTCGACGTCGTCTTTCCCGTCCTGCACGGCCCGTTTGGGGAGGACGGCACCGTCCAGGGATTCCTGGAGCTCGCAGGCGTCGCCTACGTCGGCGCGGGCGTGACTGCGTCGGCGCTCTGCATGGACAAGGACCTCTTCAAGGCGGTCATGCGCGACAAGGGGATCCCTGTCGTGGAGAGCGTCACGGTGCTCGCGCGGCATCGCGACCAGGCGGAGAATCCCTTCGGTTATCCCGTTGTCGTCAAGCCCGCCCGCCTCGGGTCGAGCGTGGGCATCTCGATCGCGAAGACGCCGGAGGAATTTTCGCGAGCGCTGGACCTGGCGTTCGAGCACGACGAGAAGGTGCTCGTCGAGGAGCACTGTGCCGGCGTCGAAGTCGAGTGCAGCGTGCTGGGAAACGAGAAGCCGATCGCCTCGATCCCGGGCGAGATCGTCCCGCTCGTGAGCGAGTGGTACGACTACAAGGCCAAGTACGAGGAAGGCGGGATGGACCTCGTCGTCCCTCCCCGTCTCGACGAGGCGACGATCGCGCGGGTGCAGGAGCTCGCCGTGGCCGCCTTCGTCGCGAGCGACTGCGAGGGGATGGCCCGCGTCGACTTCTTCGTCCGCGAGGACGGAAAAGTGCTCGTGAACGAGCTGAACACGATCCCGGGCTTCACCTCGACGAGCGTCTACTCGAAGCTCTTCGAGGCCTCGGGCATCTCCTACCGAGAGCTCCTTGACCGCCTCGTCGAGCTCGCCCTCGAGCGCCGCAACCGCCGCGAGCGGCTCAAGTACTAGCTAGGACAGCACGGATCTTCTTTCGCGTCGGTCGGAAAGGTCATGTGCCGCTCAGCGAACACGTCGGGGTCAGACCCCACCCACGTCCAAAAACAACAAGCCTGGACTCGGTTTGCAGGGGCTTTTCAGCACCCCCGTCGTGTGCAGACAGGGCTGAAGCGGCCACGGGAGGGGTCAGACCCCGGTGTCTCGAAGAGACAAGCATCAGGCCTCCCGGTCGTAGTCGATCGAGTCGTCGGCCGAGATGTTCGCCGTCGCGGGGCGAGAGCTAGAGCTAGCTAGTTGTCCTACCCACGGACGTTGTGAACGCGGCTGATCGGTGGCCTGTCTCCGAGCGAGCTGTGCGGCCGTCGCCCGTTGTAATGGTCGAGCCAGTGTGGCAGCGCCTGGTTGCGCTGTCGATGTGAGCGGTAGGCGAGGCCGTAGGCCCACTCGCGCGCCATCGTCTGGTGGAAGCGCTCGATTCTCCTATGTCAAGTGTTTAGTGCTGGTGTGGCTTCCGCCCAGGCGTAGAGGCGGCGGTAGATGACGTTGGCGAGGTGTCGTTTCAGCGCGCGTCGAGCTTCGCGTGGTGTCTTCCCTTCGGCGATCTT
>DATNOU010000100.1:0-11528 GCA_035601195.1 Gaiellaceae bacterium | reverse complement strand
CGGATACGCGCAGCGTCACTCGCAGGAGCAGCTTCTGTTCTCGGCCGCCCGAGAGCTCCTCGCGAATGTGATCGAGCACGCAGAGGCGACGACCGTCAGAGTCCGGCTGGGCGGGGTGGACGATGAGTTGGCGCTCGTCGTCGAGGACGACGGCCACGGTTTCAATCTCGAGCAGCTGGCCGAGCGGTTGGCCGACGGACATGTCGGGTTGGCTTCGCAGCGTGTTCGTATCGAGGCCGCCGGCGGCAGCATGAACGTGGCCTCTGGTCCCGGCCGGGGCACGCGAGTCGAGATCCGGGTGCCGAACAAGCACTGATTTTCGACCGCTTCGCATCCATCGATTTCAGCGGCGCGCGAGAGGTCGTCGCCTCGGGCCTTGCCCCGGTCCGCACGACGGTTGGCCACGCGGGGTTTCGCCTCGGCTACGAGCCCTGGGACCCCGCGTATTCCTCGGCCACGCGCTTCGGCACACAGAAAGCCCAGGCGTCCTCGACAAGATCGCGCATCTCGTCCGCGTCAATGGCGGCGAGGCGGACGTGGGCCCAGTGGTAGCGAAGGTCGAACTGGCTCGGCAGCGAGAACTTCTCAGGCTCAGACTCGACGAGCGCGTTGCGCCACTCCTTGGGGAATGCGAAACCCATGACCGTTCCGTCACGTGAGAAGGACAGATAGACGATCCGGCCGATTCGGAACTTGACGCGACCGCGCACGAACGCCTCGCTGCTTCGAGGAAGCGTGATCGCAAACGCGCGAACCTCGTCGATCGTCACCACGACTCGTCACCGATCAGGATAGGAGCCGGACAACGTCGCCGCCAAAACAAGGGACCCCGCAGCAACGGCCCAACAGCCCGGGCGTGCGGGCGCGTCGGGTGATCCGAAGTTAACTGGTCCGCGACGATCGCGCGCGCCGTCTCAGCTTGTACTCATCGAGCGCGTTCCATGCCGGAGTTACGAGTGGGTCGGTCAGCCTGCTCAGGATGCGGACGATCGGAACCCAGCGGCTATCTGCAACGAGGAAGATGATCAGCGCGGCTGCGAAGCCAATGAGTGCTCCGCCTGCGACATCGCCCGGGTAATGGAGGCCGACGAACACCCTCGTGACAGCGATGATCGTGGCGCCGGCGAGAAAGAGTGCGCCGACGAGTCGCCCGCCGATCAGTGCGACTGAGAAGGCGATCGCGAAGGCGGCCACTGCATGGTCGCTCGGAAACGAGGGCTCATGCGAGGGCGACGCGAGAAGGAGTGTCTGCGCGGGATGGGCCTCGAACGGGCGCTCCCGCGTCCATAGGTGCGAGATCGCCTGCGCGGCAAGGAGGCCGAGCCCCGCTGACGCGAGTCCCGACAGGCATGCGATCTTCCATCGGTACCGCGGGCCCGGCCGGTCGAGTAGCCAAAGAGCGAGAGTCGCGGCGACGAAGAGTGGCACGGCCCAGTAGGTGACGAAGTCCTCGATCTCGTCACCGATGAACGGGTGACCGCGGAGCGACCCGTTCAGGAAATGGAAAATCGTCCAGTCGATTTCCCCAACCTATCTCCCCGCCGCCTCCTGCGGCCTCAGCAGCCGGCTTCGCGCGGGCCGCGAACCCCGTAGGCGCGAGAGCCGTAACGCGATATCTTGACGGGCCGGGCCTCGCCGGCCCGCTGCCGTTTCGGGAACAGAGGAGAGGGAGGGGCATATGAAGAGAGCAAAGCTGGCCCTCGTGCTGGTGCTTGGTCTGGCGCTCTACGCCGCTGCAACCGTCGGGTCCGCCAGCGGCGCCCGAGCGCCCGGAGCACTGAGCGGGGGAGCGCAGTCGTGGGACTGCGATCCGCAGGCGCCACGTGACGGCGGCCTGTACTCCGACGCAGTCCTCGGGCGAGGGGTCACCACCCGTGAGCCCGACCTCGGCCAGATCCATGCAGATCTGCCAGCCTCAGCGAAGAACAAGGCGGGAAAGGGGCTCAAGGCAAGCGTGCCCGTGTACTTTCACGTCGTCACGGACGGATCGATCGGAAACCTGACGAACGCCCAGATTGCGGCTCAGATGAACGTGCTGAACAAAACGTTCGCCGGTTCCGAGGGCGGCGCCAACACGGGTTTCTCGTTCCAACTCGCGGGTGTCACCCGCTCGAATAACGCCGCCTGGTTCTACGCCGGGCCGGGTGGGACAAACGAACACACGATGAAGAGCACGCTGCATCAGGGCGGCACGAACGCGCTCAATCTCTACTCGACGACGGCTGGGCCATATCTCGGCTGGGCTTATCTGCCCTCGATCGTGACAAAGCCCGGGCAGGCGTATCTGGACGGGATCGTGATCGACTGGGAGTCGATGCCCGGTACCTCGACGGTCTACGCAGGCCGTTACGACCAGGGCGAGACCGCGACGCACGAGGCCGGCCACTGGTTCAATCTCGAACACACCTTCTACGGCGGCTGCAACGCGAACGGTGACTTCGTCGCCGACACGCCGTCCGAGAAGGTCCCGACCTCGGGTTGTCCGGAGGGAAAAGACACGTGTTCGGCGCCCGGGCTCGATCCGATCCATAACTACATGGACTACTCCTACGACAGCTGCTACACGGAGTTCACGCCTGGCCAGACGCAGCGGATGAAGGACGCCTGGCTCTTCTACCGGGCTTAGCCCGCGTCTCCTGAGAATCGACGGGCCGGCTTCGCGCCGGCCCGTCGGTCTTCTCGAACGAAGGACGTTTCTCTAGGACTCCTGAATGCGCAGGTCGAGCGCACCGTCCCAGAGGACTACGTTCCCGAGCTCCGCGAGCCGCTCCCTTCCGGCCTCGATCGTCGCGAAATGGTTTCCGGCCAGCTGTCCCATCTTGCTCGCGAAGAGCGTGGCGCCGTACGGGAAGAGGATCTCGACCTCCGACAGCCCGCCCGGGTAGAGCAGGAGCTCGCCGGGGCCGGGGTACGAAGTCGCGTTCTCCGGGCCGATCGCCAGCTCGAGCTCCCAGCCCAGCGGGACCCAGGCTGCCTCGCCGCTCCAGCGCGCCTGGACGAGCTTGCTCTCCAGCGGGAGCAGCCCGCGCAGGGCGGCGACCGTGTTCGGAGCTTTCTCTTCCTCGAGCCGGGCCCCGAACTCGAAGTCGCCGACGGTGAGCCTGAGCACGGCGGCACCCTAGAGGTTCCCGCGACCGTCTCGTCCCGGCGGTAGATTCCCGCGGTGGCGGCACGGCGGCAACGCGGCGTCATCCGGCGCCGGCGTGGGCAAGGGCTCGAGCGTGTCCTCGGTGCACCGGGGCTCTTCGCGACCGTCTACGGGAACGTCGGCTCGTCGATCTACTACGCGCTTGGGGTCACCGCGATCTTCGCGCTCGGGCTGACGCCACTCGTCTTCCTGATCGCCGGAGTGATCTTCGCTGCGACCACAATGACTTACGCGGAGGGGACGGTTCGGTACCCCGAAGCCGGGGGCTCGTCGAGCTTCGCGCGCCACGCCTTCAACGAGCTCGTGAGCTTCGGGGCCGCCTGGGCGCAGATGCTCAACTACATCATCACCATCTCGATCTCGGCGTTCTTCGTCCCCCACTACCTCTCGATCTTTTGGGGGCCGTTGAGAGAAAACCCCTGGGACATCATCGGGGGGGCCGTGGTGATCGTCCTCCTCGTTGGGCTGAACATCGTCGGCCTGCGCGAGTCGGCGCGCCTGAACATCAGCCTCGCGGTAATCGATTTCGCGACGCAGCTTCTCCTCGTAGTGATCGGCTTCGCGCTCATCTTCAACCCGCACATCTTGACGAGCAACGTCACGTTCGGAGTGGCGCCGGTTTGGTCTGACTTCTTCCTCGCGATTCCGGTCGGGATGATCGCTTACACAGGAATCGAGACCGTTTCCAACCTTGCGGAGGAGGCTCGGGATCCGGCCCGGAACGTCCCACGCGCCTACCTGCTCACCGTCATCGCGGTTTTTGCCATCTTCTTCACGCTCCCGTCGATCGCACTGTCTGCTATGCCGGTCAGGCTCATAGACGGCCATTACGAGACCGCGCTCGGCTTAGGCCCCGACCAGGGCGGCTTCGCGAATGATCCCGTGCTTGGGCTCGTCGAGAACCTGGGCGTCTCAGGCGCGCTGCTGTCCGTCCTCAAGGTCTACGTCGGGATCCTCGCGGCGACGATCCTCTTCATAGCCACTAACGCAGGCGTCATCGGGGCGTCACGGATCACCTACGCAATGGCGGGCTACCGGCAGCTGCCGGAGGTCTTCCGGCGTCTCCATCCTCGGTTCATGACCCCCTGGCTCTCGCTCGTCGTGTTCGCCGGCGTCATCTCGATCGCGACGCTGCTCCCAGGGAAGACCGATTTCTTGGGGACGATGTACTCGTTCGGCGCGATGCTCTCCTTCACGATCGCGCACGTCTCGATCGTCGCGCTCCGCTATCGCCACCGCGGCGACGAACTCGTCTTCAGGGGCCGGCCCAACTTGCGCATCGGCTCCGTCGAGTGGCCTCTCTTCGCGCTTTTCGGAGCGCTCGGCACCGGACTCGCCTGGATAGTCGTCGTCGTGCAGACGGCGAACACTCGCTGGGCCGGCCTGGCGTGGCTCGCGATCGGCTTCCTCGGTTACGCGATCTACCGCCGGCGGTACGTGCGGGCGCCGCTGAGCAGCACCGTCCGCGCGCCCGCTCTCGTGCTGGGGCCCGCGCTCCAGCTGAACTACCGGACTATCGTTGTGCCGGTTGTGCGCTCCTTCGAATCCGAGGAGGCGCTCGTTGCTGCGGCCCGCCTCGCTGCTGAGCGGCGGGCGACGATCGCGATCGTCCATGTGATCGAAGTGCCGATGGATCGGCCCCTAGACGCTGTGCGGCCGCACGAGGAGGAGAGGGCGGACGAGCTGCTCGATGGAGCCCGGGCTCTCGTGGAGAGCTACGGAGTGAGGGCAGTCGCCCGCATGGTCCGTGCGCGTCGGGCGGGACCTGCCATCGCACAGGAGGCGATACAGAGAGATGCGGAGCTGATCGTGCTGGGAGCTCCGCGGCGGCCCGCGCGACGGCGTACGGCGATCTTCGGCCCGACCGTCGACTACGTACTCAAGGCAAGCCCATGCCGCGTGCTGCTGGCGGCGGGCAAGCGCGCGGCATGATCACCCGTGCTCGGACGACGGCGGCCGTCTCTGGGCTCCTCGTCCTCCTCGGAATCGCGCTGATTGCGGAGACCGCCTACTTGGGGGGCGGCGTCGGGTATGCCCTCGGCGCTGTGCTCACGCTCGCGGGGGCCGGGCGGCTGTACTTTTCGTCGAAATAGATGGCCAAGCGCCTTCCCGGTCTCAGTCGCGTTCTGGGTGCGAGCTCGATCGCCTCCGTCGCGTACGGAGAGATCGGCTCGTCGATCTACATCGCCCTGGGCGTCGTCGCGTTGAACGCTCTCGGCTTCACGCCGTGGGTGCTGCTCGTAGTCGGGCTCCTCTTCATGCTGGTTGCGCTCTCTTATGCGGAGGGGACGGCCGCACTTCCGGAGACTGGCGGCGCAGCGACGTTCGTCCGACGGGCGTTCAACGACCCGGCCGGCTTCGTCACCGGGTGGGCGCTCTTCCTCGACTACCTGATCGTGATCGCCCTGGCGGCTCTGTTCGTCCCGCATTACTTCGGCACGGCCATCGGCTGGGACGCAGTCACGGACGAGCCCTGGGACATCGTCGCGGGTATCGGGGTGATCGTCGTGCTCGCTGTCGTGCGCCTGTTCCGCCGCGCGCAGCTCTACCGGGCGGCGGAGCTCATCGCCGTGCTGGCGTTCGCCTCGCACCTCGTCCTCATCGTTCTCGGCTTCGCGCTCCTCCTCTCGACCGACGGGCTGTCGCGCGGGCTCGACCTCGGCACCGCTCCGACCTGGCACGCGCTCTTCTTCTCGCTCGCGCTCGCGACGCTCGCGTACACGGGCCTCGAGACCGTCGCGAATCTCGCCGCCGAGGCACGGGAGCCGGGGCGGACCCTTCCCCGCAGCGTCTTCGCCGGCATCGGCGCGGTGGTCGCTGTCTCGGTCGCGATCGCCGCGATCGGTATCTCGGCCTATCCGGCTCATCCCGATCCAGCCGGGCCGGGCGGCTTCGCGAGCGATCTCGGCACGACTTGGCTGCGCGCGCCGATCCTGGGCATAGCGGAGGCCTTTGGCGGAGAGCTCCCAGGCTGGGCGGTGGACTCCCTTCGTGTCTTCCTCGGAGTCACGGGCGTAGTCATTCTCATTGCGACCGTTTCGACCTCGTTGTCCGGAGCCGGCCGCCTCGCCTACTCGATGGGTCAACGCGCGATGTTGCCCCGGGCGTTCGGGCGGCTGAACCAGCGGACGCTTATCGCGCCCATCTCGATTGCGAGCGGAGCAGCCATCGCCGTCGCGCTTCTAGTCGCGGCGAGCTTCGCCGGCGGGGAGGTGCGTTTCCTCGCAAGCCTCTACAGCTTCGGCGCCCTGCTTGCGTTCACAGCGGCACAGCTGGCGGTGATCCGGCTCCGGTTCAGCGAGCCGGGACTCCCGCGACCCTTCCGGGTCAAAGGGAACATGAGTATCCGGGGCGCTCCCGTCCCCGTGGCCGCTCTCGTCGGTGCGCCACTCACCTTCGCGCTCTGGATTGCGGCTCTCGTCACGCACGACGCAGCCCGCATCGCAGGGCCGACTTGGCTGGCGGCCGGAGCGGCCGTCTTCATCTTCGTCCGGCGCCGCGAGCACGCGCGCCTGCTGCAACAGGTGGAGCCAGTCGAAGCAGACCTTGTTCCCGAAGAGGAAGGCGTCTACCAGAGCATCCTCGTCCCCCTGAAGCTCGGCCCGATCGGGGAGGAAATGCTCGCCACCGCGATCCGGCTCGCCGAGGAGCGCTCCTGCTCCGTACGTGCTCTGCACGTCATCCGCGTCCCGCTCGACATGCCGCTCGACGCGGAGCTTCTCGACCAGGAGGAGCGCGCCGAGGCGTCGCTCGCCGACGCCAAGCTCCTCGCGTCAGAGCACGGCGTCGAGGTCGACGGGGAGATCATCCGTGCCCGCGCCATCGGCGAAGCGATCGTCGAGAGCGCCTCAAACGATAGCGTCGACCTCATCTTGCTCGGATCCTCGCCGCGCTGGCGCCGGCAATCCCGTTTCTTCAGCCCGACCGTGGACTACGTCCTGCGCCGGGCCCCCTGCGAGGTGATGGTGATTACGTATCCGCAGGGAGTGTTGGAAGGCTAGGCTTCGGGCCGATGAAGGCCCTGATCGTCGGCTGCGGGCGCGTCGGCTCCGCGCTCGCCAAGCGCCTGCTCAAGGCGGAGTGGGAGGTGGTCGCGCTCGACGAGAGCGAGGAGGCCCTTGGCCGTCTCGGAGAGGACTGGCCGGGCGAGTTCCACGTGGGCCACGCCCTCGACATCCGGGTGCTCGAGGACGCCGGGATCGCGGAAGCCGACGCTCTCATCGCTTCGACGGACGGGGACAACACGAATATCGTCGTCGCCCAGGTGGCGAAGCTCCGCTACGAGGTCCCGCACGTCGCAGCGCGCATCCTTGACCCGGCGCGGGCGGAGTTCTACTCCGGGCGAGGCTTCGACGTCGTCTCCCCGACGGGGACCGCGATCAAGGCCCTGACTGACTCGGCTCTGGGGAGCGAGAAGGCCTGATGTTCCTGCTCGTCGTGGGCGGCGGGAAAGTGGGCGTGAGCGTCACCCGCACCTTGCTCGCCCTCAACCACGAGGTCGCTCTGATCGAACAGGAGCGCAACCGCTTCGAGCGGCTCGAGGAGGAGTTCGAGCATCGCGCCGTCTATGGCGACGGCACGGAGCTCTTCGTGCTCGAGCGGGCGGGAATCTCCCGGCCGCCCGACATCGTCGTCGCCGTCACCGGAGACGACGAGGACAACATCGTCATCTGCCAGCTCGCGCGCGAGAAGTACGGCGTCGAGAAGGTGATCGCGCGCGTCAACGACCCGCGCAACGAGCCGCACTTCGACCTCCTCAACATTTCCCCCACGGTGTCGGCCACCAACATGGTCTTGGCCCTCATCGAGCACGAGGTGCCGCAACACGAGCTCGTCCATCTGCTCGAGCTTCGGAAGGAGAACCTCGAGATCGTGGAGGTCGAGATCAAGCCGCGCTCGGCTGCGGAAGGGAAGCGCGTTGAGGAGCTGCGCCTGCCGGAGAGCACGCGCCTCATCTCCGTCATGCGCGAGGGCAAGGCCGAGATCGCCGTCGGCTCGACCGAGCTCCGCGCCGGCGACCAGGTGCTCGCCATCCTGGAGCCGGGCCGCGAAACCGAGCTCAAGAAGGTCTTGCTCGACGAAAGAGCCCGGGTTTAGAAACCGACCGCTTGTGTTTCACGAGCACAAAGCTCAGTTCGACGTCTTTCCTCGGTCGAGCCCGCTCTAGGAGGCTTCTGGGGCTTGTGCGCCTGGAACACAAACTCTTCAGCGGTGCTCATTGGGATGGTGGCGGCCGTGGTAGGCGATCAGCGTGCACAGAAGCCCCACGAGGCCGATGCCGGGGCCGACCTCGAAGAGCAGGCGGTCCGAGTCCGAACGGGTGACGTCGAGCAGCAGTCCACCCACGCCGATCCAGACCGCCGCGAAGATGGCGGGCAGGAGCAGCAGGATCACCGTCCAGTCGTGCCAAGGGCGGTTGCGGCCGACCCAGATCACGTAGTCGAGGCTCACGAGCGCAGCCACCAAGGCGCCCGGCAGGATTCCCGTCCAGAGCTCGCCGGACGCTAGCGCGACAAGGAGTGCGAGAGCGCCTGCCGCGTACGTGAGGTAGCGCGGCAAGCTATTTCGTGCGCGAGAAGCGGTGCACGGCCTCGAGCAGCTCGCGGCTCTTGTCTGCGGCCACCTCGGCGTCGCCTGAGGAAAGCGCCCCCGCGACGCAGCTCTCCACATGGCCCTCGAGGATCTGAAAGGCGAGGCTCTCGAGGGCGGTTGTCGTGGCGGCGATCTGCGTGAGGATGTCGATGCAGTAGCGCTCGTCGTCGACCATCCGCTCGATGCCGCGCACCTGGCCCTCGATCCGGTGGAGCCGCTTGACGAGCGCCTCCTTGTCCGACACGTATCCGTACGGCTTGCTCACGGGCTGACCTCCCTCGGGCTGGAAAAGCGGCGCAGTCGCAGGCTGTTCGTAACGACGAACACGCTCGAAAAGGCCATCGCGCCGGCAGCCACGATCGGGCTCAGCAGCCCGACGACTGCGAGCGGGATGGCGGCGACGTTGTAGGCGAACGCCCAGAACAGGTTAGTCCTGATCGTGGCCAGAACGCGCCGGGCCAGCCGGATCGCGTCCGGAGCCGCCCGCAGGTCGCCGGACACCAGCGTGAGGTCGCTCGCCTCGATGGCAACGTCCGTTCCCGTGCCGATGGCGATGCCGAGATCGGCCTGCGCGAGTGCCGGAGCGTCGTTGATTCCGTCTCCGACGACGGCCACGACCTCGCCGGCCTCCTGGAGGCGCCGTACCTCCGCGGCCTTCCCCGCAGGAAGCACCGCGGCCAGCACGCGGTCGATTCCGACCTCGGCGGCCACGCGCCGTGCGGTGCTCTCGTCGTCGCCCGTGAGGAGCACGGGCACGAGCCCCAGTGCGTGGAGGTCCGCGACTGCCTCGGCGCTCGTCGGCTTGACCGCGTCCTCGACGAGCAGCTGTCCAACCCGATCGCCGTCGACGAGGACCCCGCCCCGCTCGATCTCGACCCGTCTGCCCTCCACGACCCCGATCACTCCGAGCCCGGGCAGGGCCCGGAACTCGTCGACGCGAGGTAGGGATCCGAACCGGGCGCGGGCCTCCTCGGCCACAGCACGCGCGACGGGATGCTCGCTTGCGTCTTCGACCGCACCCGCCAGCCGGAGTAGGTCCGGCGGGAGACCGTTCTCGACGAAGCGCATGCGCCCCTCGGTGACCGTCCCGGTCTTGTCGAGGACGACGGTGGTGACGGCGCGGGTACGTTCGAGGATCTCGGGGCCGCTGATCAGGATCCCGAGCTGGGCTCCGCGGCCGGTCCCGACCATGAGCGCGGTGGGCGTCGCGAGGCCGAGCGCACAGGGGCAGGCGATGATGAGGACGGCGACGGCGGCAGTCAAAGCCGCGGTCACGTCCCCGGTGAAGAGAAGGCAGCCCGCCAGCGTCGCGAGCGAGATCCCGATGACGACGGGCACGAAAACGGAAGAGACCCGATCTGCGAGGCGCTGCACGGGCGCCTTGCCGGCCTGGGCGTCCGCCACGAGCCGCGCGATCTGCGCGAGCGTCGTGTCCGCGCCTACGCGGGTGGCGCGCACGACGAGCCGCCCGAGCTCGTTGATCGTGCCGCCCGCGACCTCGTCACCAGGAGCGACTTCGTCCGGAACCGGCTCGCCGGTGAGAAGTGAGCGATCGACTGCCGAGCGCCCTTCGAGGACGACGCCGTCGGTGGCGATCCGCTCGCCCGGCCGCACGACGAACACGTCTCCAACCGCGAGACCGTGATCGGGAACGGACAACTTGGCGAGGGCCCGGAGGGCTTCTCCCGATCGCCGCCGCGCACGGCTCTCGAAGAAGCGTCCGAGCAGGATGAGCGTCGTGATGACGGCCGCGACTTCGAAGTAGGTGTCCGCGTCCTCGAGCGCGAGCAGCGCCACGACCGACCACGTCCAGGCGGCGAGGGTGCCGAGCGAGATGAGCGTGTCCATCGTCACCAGCCGGTGGCGGAGGTTCCTCGCGGCCGCGAGGTGAAACGCCCAGCCGGCCCAGAAGACGACCGGCGTCGCCAACACGAAGGCGACCCACTCCCAACCGGAGAACTGGAGGGCGCCGACCATGGCGATGATGACGAGCGGGGCGGTGAGACCCGCGGCCAGCAGCAGCCGTGCGGCCGTGGTATCTCGCGGGTCGGTCTCGGAGCGCGCGGTCGTCGAGGCGCGGTAGCCGGCGGACTCGACCGCGCGGAAGAGATCATCCACGGAGACCCGGGCACGGTCGTACCGAACGGATGCCTGCTCGGTGGCGAGGTTCACCGATGCCTCGACGCTGTCCAGTTGGTTGAGCTGCTTCTCGATGCGGGCCGCGCACGAGGCACACGTCATACCCTCGAGCTCGAGAGAGATCTGGCTCACACCGTCAGTATATACCCCCTACGGGTATATGACGACGCTGTCGATGACGTTCCGGCGCCGGGTGACCGAGGAGACGCGGAGCTGCGTATCGGTCGCGCGCAGGTAGAGGAAGCCGTGCACGGCCCGAGCGAACTTGCGGGTCGGGTAGGAGGCCGGGCAACGCTCGATTGGATAGAGGTGCTGCCCGCCGCCGCCATGGACGATGTAGCGAACGCCGTGGCGCGGCGCGAAGCGCTGGTAGTTGTGGTCGTGCCCGTTCAGGACGAGCTGGACGCCGTACCGCTCGAAGAGCGGCACCCACGTCTGCACGATCGCGGTGTTGCTGCGGTAGCCGCCACAGGTCCAGGCGGGATGGTGGAAGACGACGATCTTCCACGTGGCCGTCGACGCAGGAAGCACCTTCTTCAGCCATTCCGTCTGGACCGAGTTGACGCGGTTCGAGTTGAGGATGAAGAACGTCACGTTCCCGGCGGACCGCCTGTAGTGCGCGCGCGGCATGTCGAGCTCGTCGTACTCG
>DATNOU010000099.1:0-4455 GCA_035601195.1 Gaiellaceae bacterium | reverse complement strand
TCAGTACTTCCCCGCGCACAGGTTGCGAGCCTTCCCGGACGCTGCGCGAATCCGCCTGCGCTATTGCTTCGGGTGCAGATTACGAAAGGAGCAGGGC
The DNA here is from genome assembly GCA_035601195.1 of Gaiellaceae bacterium. Taxonomy (GTDB): domain Bacteria; phylum Actinomycetota; class Thermoleophilia; order Gaiellales; family Gaiellaceae; genus JAIBJP01. The sequence continues at coordinate 4,358 of DATNOU010000099.1, read as the reverse complement.
GTGTCCGCCCAAGGCGTTCACAAGCGTCCGCACGAGTACGCCGTTGTCTGGCGCACCGGTGACGGCCCGACCTCCAGCGGCAGGCTCGAATTCGGCGACGACGACCTCGTCCTGCACGGGTCGGGTGGACCCGATGGCCTCCGGATCCCGTTCGACGAGCTGTCGTCGGTCGAGATCGGGCGCGGAGTCGGTGAACGGATAAACGGCGACAAGTCGCTCGTCCTCGAGCGGCACTCGTGCGAGCGGGTGCTTGTCGCCGCCTTGGGCGGGGTGGGCCTGCTCGGCGAGCTCACCGATCTCCTCGCGCGGCTCCGCGCCGAGCGGGCGGCGCGGGCGAGCGTTGCCGTCGTTGTTCCGATCCGGCGCGGCACGGCCCAGGCGGCCCGTCGGCTCGTCGAGGAGGGGCCGCCCTTCGACGTCGAGCGTTTGGGGCTCGAGAGACACCACGTCTTTGTCAGCGAGCGCGAGGTCGTCTTCTTCTTCGAAGGTGACAGCGCAACCGCGGCCGTCGACGCGCTCTCGCGAAGCCCGCGTGTCCTGAACGCGGCCGTGCGCTGGCGCGGCATTCTCGCCGGCCGCCCGCGACTTGCCGAGGAGCGATTCGGCTGGACCCGCACGAGCTGACGAACCAGCCGCCAGCCCTATCCCGGGCGGGCAGCCGTCAGAACCCGAGACCGATCCCGGTCCGGGCGCGCGCCTGACGCGCGGCCTGGCGCAGGCCGAGCATCCCGACCGGCCGCTCATCCTCGACGACGGGCAGGTGGTGGAAGCCATACTCGGTCATCAGGGTCACAGCCGACTCGATCGGCGTGGCGGCTGTGACGGTGACGGGCTCGGCCGTCATCCACTCGCGGACGCGCGCCTCGCTCGGGTGAACGCGGCCCGCGAACGCGCGCAGCAGGTCTCGTGAGGTGAGGATGCCGATCAGCCGCCCGTAGTCGGTGACAAGCGCCGAGCCACGGTCGGCTGCGCGCATCTTCTCGGCGACCTCTCCGAGCGTGTCCTCGGGGGCGACGACGAGCAGATCGGTCGACATGACGTCGGCCACCGTGGCACCACCCTCACCTTCAGAGTCGCGCGCTACCTCCAGGCGCAGCGCGGCCAGACCGTGGACCGTTGCGGCGTCGAGCTCGACCTCGACCGGCACAGCGCCCGGAGCGGCGGGCGCCTCGGGTGGACTCTCGACGCCGGCGAAGGCGCCGAGGAAAGGCGCCAGATAGCGGCCGACGATCTTCGCCGGCGGCCACCAGAGCGGCTCGGGACTGGCCGCCGAGACGTCGCCCGCGCCGCCGGTGATCTCGTGCCTCAGGTAGCGCGGCCGTCCTCCCGTCAGCAGCAGACCGCGCAACACCGGCCGGAAGGGCTGCGGCGTGAGGTCCGCGCCGGCGTTGGCCGCGATCGTCTCGGCGGCTGCGTCTGCCTGCTGGGTAGCGATTCCGCCCTGCTTGACCGGGAAGCTGGTGATGTCGCCGGCGGCGAAGACATCGGCAAGACCGCGCACCTGACCGTGCGCGTCGACGGGCAGGAACCCCTCGACCGTCTGCGGCAGGCCGTCGATCCGCGGCCCGCGCAGACGTGGCAGGGCGACGACGCGGTCGGCCGCGATCGTTCCCTCGGGGACGAGGCGTAGCTCCCCGTCGACCAACTCGACCGGGCAGGAGCCCGTCTGAAGGGCGATGCCCCGCTCCTCCAGCAGCTCTCGCACGGCCTCGCTGCCCGAGCGGCCGAACAGCTGCAGCGGCTCCTCCTCCGGGGTCACGAGCGCAAGCTCGACACGGTCGAGCCCGCGCTCGGCGAGGTAGGCCGCCGTCATCAGCGCAAGCTCGTAGATCGGCAGCGACCAGACGGCTCCCCAGGGCACGACGAAGGCGAGGCGCCCGACCTGACCGGCGACGATCTCCTCGAGCAGCTGGCGGATGCGCTCGGTGTCAGCCGCGCCGCGGAACGTCAGCGCACCGGGGACAGCCGGGGTCGGACCGGCTCCGCAAGCGACGAGCAGAACGTCGTAAGAAACGGAGCTACCGACCGAGGTTTGGGCAAGCCGGCTTCCAGCGTCGACGCTGGAGAGTGCCCCCGGAGAGAAGGTCGCACCGGCGGCCGCGGCGAGCTCGGCCAGGTCGAAGTGCCGCACCTCGCCGAGGTCGAACGGCTCGGCGACGGCGAGCGGCCGGTACCAAAATTCAGGCTCGGGCGCCAGCATTTCAACGCTGACGCGACCTTCCCCCAGCTCCCGCAGGGCGAGCGCGGCCTCAAGGGCCGCGACGCCCCCACCGGCGATCAGTACCCGCGTCATCGCCTCAACCATCTCCTCCGAGCAGCGTCGGCGACGATAACACTCGACCGCGATCGCGTTTGCGAGCCCGGCCCGCGCACGTCAGGCGTGGAGAGACGGCGACAAGGAGCGGCTCTCCGCCGGCGACCGTCACTGCTGCCTCGGGCGGGTAGGCCGCTGTGCGAGTCGGACGGCGACGTAGACGACGGCGGCGAGAACAACGACCCAGGAGACCATCATGAAGCTCATCCAAAACCAGCCCCAGCCGTCCATCCAGTGGTACATGGGCTTCTCCTCTTTCTGAAGACGAGCATGCGCGCCGAGCAAACGCAGGACATCGGGCGATCCCACATACCTGGTGAGGGTAAATACTGAGTTCGCCGGCCGGATGCGGACTCCACAATGGTGGCCGATAGCCTGTTCCCGCTCGGACCCGCTGCGCCCGAGCGCTAGCAGCCCGAGACAAGGACTTCCGGATTGTTAGGGCCGTGCGCCCGGCAGCTTGCGCGCCCGTGAGCGTCGCGTAGGCGCCACATCAAGCAAACGTCGCTGTGGCTCGCGAGTGTGGCGACGGTCGGTACTAATCCGCACGACGATTCAGAGCCCGCCCCGATGTCGTGCCCTCGGCACGGCCGCAAACTGATCGAGCCAAGGAGGTGAATCGATGAAAAAGCTGCTCGTTACGCTCGTCGCGGTCGCGGCTGGCGCCTTCGTCGTCTCCGACACGCTCGCGGCCGGGGCAGTGACAAAGCGTGTGTCGATCGTTCACGTTCAGAAGGGCTGCCACTTGTGGAGCGTGGGAGCGACGCAGACGGCCAGCCTCCACCTGACGTTGCATCGCGGCGCCAGGCTCACGGTCGTGAACCTGGACCTCGACATGCACAAGCTCGTCCAGGTGGCCGGCCCGCCAACCACTGCGGGCCCATTCATGATGATGAACCAGCGCGTCCTCGTCCGCTTCACGAAGGCTGGCCTCTACCGGTTCCACACACGCGTCGCCGACATGCGCGGAATGCCCGAGGCGAAGACGATCGGGCGCGACAACAAGCTTGTGCTTACCATCCGCGTGAGCTGAGGAGCCGAAACGGCTCGGAGCGCGCCCTGCCCGGGGCGCGCTCGGCGCGTAGAGGCGCAAGCCCCACGGTCAAGCCGTGCTCCCATCGAGCGACTGGCTGCGGTTAGCTCTTGAGGGGTTTCAAAATGCCGGTTCGCGCGCACCGCCCGGCGGAGAGCTGCTTCGTGTTTCACGCGCGAATACGAGATCATGCCCGGCCTCGCAACTGACTGGTGAAGGCGCTTCGAACCCCGGGGGCTCTTGGTCGTACTGCCTGCGGTGGACTCTGGGAGCATCGGCGTGTGCTCCTTTTCCTTCGCTTAAATCGCCTTCTCGGCTGTGCTGCCCGGTCATGCCCGTTTCCCCATCTGACATATCCCCGGCGAGTCTAGGGTCGGCGTGCTAGGCCGGCGCAGGAAGACACCTTCCAACAGTCGCCGAAGGTGGACGACCCCACAGCCACCGCGGCGGGGGCGAGGCTGTTGTCCGACCTGTCAACAGCGCGCGGACACAAAACGGACACATCAGAAACGACACCCGCGACGCCTTGCGACGTATTCCCGACGCCTGGATCACCCCGATTTGCAGGAGAAACTGTGTCGCGGGTGATCGCGCGTACGCGCGTGACGATGGTAAGGAATGCCATGAAGAAGGGTCTCCCGCGGAGTCATGCTCCGCGCGTCCTCGAGAGACGAAGGGAGGCCCCACGCAATGTTGTACGTCGGTTTGGATCTCAGTCGCAAGCGTCTCGACTTTCGCCTGCTCGATAGCGAGGGTGCGACCGTGGAAGGCGGTGCCGCGCCACCGGATGCTGATGGGCTGCATGGACTCAGCGAGCGCCTCGCTCGTCACGGCGCGCCGATCCGCGCGAGAACGTCGTCCAGTTGGCCCGCAATCGGGATGAGATCGGGGATGGGGTCGATGGGCATGGTTAAGTAGCCGACGAGGAGGACGAGGAGGAGCTTCCGTCGTCTCGGCACGCCGCGATCTGCCAGCAGCCGCCCTACGAGCACGAGGCAGTCCGGGATGAAG
>DATNOU010000098.1:0-47845 GCA_035601195.1 Gaiellaceae bacterium | reverse complement strand
CGGCTTACCGGCCGGTCGATTGAAGCATCTCACCCGGCCGGTGGGCGGCGGCCTCGCGAGGTGTCGGGCGGGGCGTTAGAGGTCCACCATCTGGCGCTGAGGCCGTTCCTCCGGTCGCGTCTGCGACGCTCTGGCCTCTTGGTCTGTGCTACTGAGGCGCGGGAGCCAAGTATTGGCGCCGTGCGCGGTAGGCCCGCTCGCGCGCCACGACGCGGCATCGCCCAGGCGCACATTCATACGAGCCTCTTAGATCGATCACAGGTTCTTCTTACCGCCTCGTCGCATATGGGATCGACCATCAACCAATCGTCCATGGAGTCTCTCGATGTTTTCCCGAAAGCTCACCAGGTCCATCGCATCGGCACCGCGGCCATCGGGGTCGCGATCGGTGCCTACACGATCGTCAACCCGGCTTCCAGCAACGGCGCGTCAGGCACGGCGAACGCGGCGACGGTGGCGCAACCGGGCCAGACCCAGCGAATCGTCGGTCAGGTCCCGCAGAACTGGCGTCCCGGGACAGGAACGATCATCACCGGAGCGGCGGCGAACGAGGCCAAGGCCGCCGCGCTCGCCAAGTACCCGGGCGGCACCGTCAACCGTGTGCTGAAGCTGAACGACGGCTCGTACCCAGTCCACATGATCAAGATCAGTTGGCCGCACCACGTCTTCGTCAGCAGGAACTTCAAGGTCACCGGCGCCATCGGGTAGGCGCGCCGGTCTTGGTAGCGGGAGGGGTCAGACCCCTCCGGGCCCCATAGAGACACTCCTGGGCAGCCGGGCGCTGACCTCTAGGCGCTCACCGGGTCGCGGGTTGATTCAGGGCGTATCTTCTCGGCGACACGTCAGGAGAGCAAAGACGCGAGCGCGGCGAACTGCGCGCCCGCCCGCAGATGGCCGCCCAGGCGCGAACCGGCCCACCGACCGACATCACCAGGAGACACCTATGCAGATCACCAGGAACACCACCGAGACCCGGCCGGGGCCGAGCGAGTGGTTCACCGGCGCGGTCTACATCGACACGGTCGCTGCGCCGTCGAACGGGTCGCGCTTGAGCGCAAGTAGCGTCCACTTCACGCCGGGCGCGCGCACCGCCTGGCACACCCACCCGAACGGCCAGACGATCTGGGTCACCGAAGGCGTCGGCCTGTGTCAGCGGCGCGGCGGTCCGATCGAGTTGATCCGCCCCGGCGACCGCGTCTTCTTCGAGCCGAACGAGGACCACTGGCACGGCGCGGCGCCGGACCGCTTCATGACCCACCTCGCGATGCTCGAGGTCGATGACGAAGGCAACCCCGCGATATGGGGCGATCACGTGACCGACCAGGAGTACGGGGCGGCGACGGACAGCACCGACGGGAGGTAACTGATGCGCGCGACTGTGATGTACGGCGCCGGCGACGTCCGCGTCGAGACCGTCCCCGACGCACACCTCATCGAGCCGACCGACGCCCTTGTCACTGTCACCCGCGCCGCGATCTGCGGCAGCGATCTCTGGCCGTACAAGTCGATGGAGCACGACGAGACCGGCCGCCGTATGGGGCACGAGTTCGTCGGCATCGTCGAGGCCGTCGGCCCCGACGTCCGCACGCTCGATGCCGGCGACATGGTCGTTACACCGTTCGTCTGGTCCGACGGCACGTGCGCCTTCTGCCAGGAAGGGCTGCACACGTCATGTCTCCACGGAGGACGGTATGGCTGGGATGGAGTCGACGGCGGGCAGGGCGAGGCGGTACGGGTCCCCCAAGCAGACGGAACGCTCGTCGTCTTGCCGGTCGACGAAGACGACGCGATGATGCCGTCGCTACTCACGCTCTCGGACGTGATGGCGACAGGCCACCATGCGGCCGTCAGCGCCGAGGTGGGTCCCGGCAAGACCGTGGCCGTCGTCGGCGACGGCGCTGTCGGCTTGTGCGGCGTGATCGCCGCCCGACGCCTCGGCGCTGAGCGGATCATCCTCCTTGGCCATCACCCCGACCGGATCGCACTGGCGAGAGACTTCGGCGCAACAGACGTCGTCAGCGAGCGAGGCGACGAGGCGGTCGAGCGTGTGCGCGAGTTCACCGACGGCTTCGGCGCCCACTCGGTCCTCGAGTGCGTCGGCCTCGAGCAGGCCACGGTGACGGCGCTGAGGATTGTCCGTCCGGGCGGAGCCGTCGGACGGGTCGGCGTTCCCCAGGAGGACTCGATTCCGGAAGGTCAGACGACGTTTTTCGACAACGTCACCGTGAGCGGCGGGCCTGCTCCGGCCCGCGCCTATATCGAGGAGCTGCTGCCTGACGTTCTCGAGGGCAGGATCGAGCCCGGCCGCGTGTTCGACCGGATCGGCCGCCTGGACGACGTACCCGACGGGTACAGGGCGATGAACGAACGGGAAGCGATCAAGGTTATGGTGGAGCTCTGATGGCCGCCTGGACGAGCGATGAGCTCGACAAGATCGCAGCGGCAGACGAGCTGGAGCTCGCATCCGCGAAGCGCGACGAGACGCTGCGGAAGCCGGTGACGATCTGGGTCGTCCGCCACGGCGACGACCTCTACGTTCGATCCTGGCGCGGGCGCACCTCCGCGTGGTTCCGCGGCAGCCAGGATCGGCACGAAGGCCACATCCGTGCGGGCGGGGTCGACAAGGACGTCGTGTTCGCGGAAGTCGAAGACGTCAACGACGAGATCGACGCCGCGTACCGCGCGAAGTACGACCGCTACGACGCCACCTACGTCGATCCGATGGTCGGCCCGGAAGCGCGCGCCGCGACGATCAAGCTCGTGCCGCGATAGCGAGGAGACCCCGGCCGCCGCTCGTCATCCCGCGAGCTCAGGGTGCCGGACCCGGACCCGGGCCGCGCGATAGCGGATCACCTCGTACGTCACCACGAGCGAGCACACGGCGCTCACGAGGGCGAGCGCCGCAAGCGCCGGGATCGCCACCGCAGCCGGAACCAGGGCGAGCAACCCGGCCGCTCCGACGGTCCGACGGCGGAAGACCCGACCGGTCGTTCGGAAGAGGAACGCGATGTGCGCGAGCTGTAGGCACCGAGATCGCGCCCGAGGTCGCTGACGACCCCGAGCTCGCCGCCCGCCTCGACGATCTCTTGCACCGCACCTGCGGCCTCGCCCGAGCCCTCGCCGGCGCCGAGCAGGCCGCCCTGAAGGTCGACCTTGACGGCGACGGACACGCGGGCCGCAAGTTCTTCAACCTGAGCGAGCGCTACGCCCGCTGGCGCGACTACCGTGTCGACCCTCGCGGTCTCGGGCTACACGGCATTCGGCTCGAGCCGGGTCAGGTGGTGCGCCTGACTCAGGAAGAGGTGGAGGCTCATCCGGACTGGGCGGGATTCGGCGACCAGGCCGCCCAGCACCCGCCGCTGCGGGGCTGGCTGGCCACTGCCGTCTGTGGCGAGGACGGGCGCAACTACGGGCTGCTCCAGCTCTCCGACAAGTCGGGCGGAGCCGACTTCACCGCTGAGGACGAAGACCGCATCCGCGAGCTCGCGGCCTTCGCGGGCGCCACCCTCGATGCGCTGCGAGCTGCGCGGCGCTGAAGGAGGACGCAAGGCGGAGGTCGAGCCGGCGGGACCGGCGCCGATGAACGATCACGGCTGAGGGCATCGAGATGGAGTGGCTCGGCGGGTAGTTGCCCCCTCGGTTGCCACGCGGCCCTCGGTGCCGTCCTCCCTGACAACGAAAACCCCCGTTTCCGCGGGTTTTCCTAATGCGCCTGGCAGGATTCGAACCTGCGACCCGCGGATTAGAAGTCCGCTGCTCTGTCCACTGAGCTACAGGCGCATGCGAGCGCAAGCTAGCACCCGGGCTACACTTCTCCTTGCGCGGTGGTCGTAGCTCAGTTGGTAGAGCCCCGGGTTGTGGTCCCGGAAGTCGCGGGTTCGAGTCCCGTCGGCCACCCCTAAGTACGAAAAGCGACCCTCCCGCCGGCACGGCGGACCTCGAGCGCCCGCGCGACATCCGTCGCAGACAGGAGGCCGACGAAGCGGTCTCCGTCCACGACGAGCGCCCGGTGAATGTCGCTTTCGGAGAGCTCGGCGACGGCGTCAATCAGCTCGTCGTCCTCGGAGACGACCGGTACCTTGTCGGCCGGGACCATGCAGTCCCGCACCTTGCGCGTCTCCCACTCGCTCCGCGGCACCTCGGCGATACAGCGGAACGGGAGCAGGCCGAGCGCATGCCCGTTGTCCGTGACCGGGTACGTGGTGTGGCGGCTCTTCCAGACGATGTCGTCCATGAACTCGGCGATGGTCAGGTCCGGCCGGGCAGTCACCGGCTCGCGCACGACGAGATCCCTGACGCGCAGGCCGCGCAGCGCCTGCCGCGCGAGCAGGAAGCGATCCTCGGCGCTCGCCGCCTGGAGGAGAAACCAGCCGATGAACGCGAGCCACGCGCCGCTGAAGGCTCCCTGGAAGATCAGCAGGGCTACCCCACCCGCGATGAAGAGGTAGCCGAAGCCGCGGCCGACCGCCGCTCCGATGTGGGTGGCCCAGGCGAAGTCGCCCTTCACGGCCCAGAGCGCTGAGCGGAAGATGCGCCCGCCGTCCAGCGGGAGGGCGGGGAGGAGGTTGAAGACGAGCAAGGTGAGGTTGATGTACCCGAGCCAGAAGGCGACGCCGTCGACGGCCGCGGGCAAGCTCAGGCCCCAGGCGATCAGCGCGAACGCGAGTCCGAGTACGAGCGACACGAGCGGCCCGGCGATGGCGATCCGGAACTCCGCGCCGGCGCTCGGGAACATGCCCTTGAACTTGGCGACGCCGCCGAAGAGCCAGAGCGTGATCCCGTCGATCTCCATCCCCTCCCGGCGAGCCTGCAGCGCGTGCCCGAGCTCGTGGGCGAGCAACGACCCGAAGAAGAGGAACGCGGCGACGATCGCCATCGCGACGTAGGTGCCGTCGGAGAGCCCTGGGTTCGTTTCGGGGAAGATCCCAGTCGCCAGCGTCCAGACGATGAGGGCGAAGACGACGAGCCAGCTCCAGTTCACCCCGAAGCGGACGCCGGCGATACTCCCCAGCGTCAGGCTGTCCCGCACCCGCTAGCGCCCCTTTCGGGCCTGCTGCAGAGCGGTGCCGATTCGCTTCGCGATCACGGGTCCGTGTTTTCGCGCGTGTTTTCCGGCTCCCTGAACCATCTTCTTGCGTTGCTCGGGCGGGATGCGCTTCCAGCCCCTCTGCGCCTTGTAGGCGAGCGCGAGCAGCTTCCAGTAGGCCATGCCGGGATTCTCTCCTCGTATCGGGCTTCCGTAACGACCTTCTCGTACCTTACGCGGCCCGCGAGTAATAGCCGGGCTCCGGGGGGCAGTCTGGAAGAATCTGTCATCGACCCATTGACTATTGATTCCATCGTCGAACGGTTATAGCGTCCGAGTCCTTCGCGTTTCTGGGAAAAGAGATCGGTGGGATCTTCTAGAGGGTCAAGGGGTCACTTTCGAGGCCCCAACAGTCAATGGAGTTCGGGTGGCACCGCGCGCGGTGCCGACCTCGAAAGGAGCCCGATATGGGTGTGATCCGCTTGACCTCGCGTCCGCAAACGGCCTGCCGTCGCGTAGCCGTCCTGGGCGCGCTCTTTCTAATGGCGTTCTGCGTTCAGCTCTTTCTAGCGGGGCCCGCCGCGGCTGCGCCTTACAACGGAGGTTTCTCTCCGACCGTCTTCAACGGCGGGGCCGACCTCAACGGTGACAACCAGGTCACCGGCCGCGACGACTCGAATGACTTCTACGGCGATACGGACATCATCGACGGCCTGCTCGACTGTGACGCCTGGCTACTAGTGGAGAACGCCGGCACCGCCGGCGACGGGGACATCACAGGCGCCGACGACTGCACGCTGGTCGGGTACGACGGCACGGCCGACGGTGTCACGATCGCTGTCACGAACGGCGTGTTCGACTGGCCTGACGGGACCGCTGCCCACGGTCTTCAACGCCGGTGATCCTGACAATCCCGACGTCGGCGCCTCCGACTTCGCCTGGTCCGCCATCAACGGCCGGGTGGACTCCAGCGGCAACGAGACCATCAACGCCGGCGACTGCCACTTCGGGCTCGTCGGCACGACGACCGACGGCGGGCTCGGAGATCCCACGGACGGGTATGACATCCTCGGGAATACCCAGGCGAACACGAACCCGTGTGGGTTCGCGAACCCTCCCGCTGCGGCCAACAACGGGCTCGTCGACCGGAACAGCGACGGGAACATCACGGCAGCCGACTCGTGCTCCACCCGCTGCTTCTTCCGCCACAACGTTTCCTTCGGCGTGGTGCAGGCTGCGATCGGCCAGCCTTTCCCGGCTCCTCCTGCAGGTGCATTCACGGGAGGCTTCTCCCCGATGATCGTCAGCGGACGCGCCGACCTCAACGGCAACGGAGTCGTCACCGGCGGCGACGATGCGAACGCCTTCCACGGGGATACCAACATCATCGACGGCTTCCTCGACTGTGACGCCTGGAGCGGGGCGAACGACGGCGCCGCCGGCGACGGAGTCATCACCAGCGCCGACAACTGCACGCTCGTCGGGTACGACGGCACGGCCAACGGCGTCACGATCGACGTCATCGACGGCGAGTTCCAGGTGGCCAACGGACTGCTACCGACCGTCTTCAACGCGGCCGATCCGGACAACCCCGACATCGGCGACTCCGACTTCGCGTGGTCCGCCATTCGCGGCCGGGTGGACTCCAACGGCAACGAATCATCGACCCCGAGGACTGCCACTTCGGAATCATCGGCCAGGCTGACATCCTCGGAAGCTCTGCGACGTGTGGGTTTGCGACCACGCCTGCCTTCGCAAACAACGGGCTCGTCGACCGTAACAGCGACGGGATCATCACGGCGGCCGACTCGTGTTCCAACGGCTGCTTCTTCCGCCACGACCTTCGGAACGGCTTCGTAATGAAGTTGGAGTGCCCCGGCTTCGAGGGGGACCCGCGGAACGACGTGGTCGGCACCTCCGGGTCCGAGACTCTTGTCGGGACGGCGGGCGCTGACATCATCTGCGCCTTCGGTGGGAACGACATCCTCAGAGGGCGCGGTGGCAACGACCTCCTGCTCGGGGGTGGCGGCGCGGACGTCCTCAGCGGCCGCACCGGCGCCGACATCCTCCGGGGGGGCACCGGCGCCGACATCCTCCGGGGCGGCGGCAGAGCCGACGTCCTCCGCGGAGGCGGCGGCAATGACCGGCTATTCGGCAACCGCGGCAATGACCGGCTGTTTGGCAACCGCGGCAATGACCGGCTGGACGGTGGCGCCGGTTTCGACACTGGAGTCGGCGGCGCCGGTATAGACACCTTCATCAGGTGTGAAATCAGGCGCCAGTAGCGTCGGCAAGTTAGGTAAGGAGCCGGCCTCTTTGCGGAGGTCGGCTCCTTACTAGTTCCTCACGCCGAACGGGGAGAGCTTCGGTCCCTGAACGCCGGGACGGTGGCCCGGGGGCTGCGGCAACCCCGAGGCCAGGGCGTCCCGGCTCGGCGATTGTTTCGTAGGGCAGGCGTCAACCCTCGGCGTTTCGCAGAACCTTTACAGCTCGGCCGACCCGCTTATCTCGCCCTAGAGCCGTCTCAAAATGAGGACCTGAGCCGCCGGGCCGCGCTAGATCGGCGCGATGCGTTTCCTCGGTCGCACGCTAACGCGTCGATCAATGACGTTTACGAGCGCTCCCTGCGTCCGCGCCTCGCACCGCCAATCGCACCCCGGCGACGAGGCCCCATTCTGAAACGAGCTCTTAGGGCACGCCCCGAGTCCGCTTCTCACAGGATCCCATGGCCCCGGGAGGAGTCGAACCTCCGCACGCAGATTCGAAGTCTGCTGCTCTATCCGCTGAGCTACGGGGCCCGAGCCGGGTTTCAGTGTAGCCCGGTGGCCCGTCAGGCCTTGGCGGGCGCCTGGATCTGATCCGCGGCTGCGGCACGCGTTGCCCATCACGTTACCCCTCTCGACGTCCCTTCTTCAGGGACGGAGCCCGAGGCCCGGCGGGTGAAGGACTCATGCGCCGCCGAGCTAGCGCTCGCGGAAGGGCGGCGGGCTACCGTCCAGTTTGCAGCTTTGATCGTCCGTCAGAATCGATGCTAGGCGGGCACAGCTTCTGTTGAAGAGTTTCCTCGCCTTCGGGCGAGCGTGACGCTGGACGTAGGCGTCTTCCGCTCACTTGTTGCGGCTCGGCCAACGGGGTCCTAGAAGGAGGCCATGATGGCCACCAATGCTCCCGTCCTACCGCGTCCCGATTCGCAACATGAAGTGGCATCGAAGGCGCCCGATGACCGGAACGACGCGCCCAGTCGCGCCGTTCATACGCAAGGTGACTGGAGGGGAACCGCGCGTCGGATGTGGCTCTGGCTGCTCAGCCTTCCGATCGGGGGGTACATCGCAGACCTGGAAATCAACGGAGTCGATTCCGTGGGAACCGCGCTCGCTGGCGGACTGATCGCGGGCGCAGTCATCGGAGCGGCAGGATGGTTCGCCTTGCGGCAGCGCGTCTCCTGGCTCTGGATCCCGGCAACAACGGTGGGGATGGCGGTGGGCCTCGCTGCGGGAGCGGCGCTGGTGGATTACGGGATCGGTCGGGGCGACCTTATGCTAATGGGGTGCTGTGACCGGCCTGGGGGTAGGGGCGTTGCAGGCGCTCGTGCTCGCACGACACAAATTCCCGGCGCGTTCTGGTGGGCGGTCGTGAACCCGCCTGCATGGGCGCTCGGATGGCTCGTGACCTCCTATGTGATCACCGCGAACGTCAAGGAGCAGTTTCCGGTCTTCGGTGGGAGCGGAGCGATCGTCTTCGGCCTGCTGACGTTGTTCGTCCTGGCAGTGCTGTTCCGGGGGACGGCACCCGAGGTCGAGGAAAGGCAGGCCGCAGCCGCTCGGTGACCAAAAGGGGCAGGGGCCGGAGGCTCGCGGGTGCGATCGTCTTGCAGCTACTGGCCCGACGCGGTAAGACAGGGCGGCCTTTTGGCCGCCCTTGTCGCGTTGATGTTCGCCGGAACGCTCGCGCCACGTTCTTTCCGTTGATCCTTGTGAGGTGGGTGCTGGCCTTCCTACCGGCTCGCTGAGCCGCGCTCACGCCCGTGCATGGTGGCGTAGACACGTCTCAAATGGGTATGCATTTCCTTGAGCCGCGGGGGATCCGGGGTTGTTTGGCCGCAGCCTCTCCCTACCCGCGGCTCCCCTAACAGGAGTTCATCGGCGAGGCAAAACTTGCACGGCCTGGATTCCTTGAGCCGACTTACGGGAGCGCTCCGGGAGCCACCAAGGACGCTCGTGTTAACGGACATCCTGTGGTTTATCCAGCCCGTCACCGGATGACTACAAAGCCGTAGCCCAAATGCGCGCAGTTGACATCTACGCTTGCCTCAATGGTTACCGCTCTCACCGTGTACGTCGCCCTGTCGCTGCTGCCAGCGCTTGTCATCTTTTCGGCTCTGATCCTTGGATCTCGCGCGGATGAGCGCCTCGCGCGAGCGGGCCGCTTCCACGGAGAAGCGCTCGAATAAGGAGCCAAATCGTGGTGCCTGCGGCAAGCACCTCGAGGACGGATTCGGCGGTGGAGCGTTCAGGCGCAAGCGAGTGCGCCCCATCCGCGGGAAGAAAGAAGGCGATCTGCATCCTTTGCGATACGACCGGGGATCGACACAGGGTGCGTGACCGAGCGGGAACCCTTACGAGAGAGCCGTGGTGGTGATTCTTGCCCGGTGGCCCGTCAGGCCTTGGCGGGCGCCTGGATCTGATCCGCGGCGGCGGTCTGGCCCTCCCGGAGCTCGCGGCTCCGTTCGGCCTCGGCGTTGACCTCCGCGCCGAAGAGCAGCGCGAGCGCTGTCAGCCAGAGCCACGTGAGCATCACGATCACGGCAGCGAGCGTGCCCCAGGTCTTGTTGTAGGAGCCGAACATCGACGTGTAGATCGCGAAGAGGCCCGACGCCGCAAGCCAGACGAAGAGCGCGATCACCGACCCCGGGGTGATGAACTGCCACTTGGGGTGATCGACATTGGGCCCGAGGTAGAGGACGGTCGCGAACGCGGCAAGCAGCCCCGCGATCAGCACCGGCCACTGGGCGATCCACCAGACCCAGCCGATGACGCCCTCGATGTCGAGCGCGTTGCCGATCCATTCGGAGATCAGCGGCCCGAGGACGAGGAGCCCGAAAACGAGCAGGAAAGCGGCTCCCAGTGCCGCGATCATCTGCAGGGCGACGAGCCGCTGGAGGATGAAGTTGCGCCTTTCCTCACGCTCGTAGGCACGGTTGAGCGCCCGCATGAACGCCGTCATGGCGCCCGTGGTCGTCCAGAGCGCAAGGACGAAGCCGACGATTGTCATGACGAGGCTCGAACTCTGGTTCTGGTTCAAGCGGCGCAAGCTGTCACCGAGAAGCTCGGTCGTCTGTGCCGGCGCCACCTGGCCGATCTTGTCCATGAGCGTCGTGATCGCGTCGGGGCTCGCGACCAGCGTGAATAGCCCGACCGCGACGAGGAGAACAGCCGGGATCGCAAGGAACGAGTAGTACGCGAGCGCCGCCGCCAGGTCCGTGATGCCGTCGGCAAGGGACTTCTTCGCCGCGCGGATGACCATGGCCTTGTAGTCGCGCTTCGAGAGGTCCCTGAGGCTGGGATCGCTGACCTTCGGCTCCGCCTGCTCCGGCCGCGGGGTAGGCCCCCCGGCCTCGGCGGCTTCGTCGCGGATCTGCGGGCCGCGCCTGGGCTGCTTCTTCTGGAGGAGCCTCATGGGCTCTCTGTACCCCACGCGCTATCGTTTTTCACCACGCGGGCGTGGCGGAACGGTAGACGCGACGGGTTTAGGACCCGTTGGGCGAAAGCCCGTGGAGGTTCAAGTCCTCCCGCCCGCACCTCGCGCCTCTGGCTTCCAGCCGGGCGAAGCCCGGCTTCGCCGCGCCTGACGCCAGAGACGCGAGGTCCCCTTCGAGAAGTCCGTTTCTATTACGTTACGAGACCGGTCAGGCGAAGTTACGCCGGCCGCCGACAATCCGGCTCATGACCAAGCTGCTTGCCCTCGCCACAGCTCTCGTGCTCGCGTTCCTTGTCGCGGGCTGCGGCTCGGACGGCGCCCAGGAGGCCGGCTCCATTCCGACCGTCCCGGCGGCCACCGAGCCCGTCCCCACCGACACGACTCCGGCGGAGAGCACGACCAGCACCGAAGAGGCCCCCACGACCACGCAGGCGGAGGAGCCTCCCGCTCCCGTGAAGTGCGATCCGGAGATCGCCGGCGACGAGAACGTCTTCACGAACCTCACCCATGTCCGCGTGGGCGCGCACAACGGCTACGACCGGATCGTCTTCGAGTTCGCAGCTCCGAACCCGAATCCAGGCGGCAAGGCCGGTATCCCGCGCTTCGAGATCCGCCAGGCGAAGCCGCCCTTCAGCGAGGATCCGAGCGACATCCCGATCGACGTCGAGGGTGATGCGTTCGTACGGATCGTCTTCCAGGGCACGAGCGGCTACGACTTCGACGGCAACGCGACCTACGACGGCCCGCGGCGCATCACTCCCGGGTTCGGCACCCTCACGCAGGCGGTCGAGGGCGGGGACTTCGAGGCGACGATGACCTGGATCCTCGGTCTCAGCCGGCCGACCTGCTGGCAGATTCACGCCTTGCACAATCCCGACCGGCTGGTGATCGACTTCAACCACGTGTAATTAGGTAGGTAGGTAGGCCCGACCGACTCTCGAGGCCCTTCTGACACAATGGCCTCGAGTGAAAGCCACGGTCGAAGAGCTCCCTGAAAGCCGCGTCCGCCTGGATGTAGAAGTCCCCCAGGCCGACCTCCAGCACGCCTTCGAGCACGCCGCCAGCGACATGGCGGCGTCGCTCCGCCTGCCGGGCTTCCGGCAGGGGAAAGCGCCCGTTCCCGTCGTCGTCGCCCGCGTGGGGCGCGACGCCGTGTGGCAGGAGGCGCTGAAGAGCCACCTCGACTCGTGGTTCTGGAGCGCGGCCGAGGACTCAGGGATCCGGCCCGTTGCGACCCCCGAGGTCGAGTTCGAGGGCCTGCCCGAAGAGGACGGCCCGTTCAAGTTCTCGGCGACCGTGGCCGTGCTCCCGAAGCCCGAAGTGGCCGACTGGACGCAGCTCGAGGTTCCCGCCGCCGAGGCGGAAGTGCCTGCCGAGCTGATCGATCTCGAGCTCGAGCGCATCAGGGATACGGTCGGGGAGCTCGTTCCTGTCGACGGGAGGCCGCTGCAGCGGGGCGACACGGCGGTCATCGACCTCACCGGGGAAGACCTGCCTCCGCAGCGCGACTACGTCGTCGAGGTAGGCACCGAGAGGCTCGTGCCCGAGCTGGACGAGGCTCTGGTGGGCATGTCGGCGGGCGCGACGAAGGCGGTCGAGCTGGGCGGCGAGGAGGAGAAGCAGTCGGTGGACCTGACCGTCAAGGAGATCAAGGAGCGCCTGGTCCCCGAGCTCGACGACGAGCTCGCCAAAGCGGCCACCGAGTTCGAGACGCTCGCCGACCTCCGCGCCGACATCGAGGCGCGGCTTCGGGAGCAGCTCGAGGAAGAGCTGACCGTGAACCTGCGCGAGACCGCCATCGACGCCCTCGTGGACGCGTCGAAGGTCCAGACCGTCGAGCAGCTCGTCGAGCGTCGCACGGCCGAGCTCTGGACCGGCATCGCCCGCTCGCTCGAGCGGCGCGGTATCTCCGCCGAGACCTATCTGACGATGACCGGGCAAAGTGCGGACGAAGTCGTGGCGCGCCTGCGCGCGGAGGCCGAGCGCTCGCTCAAGCGCGAGCTGGTCCTCGACGCGGTCGCGGGCAAGCTCGACATCCAGGTCACGGACGAGGAGATCGACGAGCTCATCCGCGAACAGGCCGAGGACGAGCCCGAAGAGGCCAAGCAGCTGCTGCGCGAAAGCGGCGGGTACGAGAAGCTTCGCGCCGACCTGAGACTGAAGAAAGCGCTCGACGAGGTCGTCGCCGGGGTCAAGCGAATCCCGGTCGAGCTCGCGCAGGCGCGCGAAAAACTTTGGACACCGGAGAAGGAGAAAGGCGACAAGGGAATGAACATTTGGACCCCAAGCAGCAAGGAGGCACGATGAGTCCCCTGATTCCGATGGTTGTCGAGCAGACGTCGCGCGGAGAGCGCGCGTTCGACATCTACTCGCGCCTCCTCAACGAACGCATCGTTTTCCTCGGAACGCCGATCGACGATCAGATCGCGAACCTGATCGTCGCGCAGCTGATTCACCTCGAGTCCGAGGACCCCGACAAGGACATCTCGCTCTACATCAACTCGCCGGGCGGCTCGGTCTATGCCGGCCTCGCCGTCTACGACACGATGCAGTACATCAAGCCCAACATCCAGACCATCTGCGTCGGAATCGCGATGTCGATGGGCGCACTGCTCCTCGCCGCCGGCTCGAAGGGAAAGCGGATGGCGACGCCGAACTCGAAGATCCTCATCCACCAGGTGGCCGGCGGTTTCCAGGGCCAGGCGACGGACATCGAGATCCAGGCGCGCGAGACGCTCAGTCTGAAGAAGCGTCTCGAGGAGATCATCGCCGAGCACACCGGCCAGGAGGTCGACAAGGTTGGCAAGGACATGGAACGGGACTACTTCATGAACTCGAACGAGGCCCTCGATTACGGCATCATCGACACGGTGGTGTCCAATCGAGGCAAGCCCCTGACCAAAGCGGCCTAGCCGAGCAGGCGAAAACGAGCTAAAAGGTAGAGAGATGGCCCGCGCAACCGACGGAAACGAACAGCTCCTCTGCAGCTTCTGCGGCAAGAGCCAGCGCCAGGTGAAGAAGCTGATCGCCGGGCCAGGCGTCTACATCTGCGATGAGTGCATCGATCTCTGTAACGAGATCATCGACGAAGAGCTCACGTCTCCCGCCCAGCTCGACCTCGACAACCTCCCTCGGCCGAAGGAGATCTACGGGATCCTGAACGACTACGTCGTCGGCCAGGAAGAGGCCAAGCGGACGCTCGCCGTCGCCGTCTACAACCACTACAAGCGGGTGCAGATGGCGAGCGACGAGAACGACGTCGAGCTCTCCAAGTCGAACATCCTCCTGCTCGGGCCGACGGGGTGCGGCAAGACGTTGCTTGCCCAGACGCTCGCTCGCATCCTCAACGTCCCGTTCGCGATCGCGGACGCGACGGCGCTCACCGAGGCGGGATACGTCGGTGAGGACGTCGAGAACATCCTCCTGAAGCTGATCCAGGCGGCCGACTTCGACGTCAAGAAGGCCGAGACCGGGATCATTTACATCGACGAGGTCGACAAGATTGCGCGCAAGGCGGACAACCCCTCGATCACCCGCGACGTGTCGGGCGAGGGCGTCCAGCAGGCGCTTCTCAAGATCCTCGAGGGGACGGTCGCGAGCGTTCCGCCGCAGGGCGGCCGCAAGCACCCGCACCAGGAGTTCCTCTCGATCGACACGACGAACATCCTCTTCATCTGCGGCGGGGCCTTCGCCGGCCTGGAGAAGATCATCGGGAAGCGGATCGGCAAGAACCAGGTGGGCTTCGGCGCCGAGATCAAGTCGAAGAAGTCGGTCGAATCGACGGAGCTGCTCTCCCAGGTCATGCCGGAGGATCTCCTCTCCTACGGGCTCATCCCCGAGTTCATCGGCCGCCTGCCGGTTGTCTCGGCGGTGCACCAGCTCACCCGCGAGGATCTCGTCCAGATCCTGCTCGAGCCCAAGAACGCGCTCGTCAAGCAATACCAGCGCTTCTTCAACTACGACGACGTCGAGCTCGTCTTCACCGAGGACGCGCTCTGGCAGATCTCCGACAAGGCCCTCGAGCGCGAGACGGGCGCGCGGGGATTGCGCTCGATCATCGAGCACGCGCTCCTCGACGTGATGTTCGAGCTGCCGTCGCGCAAGGACGTCTCCAAGTGCGTGATCACGAAGGAGACGATCCAGCGCAACCTGAAGCCGACGCTCGTCACGACGGGCGGGCGTTCCCTCGAGCTCGGGGAGCTCGAGGAGCTCGAAGAAGAGTCGGCCTGAGCCGCCCTTGACTCGCCGCCCAGGCGGCGCGATCCTCCTCTAGATGCTCGCTGACGCTCGTATCGGGGCGAATGTGCCCGTCTCGAACCTCGAAGAGGCGGTCTCTTTCTACGGGGAGAAGCTAGGCCTCAGCCTCTTCGAGCGCGGCGAGGGGGAGCCCTACGCCCGCTTCGCCGGGGCCGGTGAAACCAAGCTCGGCGTCTACGAGAGCAAGACCGCGGGCCAGAGCAAGCACACCCTGGCGAGCTTCGTCGTCGACGACGTGCGTTCCGTCGTGGAGGTGCTGAAGGCAAAGGGCGTCACCTTCGAGGAGTACGACATGCCTGGGATGAAGACCGAGGACGGCGTGGCCGCGATGGGCGACACACGCGCCGCTTGGCTGAAGGATCCCGATGGCAACATCCTCGAGATCGTCGGGGGCTGAGATCGTGCCCTCCACGGTCGAGCGCGGCTCCCTTCTCGTCGCGGATATCTCCGGCTACACCAACTACGTTGTCTCCGGCCCGCTCGAGTACGCCGAGGATGTGGTCGCGGAGATCACGCGAGACATCGTCGAACGCCTCGAGCCCATCCTCCGCATCAACAAGTTGGAAGGCGACGCCGCGTTCGGCTACGCCTTGGACGGCGAGCTCGACGCGTCGATGCTGCTCGACTCGATCGAGGAGTGCTACTTCGGCTTTCGCCGGCGCCTCCGGGGCATCGAGCACTCGACGAACTGCTCGTGCAACGCCTGCGCGAAGGCGCCCGAGCTCAATCTGAAGATCGTTGTGCACCATGGGGACTTCATCCGCCGCCCGGGACAGCGCGGGGAGGAGCTGACCGGCCATGACGTCATCCTCGTCCATCGCCTGCTCAAGAACGCGGCAGCCGAGGTCTTAGGCCTGAGGGGCTACGCGCTCTTTACGGAAGCTTGCGTCAATGCCCTCGCGATCGACCCCGCCGCCCTCGCGCTGCGACGCCATGAGGAGCGGTATGACGACGTCGGCGACGTGTCCGCCTGGGTGCTCGACCTCGAGGCGCGCTGGGACGACGAGCTCGATCGGAGGCGCGTCGTAGTCGGGGCCGACGAGGCCGCGTTGACGGTCGGCCTCACCCTCACAGTCCCGCCGCCCGTGGCGTGGGAGTACCTGACTTCGCCCCAGAAGCGGCTCCTGTGGCAGGTCGACCAGATCGAGCAGGTGGACGCAGGCGGCAGACGCTGCACGGGGACTTCGAGCGTCTGTGTGGACGGCCGCACGCAGATCTACGAGCAGATCCTCGACTGGCGGCCCTTCGATTACTTCACTGAGCGGACCTCATCCGGCCGCCGCGCAGTCGTCCTCACGACGAGCCTTGAACCGCACGGTTCAGGAACCCGTGTCGTCACCCGAGCGCGCCCGGACGGCACCCGTGGGCTCGCCTGGACCGCCGACTCGCGACGCCTCAGACGGCGGCTCGAGGCTCGCTACGCCCGCCTGACAGCGCTCATGCCCGCCGAGATCCCCGAGCAGAAGCGGCTCCCGCTCGCGGTCGCCGTACCGCCTTCCGCTTGACGCCGACCGCCTAGCGCCAGTCGATCGACGTGACCTTGACGGGGTCCGAGAACCCCTTCAGCTGCGCATCATTTGGGGCCGAGCACACGAGCGGGATGCCTATGACGCTGTCACAGCTCGCGAGGATCTGGCCACCCTCGGCCAGCTCGCCGATCCGCGCCGCGACGTTGATGCCCTCGCCCTGGTAGTCGCCTCCCGTGTCCTGCGCCTCGGTCGTGTGCAAGCCGATGCGCAGCTCCGCCGGAAAGGCCTGCTCGTCGAGCTGCTTTTGGATCGCCACGGCGGCCTCGACCCCCGCGGTGGGCTCGGGAAACGCCAGAAAAAAACCGTCCCCGGTGTTCTTGACGACCTCGCCGCCGTAATCAGAGGCGATGCGCTTGATCGTCTCGTCGTGCACCTTCAGCACGACCTTCTCCCAGCGGTCCTTGAGCAGCTCGGAGAACTTCGTCGAGTCGACGATGTCGGTGAAGACGAAGGTCTTCGTCACACGCTTCGTGATCCGCTGGCTCGCTCGTTCGGCGTCGAGCCGCGCGCCGAGGCGCTCGAAGGCGGACTGCGCGGTGACCAGCTCCGCGACCGCCCCGTCCTCGTCTCCCTTGGCGCGATAGGCCGCCGCGAGCAAGACGCGGGTGCGCGCCGCCTCGTAGGGATGGTCGACTGCTTGCCAGAGCTTGAGGGCCCGGCGGAGGCAGGTGACCGCCTCCTCGGGATCCTGTTCGGCCAGCCGCACGGCGCCCCAGGTCATCTGGGCGCTCGCTTCGAGGGCGGGAGTCCGCACCTCGGAGATCGTGTAGTCGCCCGTGATCGTTTCGATCTCCTCTGCCGCGACGCGTGCCGTCCTCACGTCACCTGCGGCCAGTGCGATCTCCACCTGGGCTGGAAGCAGACGGGCGCGGTCCAGGCGCGCCAGAGACTCCTCCTCGAGCGCCCGCTTGATCGAGCGGGCCGCCGTGTCGACCTTGCCCTGGGCCAGCCGTAACAGCGAGAGGCCAGGCTCGGGGTCGCGCCCGAGGTCCCGCGCGCGCGTGAAGATCTCCTCGGCTGCTTCGAGCTCGCCCATGCGCAGCCTAATCTCGCCGATCTCGTAGAAGGCCTGTCCCGCCACTCGCGGGTTGAAGTCCTGGAGCTCCTTCGTGGCCTGCTCGAGCTCGCGGTCGGCATCTGCCCAGGCGCCGCGCAGTCGCATGATCTCGGCGCGGTCGACTCGGCACATGCCGGGGAACCCAGCGATTGCCTGCCGCTCGCACCAGCGCGTCGTCGTCTCCGTCCACTGTGCCGCTCGGCTGTAGTCCGCCAGATCGCGGCAGGCGTCGATCGTGTTGCAGTAGATGATCGCCGTCGACAGGGGGTTGAGTTCGCCTGCGACCGCTGAGGCGCTGACCTCGTCGATCAACGCCAGGCCTGCGTCGACGTCGCCCTTGTGAACTCGCACGACCCCCTCACGGAGAGTCGCCTGAGCGAGGAGATCCTTGTCATGGAATCGAGTGGCGATATCGAGAGCCCGCTCGATGTGCTCGAGCGCCTTGTCGAAGTCCCCCTGGCCGTTGGCGATCAGCCCGCGCTGCAGCTCCAGATACCCGTTCACGGTCGATTCCGGCTCGCTTTCGAGCAGCCGGGTTGCTCGCTGATGCCACCCTGACGAGACCGAGAGCTGCAATTTGTTCCTGTACTCCACGGCCAGCTGAATCGCGGTCCTGGCGGCCCGTTGGTTGTTTCCCTCCTCGACGAATGCGGCGTAGGCTCGCTCCGAGGCCTCGATGGCGTCGCTCAGGCGGCCGGTCCACATCGCCGCCTCGCCCAGGACCTCCAAATCCTCGGCGCCGAGTCCTCCCCCTACATCCGCGGTCTTCAGGAGGTCGAAAGCCTCTTGCCACGCGCGGCGCTCAGCCGCATCGCGGCCCGCCTGGCGCGGATCTTGAACGACCTGACTCACGGGGGGTTCCGCTTCCAATGGTACAAAGTCAGGTCAAGCAGCATGGCTCAAGCCAAGATCCTCATCGTCGACGACGACCAGGACATCCGTCGGCTTCTCGGCATCAGGCTGAAGTCGCGCGGTTACAAGCCGTTCTTCGCGGGCGATGCGATCTCGGCCGTCAACCAGGCGCGCAAGGAGCACCCAGACCTCATCCTCCTCGACCTCATGCTCCCGGCAGGGGACGGCTACCTCGTGGTGGAGCGTCTGAAGGCGATGCCGGCGCTCGAAGGCATCCCCGCCATCGTCGTGAGCGCCCGGGATCCGATGGCGGAGGAGGAGCGCTTCATCGAATCCGGCGCGGATGCCTTCTTCCGCAAGCCGTTCGACTACGTCGAGCTCCTGACCGCGATCGAGCGGGTGTTGGGCGCCGAACCCGCCCCCTAGAATCGGACGGATGGAGCCGCTGTACCGTCCCGAGGGCGTCGAGGAGCGCTGGCAGAAGACCTGGGAGGAGGAGGGCCATTACGAGGCCCACGCCGAGCGCGGCGGCGAGACCTTCGTGATCGCCCACCCGCCCCCGAACGTCACCGGCGAGCTGCACATGGGGCACGCGCTCCAACTCGCCCTGGCCGACGCGCTCGTCCGCTGGCGGCGCATGCTGGGGTTCAACACCCTCTTCCAGCCCGGCTACGACCACGCGGGGATCTCGACCCAGAACGCGGTCGAGAAGGACCTGGCGCGCGAGGGGAGGACCCGGCACGACCTGGGACGCGAAGCCTTCGAGGCGCGGGTCTGGGAATGGCTTCGCCTCTACGGGCGGACGATCATGACCCAGTTCAGGCGGATGGGCGCCTCGCTCGATTACCGCCGCGAGCGCTTCACCATGGACGAGGACTACGTGCGGGCGGTCATGCGCTTCTTCGTCCACCTCTACCGCAAGGAGTGGATCTACCGCGCCAACCGGATCATCAACTGGTGTCCGTTCCACGAGACGTCTCTCTCCGACCTCGAACTCGCCCACGTGGAGCGCGACGACCAGCTCGCGTACATCACCTATCCGTTCGTGGAGGGTGAGGGCGGGATCATGATCGCAACGGCGAGGCCGGCGACGATCCCGGCCGACGTCGCGGTCGCCGTCCATCCCGACGACGAGCGCTACCGGGACTTCGTGGGCCGGGAGGTCGTCGTGCCCTACGTCGAGAAGCGCGTCCCGATAATCGCAGACGAGGAAGTCGACCCCGAGTTCGGCACCGGGGCGCTCAAGGTCACGCCCGGGCACGACCCGCTCGACTTCGCCATCGGTCGGAGGCACGAGCTTCCGGAGCCGATGGTCATCGGCCCGGACGGGACGATGAGCGAGGAGGCCGGCGACCTCGCCGGATTGACCCAGGAAGAAGCCGGCGAGCGCATTCTCGCGTGGGCGAAGAAACGCGGCCTGCTCGAGAAGGTCGAGTCGTTCCGGCACTCCGTCGCGCTCTGCGAGCGGTGCGAGTCGCGCATCGAGCCGCTCATCTCGCTCCAGTGGTGGTGCTCGATGGAGGAGCTGAAGAAGCCCGCGCTCGAGGCGCTGCGCGAGCGGCGAGTCCGTTACCACCCGGAGTCGCAGCACCGTTTCGCGATCGACTCCCTCGAGAACGCGCCGGACTGGAACATCTCCCGCCAGCTCTGGTGGGGACACCAGCTCCCGGTCTGGTACTGCTCCGACGGCCACATCACGGTCGAGGAAACGGAGCCCGAGGCCTGCGCCGAGTGCGGCTCGACCGAGCTTCGCCGGGAGCAAGACGTGTTGGACACCTGGTTCTCCTCGGCGCTCTGGCCGTTCGCCACACTCGGCTGGCCCGACGACACGCTCGATCTGCGGACGTACTACCCGGGCGACCTGAACACGACCGCGCGCGAGATCATCCGCCTCTGGGAGAACCGGATGATCTTCTCCGGCCTCGAGATCATGGGCGAGGTTCCGTTCACGGACGTGATCATCCATTCGACGGTGCTCGCGCCCGACGGCAGGCGCATGTCGAAGAGCCTGGGAACGGGGATCGACCCGCTGGACGTGATCGAAGATCACGGGGCGGACGCGACGCGCTACGGCCTATTGAAGATGTCCTCGACGCAGGACGTGCGCTTTTCCTACGGCGCCGTCGAGGAGGGCCGCAAACTCGCCAACAAGCTCTGGAATGTCTCGCGTCTGTTGCTGACCGCAACAGGCGCGAAGGAGGTCGAAGCTCGTCCGAAAGCGGTAGAGGAACGGTGGATCCTTGCTCGCCTGGATCAGACCCGGGCAGAGGTGGAGGCCGCCTTTGAAGCCTTCAACTTCTCCCAGGCGGTGCAGGCCCTCTACCGCCTGACATTCGATGACTTCTGCGACTGGTACGCGGAGGCGATCAAGCCGCGACTCTACGAAGGGGACGACGATGCCCAAGCGACCGCGCTCGCCGCGCTCGAACGACTGCTGAAGCTGCTGCATCCAGTGCTTCCGCACGTGACAGAGGAGATCTGGACGAGCCTGCCCGGCCGGTCGGCGCGGCTGATCGTCTCGGCCTGGCCCAGTGAGGACAACCGCTTCGACGCGGACGCCGACGCGCTCGAGCGCGTCCAGGACGCGGCCGCGATCTTCGCGAGGAGCGGCGTCGCCGTCGAGCTCGACGGCGACGAGCGCCGCATCTTCGAGGCAAAGGTGCGGCCCGACCGGGTGCAGGTGAACGGGAACGCCGACGCGGAGCGTGAGCGCCTGCGCAAGGAGATCGCCCGCGCCGAGGGCATCCTCGGGAACGAGAACTTTGTCGCGAACGCGCCGCCCGACGTTGTCGAAGGCGAGCGTGAGAAGCTCGCCCGCTTCCGCCGCGAGCTCGATGCCCTCGGCGGCTGATCAGGTCGCGTGGCTCGAGTCGCTGAGCCCGTGGCCCGAAGAGTTCGGGCTGGAGCGGATCCGCGCGCTGCTCCGGAAGCTCGGAGATCCTCAGAGGGCCTTCCCCGCTATCCACGTCGTGGGCACGAACGGGAAGACGACCACGACCCGGCTGGCCGAGGCGCTGCTCGCAGGCGCGGGTCTCGCCGTCGGCGCGTACACGTCGCCGCACGTCTCCGGCTGGGGGGAGCGGATCCACGTGCGCGGCGCGGAGGTCGACCTCGAGCGCGCACTCGAGCGCGTCCGGCCTGGGGCCGAGGAGGTCCGGGCGACGCAGTTCGAGGTCCTGACTGCGGCTGCATTCGCGGAGTTCGCCTCCGCCCAGGTCGACGCTGCGGTCGTCGAAGCCGGGCTCGGCGGCCGTCTCGATGCCACCAACGTCCTCCGGGCCAGGATGGTCGTGCTCACGAACGTCGGGCTCGACCACACGGAGGTCCTCGGCGACACCCGGGAGGAGATTGCCGCCGAGAAGCTTGCGGTGACGGGCCCTCGCGCGACAGTGGTGCTTGGCGAGCCGGAGTGGGAGGGGGCCGCGCGGGCAGCGGGCGCCGAAAGCGTCGTCGTCGCGGGCGCGAGCAATCTCGCCCTCGCCCTCGCGGCCGTGGAGTCCTTCCTCGGCCGCCCGGTCGACCCCTCACCCGCGGAGGAGGTGTCGGTGCCGGGACGGCTCGAGCGGGTCTCGGAGGACCCGCTGGAGATCTGGGACGGAGCGCACAACCTCGCCGGAGTCGGATGGCTCCTCGCCCACCTTCCGACGCGTCGCTACGTGATCGTCGCGTCGATCCTGGCCGATAAGGACGCCGATGGAATGCTGGCCGCCCTCTCGGCGCTCGGGGACACGATCGTGGCCACTGCTTCGAGCAACGAGCGCGCGCTTCCTCCCGCAGACCTCGCGGAGCGAGCAAGACCATTCTTCAAGCAGGTGAGTACGGTCCCGGATCCTGCCGAAGCCGTCGCTACAGCCCGAGAGGCGGCCGGCGACGAGGGCGCCGTTCTCGTGACGGGTTCGCTCTATCTCCTCGCGGATCTCGCCCCCTTCCGACCGGGGACTCCCCTACCATGGCGACGGTAGGCGAGCGCATCAGCGTCTTCGCGTTCGCCGCGGTCGTACTCTCTTTGATCGTGGCGATCTCGTTTGGCGCAGGGTGGTTGGTAGGAAAGATTCTGTTCTAGAGGACCGCGATGCATCTGGCTCAGACAACAACCGGCACGAACGACGACCTGTTCGGAGGCTTCAAGGACTTCTTCCACTCCGGCACGTGGCTCGCGATCCGGAATGTCTTCCTCTTCTTCCTGGTCATCTTCTGGGCGGCGTCCGCTTACTGGGTCTACAAGGACGCTCGCCGGCGGATCGAAGACCCGTGGCTGCTCGCGATGGCCGTGGCGCTCGGGATCTTCCCGCCGTTCCTGGGCCCGCTGCTCTACATGTTCTTCCGCCCGCCCGAGTACCTGGAGGACGTGCACGAGCGGGAGTTGGAGATCAAGGCGATGGAAGAGTCGCTCGGTACGGCAGACCGCTGTCCTGTCTGCCGCGCCGTCGTCGACTCCACCTTCCTCGCTTGCCCGGTGTGCACGACGAAGCTAAAGGAGGCTTGTCGCCGCTGCAAGGCGCCGCTCGAGCCTCTGTGGCAGATCTGCCCGTACTGCGAAACTCCGGTCGAGTCTCCCCGCGCTGTCGGAAACCTCTAGCCAGCGACCGAGCTAGGACGGCCCGGTAGGCTCCCCGCGTGTCTGAGCGGACCCTCGTCCTCATCAAGCCAGATGCGCTCGCACGCGGTCTGGCGGGTGAGATCCTCGGGAGGCTCGAGCAGCGCGGGCTCCAGATTCGGGCCGCAAAGCTCATCCAGCTCGACCGCGGCCTCGCCGAGCGTCACTACTCGGAGCACAGCGAGAAACCGTTTTTCGGGGAGCTCGTCGACTTCATCACGTCCGCGCCGACGCTCGCGCTCGTGGCGGAGGGAGAGTCCGCGATCTCCGTCGTCCGCGTCACCATCGGCGCGACGAATCCGGCCGAAGCGGCCCCCGGAACCATCCGTGGCGACCTCGCGCTTGCCATGCCGGACAACCTGGTTCACGGCTCGGACTCGCCGGAGTCGGCGGAGCGCGAGATAGCGGTCTGGTTCTCCGATTCAGAGCTTGTCTGACGCAGCCCGGAACCGGGACTTCTGGAACCGCCAGTCGGACGAGTACCAGGACCGGCATCGTGCGCACATCGGGCGTCCCGAGCCTCGTTGGGGTATGTGGCAGCTCCCGGAGAGCGAGCTCGGTGTGCTCGGCGAAGTGGCCGGGAAGGACGTGCTCGAGCTCGGGTGCGGCGCCGCGCAGTGGTCGATCCTGCTCGCCCGAGAGGGAGCGCGGGCTGTCGGTGTGGACTACTCGGAGCGCCAGCTCGAGCATGCGCGGTCTGCAGTGAAGGCGGCAGGAGTGGAGGTCCAGCTGGCCCACGCGAGCGCGGAGTCAATGCCGTTTCCCGACAAGAGCTTCGACATCGTGTTCGCCGACCACGGAGCCAACCGCTTCGTCGATCCCTACGCGTGGGTGCCCGAAGCGGCCAGGGTGCGGCGGAGCGGCGGTCTGCTGGCGTTCAGCGAGTCAACCTCCTGGGAGGTCATCTGCTGGGACGACGAGCGGGACACCGTCACCCGCGAGCTCCGGCTTGATTACTTCGGGCTGCACAGGGTGGAGGACGAGGACGGGCTCGTGCATTTCTACCTCCCGTACGGGGAGTGGATCAGGCTCTTTCGCGACAACGGGCTCGTCGTCGAGGCGCTGCGCGAGATCCAACCTCCCGACGGCGCCGAGTCGACCTACAGGGGCGCCGCCGAGACAGAGTGGGCCCGGCACTGGCCCATGGAGCAGATCTGGAGCGTGCGCAGGGAGTGAGCGATCCCTCGGCACCGCCCATCCTCCTTGCCTCGACGAGCCCCCAGCGGCGGGCAATTCTCGAGCAGCTCGAGATTCCTTTCGAGATCGTGGCGCCTGCCTACGAGGAAAACGACGACGCCGGCGCCTCGCCGTCCGAGCTCGTCCGTACACACGCGGCCGGAAAGGCGCGTTCCGTGGCCGAGGGGGCCGGGGACCGGCCGGTGCTGGGCGTCGACACGGCAGTCGTCCTCGACGGCAAGGCGTACGGGAAGCCGGGCGGCGCGGAGGAGGCGGCCGAAATGCTCGAGACGCTTGGCGGACGCACGCACGCGGTCGTCTCGGGCCTTTGCCTGCTAACCCCGGCCTGGGAGGAGGTGGCAGCAGAGACCACGAGCGTCACCTTCCGGCCGCTGACGCCGCGCGACATCGCCGCCTATGTCGCGTCGCGCGAATGGGAGAGTCGTGCGGGCGCGTACGCCATCCAGGGGCTCGGAGCCGGGCTCGTCGAGCGGATCGAGGGCGACTATCTGAACGTCGTCGGCCTTCCGGGAGCGCTCCTAATCCGCCTGCTCGCCGACCGCTTCGCGGGTACGTACGGCTTCGGCTAAAACAGCCGTGTCCGGGGTCTGACCCCGGACACGGCTCACGTAGCCAACTCAGGCTCCGCCCTCACTGACGCGTCGCGTAGGAACCGACCAAAGTTCGCGCGCTGTTGCTCAGCATGCAAGCCGAAGCCGTCGAGCACCCGCTCGATCCTCAGAAAGGTCGGTGGGCTAACCATTCCCAACACGGCGCGACAACTGCTCCATGGCCAGTCTTCTGGCCGGGCACAAAGGCCCGCGCGCACCGGGTTCAAAGCGACATAGCGCGCCAGTTCGAGAAGGTGACCATCGCTCTTAACCGAGACCGAATGGAAACGGCCTTGAAAGAGATGGCCGCTAAGGGCATACCGGCTGTTGAACGCCTGCGCGTATCTTCCGTTCACGCGTTGCACCCCGGCGGAAAGATTCGCTTCAGGCGTCTCGATAACAAGGTGGTAGTGGTTTTCCATCAAGCAATACGCGTGGAAAAACCATCGCAGTGGAATCGTGATCCGCGCCAGTAGCGCTAGGAACAATTCGCGGTCTGCGTCCGCTAGAAAGATTCGCTGCTTCCGATTGCCGCGGGCGGTGACGTGGTAGATGCCGCCGGGCTCAAGCTTCCGTAGGGGTCGAGGCACCCAGCCAGGGTAGGAGTTTCATTTCCGTGCCAAGGCGGTGTTGCGTCCCTTGGCGCTGAAATGACGTCTTATCGTGACATGGCCGGGGTCTGACCCCGGCCCAGACCCCGGCCTTGAACGTCGTCGGCCTTCCGGGAACGCTCCTAATCCGCCTGCTCGCGGAGCGTTTCGCGGGCACATACGGTTTCGGATAAGAGGAGCCGTCCACTAGACTTGCCCGTTCGTGAGCCTTTGGAGCACACTGAGCGGTTTCGGGGGGCGGGAGATGGCAGTCGATCTCGGGACTGCCAACACGCTCGTCTACGTCCGCGGCCGGGGCATCGTCCTCTCTGAACCGAGCGTCGTTGCGATCGACCAGCGCACGGGTGAGGTCCACGCGGTCGGGATCGAGGCCAAGCGCATGCTCGGCCGCACGCCGGGCACGATCTCCGCCATCCGGCCGCTGAAAGACGGCGTCATCGCCGATTTCGATGTCACCGAGCAGATGCTCCGCCACTTCATCCAGAAGGTGCACCACAACCGTTTCGCGCATCCGCGGGTCGTCGTCTGCGTCCCGTCGGGCGTGACCGGCGTCGAGAAGCGCGCGGTCGAGGAGGCGACCCTCTCGGCCGGCGCCCGGCAGGCCTACCTAATCGAGGAACCGATGGCGGCTGCGATTGGGGCCGGACTGCCCGTCTCGGAGCCGACCGGGAACATGATCGTGGACATCGGCGGAGGTACGACCGAAGTCGCGGTCATCTCCCTCGGCGGCATCGTCGTCTCCCAGTCGATCCGCGTCGGCGGCGACGAGATGGACGAGGCGATCATGAGCCACATCAAGAAGGAGTACAAGCTCCTCATCGGCCAGCAGACCGCGGAGGAGCTGAAGCTCGAGATCGGCTCCGCCTGGGAGCTCCGCGAGGAGGTTCAGGCGGAGGTCAGAGGCCGCGACATGCTCACGGGCCTCCCCAAGACGATCGTGATCACATCCGAGGAAGTGCGGCGCGCGCTCGACGAGCCCGTCGGGCAGATCCTCGACGCGATCAAGTCGACGCTCGACAAGACGCCTCCCGAGCTCGCGGCGGACATCATGGACCGCGGGATCGTCCTCGCAGGCGGCGGCTCGCTGCTCAGCGGTCTCGAGGAGCGGCTGCGCGACGAGACGCAGATGCCCGTCCAGCTCGCGGAGTCTCCGCTCACTTGCGTCGCGGTCGGCTCGGGCAAGAGCCTCGAGGAGTTCGAGGTCATCCACCGCGCGGCCAAGGCGCGGAACCGGAACGGCAGACGCCGTTAGAACGGGCAGTCTCCGCTCAAGGCTTTAGAATCTGGCCTCCGTGCCTCGGCAACGCACAGCACGGCTCCCAGTCCTGGACGCGTCCGCCCGCCGCACCGAGGGGCCCTCGCCCAGGACGAGTCGCGCGCTCAGGGCGCGCTTGGTCGCGGCTGTGCTCGTGCTCTTCTCGCTCGCGCTGATCACGGTCTACTTTCGCGAGTCGGAAGAAGGGACGCTCCACTCGGCGCAACGCATCGGGCTCTCGGTCGCCATGCCGTTCGAGGTCGCCGGCGAGCGGATCGCCCGCCCGTTCCGTGACGCGTGGGGCTGGACGTCGGATCTCGTCGGAGCCAAGCAGGAGAACGAGAAGCTGCGGAAGCAGGTTGAAGCGCTCCGCCAGAGGGTGATTCAGGAGCAGACCGCGGTCAGCGAGAACGACCGCCTGCGCGACCTGCTGAGCTTCGTCGACGGGCCCAGCTTCCCAGCGGGCTTCACCGGCGTCTCCACCCGGGTCGTCGGCCGTCCGCCCAGCGCGTACAACCAGGAAGTCCTGATCGCGGCCGGATCCTCCGCGGGGGTAAGGCGCAATGACCCCGTAGTGACCCAGGACGGCCTGGTGGGGCTGGTCACGAACGTCACCTCCAACGGCGCCAAGGTGACCTTGCTCACCGACCAGTCGAGCGCCGTCTCGGCGATCGTGCTCGAGAGCGGCGCGGCCGGGGTCGTCCGGCATGGGCCGAGCGACTCGTCGGCTCTCGTCCTCGACCGCGTCGGCAAGGACGAGTTCGTCGAGGAGGGAAACCTCGTCATCACCGCCGGCTGGCGGAGCGGCAAGCTCGAATCCCTCTACCCGCGCGGAATCCCGGTCGGAATGGTCAAATCCGTCGGGCAGCAGGACGTCGACCTTTACAAGCGCATCCAGGTCGCGCCGCTGGTCAATTTCGACGCGCTCGCCGAAGTCATCGTGCTGGTGCCGAAGAAACGATGACCGCCGACGTGATCAAGGCCGGCGCGTTGCTGCTCTTCGCCGCGCTCGTCCAGGTGTCGATCGCATCGGCCATCGAGGTGGCCGAGGGCCACCCTGACGTCGTCCTCGTCCTGGTCATCGGCATCGCGCTGCTGCGAGGCCCGGTGTTCGGGGCCGTCGCAGGCTTCTGGGCCGGCCTGGTGCTCGACGTCGCCTCGCTGGAGACCCTGGGGTTGACCTCGCTCCTCCTGACGCTCGTGGGCTACTTCGCCGGCAGGCTCGGCGACGTCACGACGAAGTCTTCGGCGCATCCCTCGCTCGTCGCGGTCGCGCTCGGGACGGTCGGGTTCGCTCTGGGCTCGGCGGTCGTTCACTTCATGCTCGGATCGACGCTCTCCGCCGCGCAGTTCTTCGTCGGAGTGCTCTTGCCCACACTCGCGCTCAACATGCTGTTGGCCTATCCGCTCTACGGCCTCTGCCGGCGGATCTTCCACGCAGAGCCGCGAGAGCGCCGCGAGGTGCGCCCCGCTGTCTAGTCCACCCTCCAGTCTTCCCGGCTTCCTGCCGCCCGACCCCCGCGTCGAGGAGCCCTATCGCCTCACGCCCCAGATGGCCCTACGCATCGCCATCGTGGGCGTCTTCGCCGTGACGATCTTCTGCGTCCTCTTCTTCCGCCTCTGGGCGCTGCAGGTGATTTCCGGGCAGACCTACCTCGAGGACGCTCGGAACAACCAGGTGCGCACGTTCCGCGCGCCCGCGCAACGGGGGTCGATCATCGACCGCAACGGCAACGTGCTCGTCTCGAACGTTCCCAGCACGGTCGCGCAGCTCTGGCCGGCCGCACTCGACGAGCTCACGCCCGAGCGGCGCGAGGAGGCGCTTCGCCGGGTCGCCAGGCTCCTGCAGGTGCCCTACCGGCGCGTCGAACGCGATCTGGAGAAGCGCAAGGACGACCTCCTGACACCGATCACGATCAAGACCGACGTTGCCGACGCGAAGGTCAACTACCTGCTCGAGCACCAGAACGATTTCCCCGGCGTGCAGATCAGCCAGAGTTCCCTGCGCCACTACGACCGTGGCGGGATCGCTGCGCAGGTGCTGGGCTACGTGGGGGAGATTTCCCAGGAGCAGGCGGATTCGCGGAAGAAGGACGGCTACGCGCCCGGTGACCGCATCGGCCAGACGGGCGTCGAGGCGACCTACGACATGTACCTCCGAGGCCGCCCGGGCATCGGCCGCGTCTACGTGAACGCGCTCGGGCGCGTGAAGAGCGCGCGGGAGTTCGAGCAGTTGCCGGAGGCCGGCAACAACGTGAGGCTCACTATCGACGCCGAGCTGCAGAAGACCGCCGAGGAAGCGCTCGACTACGGCATCCGGATCGCGCACGACGACGGCCGCTGGGCCGCCGATGGCGGGGCGCTCGTGGCCATGGATCCGAACACAGGCGAGATCCTCGCGCTCGCGTCCAACCCGAGCTTCGATCCGAGCATCTACGTCGGACAGGTCAAGCAGCGCAATCTGAATCGCCTCGGCAAGCCGAGCGAGAACCACCCGACGCTCGACCGCGCCGTAGCCGGGCTGTATCCGCCCGGGTCGACATTCAAGCCCATCACGGCGCTCGCAGCCCTTCAGGAAGGGATGGTGGCGCCGGACGAGCTCATCCAATGCACGGGCAAGGAGGTCGTCGACGGCCAGACGTTCACGAACTGGGATCCCTACGTCAACGAGCCCATGACCATGACAACGGCGCTCGCGGCCTCGTGCGACACGTACTTCTACCAACTCGGTCTCCGCTTCTACGGGCGCAAGGACTCGCCGCTCCAGAAATGGGCGCGGAACATGGGCTTCGGCGCCACGACAGGCTTGGACATCGGCCCAGAGGAAAAGGGCCTCATGCCAACGCCCAACTGGAGGCGGCGCTACTTCAAGACCGAGATCGACAAGATCTGGACGAGCGGCGACTCCGTGCAGTTGGCCATCGGACAGGGCGACGTACTCGTCACCCCGCTGCAGATGACCCGGTTTTATGCGCTGATCGCGAGCGGCGGCAAGCTCGTCGAGCCGCACATGGTGAAGTCGGTCGAGGAGCCGGGGAACCAGGGCCAGGCCCCGGTGGTGCTCCGTCCCTACGCGCCCAAGCCGCCCAAGGACGTCCGACTCGACCCGGGTGCCCTCCGCGTCGTGCAGGAAGGCCTCTACAAAGCGACGCACGCGACCTACGGGACGTCGTCCGGGATCTTCGGCTCGTTCCCGATCGAGATCGCCGGAAAGACCGGAACGGCTGAGAAATTCGTCCGCCTGCCCGGCTACCAGGGTCTGCAGGACCAAGCGTGGTGGTGCGGATACGGCCCGTACGGAAAGCCGAAGCTCGTCGTGTGCGCGCTGATCGAGAACGGCGGCCACGGCGGCGTGGCGGCGGCTCCGGCGGCGCTCAAGGTCTTCGAGAAGTACTTCAAGGTCGACCCGAACTCGTACGTCTCGTCGGTGAAGGATTCCGACTAAGGAAGCGATGGCCACTCGCGCTCTCCCACAAGCACAGGCACGGTCCGCCCTCGGAGCGGAGGTCGGCGCCTTCTTGCGCCACATCGACTACCTCCTGCTCCTGGCCGTCGGGGGTGTCATTACGCACGGGCTCTGGGTGCTCGCGTCCGTGACCCGCAACGACATTCCCGGCGATTCCGGCTACTACCTCTTCCGGCAGCAGACCTACGTCGCCTTCGGAGTCCTCGTCCTGGCCGTCTTCACTGCCTTGAACCCAGACGTGTTCCGCCGCCACAAGCGTGTCCTCTACGGGCTCGTCGTCTTCCTCCTGCTCATCGTCTTCCCGCTCGCCGAGAACGTCCGTGGGTCGAAGCGGTGGATCGCATTCGGCTCCTTCAACTTCCAGCCCTCCGAGCTCGGGAAGGTCTTGCTCATCCTTTTCCTCGCAGCCTTCGTCGCCGATCGCTCGAGGCGCGTGGGAGGGTGGCGCGTCACCTGGTCCGTGGTCGGGCTCGCCGCCGTCCCCATCGTGCTGGTCTTCGAGGAGCCCGACTTCGGCAGCGCGCTCATCTACGGGTGCGCTGCGGCCGCCGCCCTCCTCTTCGGAGGCCTTCCGTGGAAGCAGCTCGGCTTCCTTGGCGCGCTGGTGGCCCTGATCGCCCTCTCGATGCTCTGGTTCCTTCCGGCCGCGGGCGTCGAGGTCCTCGACCAGTACCAGAAGGATCGGCTCATCGGCTTCGTGCACCCGGACGTCGACCCGACGGGGACCACCTACAACATCACGCAGTCGATCACCGCGGTCGGCTCAGGCGGCTACGACGGGCGCGGCGTCGCCGGAGCCACTCAGACGAACCTCGATTTCCTCCCGGAGCACAACACCGACTTCATCTTCTCGTCGCTCGCCGAGCAGCGCGGCTTCCTGGGCGCGGCCATCCTGCTCCTTCTCTACGCGCTCATCGCCTGGCGGGGGATCAAGATCATCGCGGTCGCGCCGACCCTCTTCATGGCCGCGACCGCGGGCGCGATCGTCTTCACCTTCCTGGTCCAGGTCTTCATCAACATCGGGATGACCATCGGGATAGCCCCCGTGACGGGCATCCCGCTTCCGTTCGTGAGCTTCGGCGGAAGCTCGATGATCACGACGCTCGCGATGATCGGACTCCTCGAGTCGATTCACGTGCGCGGCAAGCTCGCAGGCCGGTAATCGTGCGGCTGGCTCGCCTGCCCATCCACCCTGGCGCCATCTACGGGATCGTCAAGGAACTGCGCGCGGCAGCGGAGGACTTCCGCCCGCTCGTCATCGCCGGCGCTCCGGGCCCGGGCCGGGAGCTTCGCGACGCGCTCACGGCCGGGGGCGACGCCCAGGCGGTCCGCGACCTCACGGGCGGCGAGCTCTCGCCCTACGACGTCGAGGGCGCCGGCCTCCTGCTTTACGTCATCGAGGGCGAGCAGGCCACCCCAAGGGACGAGGAGGCGCTGCGCCTCGCCGACCGCAAGGGGGTCGTGGCCATCTGCGTTCTCGTTGGCGCCGGCACGGATCCGCTCGACGTCCCCTACGTGCTCGCGACCAATGTCGTCCAGGTCCCGCCTGGCGCGCCCCTGCCGATCGATCGAGTCACCGAGCTCGTCGCGGAGCGGGCGGACGACCATGCCTACATGTGGGCGACGCGGGTGCCTGCACTTCGCGGCGCGGTCGTCGAACAGACGATCAACAAGTTCGCGCGCCAGAACGGCATCCTCGGGGCGGCGATCTTCATCCCCGGGGCCGACCTGCCCGCGCTCACGCTCAACCAGATCAGGATGGTCTTCCGGATCGCGGCGGCCTACGGGGAGCAGATCGACCGAGACCGGGCGCTCGAGATCTTGGCCGTGATCGGCGCCGGCCTCGGATTTCGCGCTGTCGCGCGTGAGGCGTTGGGGTTCATCCCCGGCGTCGGCTGGGCGATCAAGGGCGGCATTGCCTATGCGGGCACACGGGCCCTGGGGATCGCCGCAGCCGCTTATTTCGAGGCTGGGGGACAGACGCGAATCAAAAATGTGGTCGGCTCCGTCCGGTCCCGGTCCTAGCCTGTCCGCGCATGAGCGGCGACCACGTGTTCTCGGACCACGAGGCACTGGCCATCGAGGAAGCCGACGCCTGGTTCGAGTATCTGGAAGTGACCAGGGCGGAGATCGCCTCGGGGCGGTACAACGAGATCGAGCCCTGGGCGTGGGCTCGTCTCAGCCAGCGGCTTCGTTCCGTGAAGCGCAAGCAAGCTCAGGTCAGGCCGGCGGCCGCGTAGAGGCCGCCTGCTACCCTGAGAGAGTACGCGCAGGGAGCACCGAGCCCAAATCGGGCGAGCGGGATCCCCACGCACAACAAGAATGAGATTTGGCGCTGACACGCTGACGGCCATGCCTGCGGGCGGCCGAGGCGTGCGCCCCGAAAGGAGATCTGACACGTGCCATGGTTTCGCAAGCGCAAAGGCACAAAGGAGGAGGCGCCGCCGGAGGCGGCCGCTCCCGAAGCCCCCGCGCAGGAACAAACACCCCCGGAACAGCCTGAGCAAAAGCCTCGCC
Source organism: Gaiellaceae bacterium (assembly GCA_035601195.1). Classification (GTDB taxonomy): domain Bacteria; phylum Actinomycetota; class Thermoleophilia; order Gaiellales; family Gaiellaceae; genus JAIBJP01. The sequence goes on along the minus strand of DATNOU010000098.1, from coordinate 15,194 downwards.
GCCGGCGAGGATCGCGCGGCGGGCGGGGGCGTAGCAAGAAGAAGACCGAGACGGCCACTGCCGTCGCCGTCACAGAAGAAAAGAAGGACGAAGGAGCCAAGCCCAAGCGACGGCGTCCGCCGGCGCGCAGGCCCGCTTCGACGAGCGCGCGCAGCGCGCCTGTTCGGCCCGACGTAAAGAAGGAGATCCTGGTCTCCGTCGAGGTGGGCGAGCAGCGAGTTGCTGTGCTCGAGGACGGCGTGGTCGGCGAGGTCTACCTCGAACGGCCCGGACGGCGGTCGATCGCGGGCAACGTCTACAAGGGGACGGTCGACAACGTTCTTCCCGGCATGGAGGCCTCGTTCGTTGACATCGGTCTCGCGAAGAACGGCTTCCTCTACGTCGACGAGATCGTCGTTCCCGAGCTCGAGGGACGAAAGCACGGAAGACGGATCCAGGAGCTCGTCGAGCGCGGCCAGGAAGTGCTCGTGCAGGCGGTCAAGGATCCCATGGGCACGAAGGGAGCCCGCCTCACGACGGAAATCTCCCTCCCCGGTCGCTTCCTCGTCTTCGTCCCGTTCGGGGACGGCATCGGCGTCTCGCGGCGACTCGACGACGAGGAGCGCGAGCGGCTGAAGGCGATCTGCAAGGCGCTCGAGCTTCCCGAGGGTGGGCTCATCGTCCGCACTGCGGCGGAAGGCGCCTCGCGCGAGGAGCTCGAGGGCGACCTCGCACTCCTCCAGAAGCTCTGGTCGACCATCCGCGGCCGCGCGAACCGTGCCGAGGCGCCGGCGCTCGTCTACCAGGAGTCCGAGCTGCCGCTGCGAATCATCCGCGACCTTTTCATCCGGGACTTCCAGCGCGTCGTCGTGGACCACGACCGCACGTTCCGCCGCATCGTCGGCTACCTGAGGCGGACATCTCCGGAGCTGGCCGCCCGCGTCGAGCTCTACCAGGACAAGGAGCCTCTGATGGAGCGCTACGGCGTCGACGAGGCCGTCCGGTCAACCCTCGGTCGGCGAGTCGACCTGCCCTCGGGTGGCTACCTGATCTTCGACTACGCCGAGGCCTTCACCGTCATCGACGTAAACACCGGGCGCTTCGTCGGCGCGCGCGGCCGCACGAGCCAGGGCAGGCTCGAGGACACGATCACGAAGAACAATCTCGAGGCGGTCAAGGAAGTCGTCCGTCAGCTCCGTCTCCGCGACATCGGCGGGATCATCGTCATCGACTTCATCGACATGGCGAACCCCAAGAATCGCCAGCTCGTCGAGGAAGCGCTCAACGATGAACTCCACCGGGACCGGACGAAGACCTACGTCGTCGAGATCTCGCCGCTCGGCCTCGTCGAGATGACGCGCCAGAACGTCACCGACGGGCCGCGCGAAATCCTCACCGACCGCTGTCCGACCTGTAAGGGCGACGGCGTCGTCGTCTCGATGGAGACCCACGCGGTCGAGACCGAGCGCCGTCTGCGCCGGCTCGTGGCCGAGTCGAAGAGCGAGTCCTTCCTCGTCGAGCTCAACTCGCAGGTCGCGACGCTCCTCGTGGGCCCGGGCGGCTCACGGCTCGCCGAGCTCGAGAAGGAGACGGGACGCAGTTTCGCGCTCAAGGGCCGGCAGCGCGCTCCACACGATCACTTCGCCGTTCTCAGCGAAGGAAAGTCCGCGGAGGTGGAACCGCAGGCGTTCCCGGTCGAGCCGGGCCAGGAGCTCGAGGTCGAGCTCGAGGAAGCGCATCTCCACACCGAGACGGACGCGATCGCGCGCCTGGACGGCTACGTGATCACGGTCGCGGGCGCGGCTGCGCAGGTCGGCGAGAAGGTCGAGATCCGGATCGAGGATGTCGGGAAGACGTCGGCGCATGCGGTCCTCGTTTCCGAGGATGGCGACAAGGCGACTCCGGACGCTGAGACGCCGAAGCCGGAGGGCGAGAAGCCCAAGCGCAAGACGCGCCGAGGGAGTCGCGGAGGGCGGGGCCGGAAGAAGAAGCCCGCAGCCGCGCAGGAGGCTTCCACCGAGACCACCGCTGCTACCGAGACCGCAGCTGCCCCGGCCGAGACGAAAACCGAGGCCGAGTCGGGCGAAGCGGCCGCCGAGGAGAAGCCCAAGAAGAAGACGCGCCGCGGCACGCGGGGCGGGCGCGGACGCAAGCGCAAGCCGGTAGAATCCACCCCCGAAGCGGGCCGGGAGAGCCCGCTCGCTTAGCGCTTATGCCCGAGAAGAAGACATATGCAGTGATCGCCGTCGGAGGGAAGCAGTACCGCGTCCGCGAGGGCGAGTGGCTGCTCGTCGACCGCCTCTCCGTGGAGGAAGGCAAGACGTTCCATCCCGACGTTCTTCTGCTCGGCGGCGACGGGGAGCCGAAGCTCGGCGACAAGCTCAAGGGCCAGCAGGTGACGGCCAAGGTGACGGCGCACGTCCTCGGCGAGAAGGTCATCGTCGGCAAGCACAAGCGCCGGACCGGCTACCGGCGCCGGAACGGGCACCGCAGCCGCCTCTCCCGGATCGAGATCCAGACGATCGGAAATACGAGGGGGAGATCCCCCTCGTCCACCCCCCAGAAAGAATCAAAGGCACCCGCGGCGAAGATGAGCACGACCACGGCGAAGAAGAGCACGACCACCAAGAAGGAAAAGGCGGCGGAATAGATGGCGCATAAGAAGGGCCTCGGCTCCTCGAAGAATGGCCGCGACTCCGAGTCGAAACGGCTCGGCGTCAAGATCTTCGACGGGCAGGAGATCAAGGCGGGGGCGATCGTCGTCCGGCAGCGCGGCACGCGTTTTCGCGCCGGCCCGGGGACGGGCGTCGGGCGCGACCACACGATCTTCGCCAAGCGCGACGGCAAGGTCGCATTCCGCGACCGCACCATTTCCATCCTCTAGGGCGTCGAGTTGTTCCACGACCGGGCCCGCATCGAGGTGCGGGGAGGCCGCGGCGGCGACGGCTCGCTCAGCTTTCGGCGCGAGAAGTACGTGCCCAAGGGAGGGCCGGACGGAGGCGACGGCGGCGACGGCGGCGACGTCGTCCTCGTGGCCGACCCCGATCTGCGCGATCTCGCCTTCTTCCAGCGCAAGCGCAGCTTCACCGCCGGTCGCGGACGGCACGGAGAAGGCAAGAACAAGCACGGGCGCACCGGCGAGACCGTCGAGCTCCACGTTCCTGTAGGCACGCAGGTCTTCGACGAGGAGGGACGTCTGCTCGTCGATCTCGCGCATGCAGACGCCCGCGTGACTCTGGCTCACGGAGGAGCGGGCGGCGCGGGGAACCGCCGCTTCGCTACCCCGACGCACCAGACGCCTCGGCTTGCTGAGATCGGAGCCGGAGGGGAGGAGGAGGTCGTCGAGCTCAGGCTCAAGCTGCTGGCCGACGCGGCGCTCGTGGGCTTCCCGAACGCTGGCAAGTCGTCGCTCTTGCGCCGGATCTCGAACGCGCAGCCGAAGGTGGCCGAGTACCCGTTCACCACGATCGCTCCGGTGCTGGGAACGGTGGAATCGCCTGACGGTCGCCAGCTCACCGTCGCTGATGTCCCGGGCCTCCTGGAGGGAGCCCATCAAGGTGTCGGCCTCGGGGACGAGTTCCTCGCCCACCTCGAGCGCGCCCGTCTGTTGATCCACGTGATCGAGGCGCAGGCGGAGGATGTCGAAGCTCGCTTCCGGACGATCGACGGCGAGCTGCACGCCTACGGGGCCGGCCTGGACGAGCGTCCCCAGATCGGCGTCCTGAACAAGATCGACCTTGCTCGCCCGGAACTCGCCCTCGAGGATCCACGAATCCTGGCTGTGGTCGAGACATCCGCGGTTACCGGCGAGGGCATCGACGAACTGAAACGGTTGCTGTTTCAGCTCGTTCCCGAAAGCGCGCCGGCGCGTCCACAAGACGAGAAGCTGGCGGACTTCCTGGTTTACCGACCCTCGGCGCCGAGGCGGCGCCCGTTCCGCATCTTCCGGACCGACAGGGGCTTCCGCGTCCGGGGTGAGGCCCCGGAGGAGGCGCTACGAGCTGCGGGCGTGAAGCCCGACGACGAGGTCGAATACGAATGACAGGTCTCTACGGCGGCGTCTTCGACCCGCCCCACAACGGCCACATGGCGCTCGCAGAGGCCGCCCTGGACCACTTCCCGCTGGAGCGGCTGCTCGTGCTCGTGGCCGTCACTCCCGGCCACAAGCCGGCCGATCTCGACTTTGCGACGCGCTTCGAGCTCGCACGGCTGGCATTCGCCGGCCTCCCGCGGACCGAGGTGGTGCGAGACGAGCACGCGCGCACGATCGACATGCTCCGTGCCGAGAGCTTCGACGATCCGGTCTTTCTGGTCGGAGCCGACCAGTTCACCGACTTCCTGTCCTGGAAGGAGCCGAACGCCGTGCTCGAGCTGGCGCGCCTCGGCGTCGCCACGCGTCCCGGCTATCCCTCGGAACGGCTCGAGCATGTGCTCGGCGAGTTGGAGCGGCCCGAGCGAGTGGAATTCTTCGAGATTCCGCCCGTCGACGTCTCCTCGCGCGACCTTCGCCGGCGCCTCAGCGCGGGCGAGCCGATCGAGGGGATGGTTCCGAACGCGGTCGCCCGGGAAATCGAGGTCGCCGGCCTCTACCGGTGATACCAGTGATACCCTGATTCCAAGCGACTGAGGAGCTTTCGACCACCCTGACATCCCTCGACCAAGCACGCCGAATAGCCGACCTCGCCCAGGAGAAGCTGGCCAGGGACGTAGTGATCCTCGACATGCGGCCGGTGTGCACCTATACCGACTACTTCGTCGTCTGCACGGGCAACAATTCCCGGCAGGCGAAGGCGATCTACGACGAGGTGCGCGAGAGGATGAAGCGCGAGGGAGGCTCGGTGCCTCGCCACGTGCACGGAGAGCGGGACGCGAGCTGGATCCTTGCCGACTACCTCGACGTCGTCCTACATGTATTCACGCCTGAGGCGCGCTCCTACTACCGCCTCGAGGAGCTCTGGGGCGACGTGCCGTCGGTCGAGGTCGCGGCGACCGCCAACTAGCGCAACAGGTAGTACAGGAGAACGACGATCCCTGCCAGGATCAGCGCGTAGACCCAGAACAGGTGCGCGCCGCCGAGCAGGGTCGCCCATTTGCGCCGCTGCCGGCGCTTCTCGGCGTCGCCCCCTCCTCGACGACGGGCTGTGGTCGGTCTTCTCGGCCACCTCTCGATGGCTGCCCGCCGCACTCCGGAGGGAAACAAGTCTGTCCGATCGGCTCGGTACGATATTGCCTATGCTGACAACGGATCAGAAGGGCGTCGTCGCAGAGATGGCGATTGCGCACGCGGCCTTGGAACTCGGAGTCGGGGTCTCGAGGCCCCTCGGGGACCAGCGCTACGACCTCATCCTCGACTTCGGAGCGAAGCTCCTTCGCGTGCAATGTAAGTGGGCCTCACGGCACGGCGATGTCGTGATCGTCCGCTGCTATTCAGCTCGACGCAACGCCGATGGGCTCGTCAGACGGTTGTATAACCGCAACGAGGTCGACGCCTTTGCCGCGTACCGTGCTGAACTGCGTTGCTGCTACTTCTTGCCCTTCGATTACGTTCCGCCGGGCGGCACTGTGCAGCTGCGGATCGCAAAATCGCTCAATAACCAAGAGCTCGGCGTCCGTTGGGCAAAGCAGTACGAGTTCGCGGCTACACTAGTGAACGAGAAAGGGGCCATAGCTCAGTTGGGAGAGCGTCGCGATGGCATCGCGAAGGGCGCCGGTTCGAGCCCGGCTGGCTCCATCGCATAAGTCGCCGCTGACCGTCGGGGAGACGGCTCAGACGTTGGCCGTCTCCCGAACCTCGGTCAGCCGGAAGTTATTCCCCGAGGGGTCGCGGAACGCGGAATCGATCCCATACGGTCGCTCCTCGGGCTCCTCGACGAACTCGACGCCGCGGCTCTTGAGCTCCTCGTATGAAGCCTGGACGTCATCGGTGGTGAAGAAGACCGTCCCCGTGAAGCCCTTCGCCATCAGGGTCTTCAACTGCTCGGCGGTCTCCGCATCCATGACCGGCGGGCCGGGGATGGCCATGAGGACGATCGAGACATCCTCCTGACCGGGCGGCCCGACCGTGAGCCAGCGAAAGTTGCCCATCTCGGGGACGGTGACGTCGCTGTGCACCTCCATGCCCAGCTTCTTGGTGTAGAAGTCCAGCGCCTCATCCTGGTCGTGCACCCACACCTGCGCGGTGGCGATCCTGTACATCGAATCCTCCTTGGTCGAGGGAATGGCTGTCATCGTCACTGCGGCGAGCGCCGTTGTCTTCTCGAAACGTGCGGCGTTGTGGACGAGCGTAGGCGCGCAACACGCAAGTGGGGATCAGCGCGTGGTGGGAGGCCGGCGGGAACGAGGAGCGGTACGCCGTCGGCGACATGCCGTACGTGCGCGTGAAGCTCGTCGTGAACGAGCCGACGCTCTGCAAGCCGACGGCGAAGCAGATCTCCGCGACCGACCGGTCCGTGCCTCGCAGCAATGCAGCGGCGCGTTCCAGGCGCCTCGTCAGGAGATACGCGTGAGGAGGCTCGCCGAAGGCGCGCCGGAACTCGCGGCTGAAGTGGGCGCGCGAGAGCTTCGCGGCGCGGGCAAGATCGTCTACGCGCAGCGGCTCGAAATAGCGGGCATCTGCGAGGTCCTTTGCCCGCAGAAGGTGGCGGTCAGATGGAACAAACGCCATGCCCGGCCAGTATGCCGAGCGGAGCCTGTGGTTCGACGGCCGCACAAGCACCCGCGATACGGTGCGGCCGATGACCACAGCGACGCTTCACACCAATCACGGCTCGATCGCGCTTGAGCTCTTCGACGCCGACGCGCCGAAGACCGTCGAGAACTTCGTCAAGCTCTCGAAGGACGGCTTCTACGACGGGATTACCTTCCACCGCGTGATTCCCGACTTCATGATCCAGGGCGGCTGTCCGCGCGGCGACGGCACCGGCGGTCCCGGCTACGAGTTCGAGGACGAGCCGAACGACCACGGGATCGTTCGCGGTGCGCTCGCCATGGCGAACAGGGGCCCGGACACCAACGGGAGCCAATTCTTCATCGTCACCACCCAGGCGGCGCCCTGGCTGGACGGGAAGCACACGGTGTTCGGTCGCGTCAGCGACGGGATGGACGTCGTCGACGAGATCTCGGACGTTCCGCGTGACTCTGCCGACCGGCCGAGCGAGCCGGTCACGATCGACCGGGTTGAGCTGTCTTAGGAGAGCTCGCGGCGGAGCACGGCCTCGACCGCCGTCAGCGCGACGCGCGTCTCCTCGAGAGCGGGCTCGCGCGTCGTCAGCCGCTGAAGGCCCAAGCCGGGAAGCAGCAGGATCCGCGCAACTCTCCAGGGTGAGGCCTGGACGGCCCGCCAGAGCTCCATCGTGAGGGCGAGCGAGAGGACTGTTACGACCAGAGGGGTGTAGAGCGCCGGCGCGAACGGCCAGACGCGGTCGGCAAGCACCGTCACGGGGACGACGAGGGCGGCGAAGTTCGTGCCGCAGCGCCATGAGAAACGGGACGGACGAGCTTCGCCCGCCCACGTGGCCGCCAGGCGCCGCTCTGCGACGGCCGCGATCGCACGGTGCTCGGCGCCGTGGAGGCGCAGCGTCCGTCCGCGGAAGATCCAGACCAGAAGCGCGGCGGTTATGAACCCCCAGGCGACCCAGGCGACTGCGGCGGGGAGGAACACGAATCCGAGCGGGGCCACGATCAGCGTGCCAAGAATGCGCCGCTCTCGTCTCCCCGCGACTCCGGAACGGCGGAACACCGGCGCGAATGCGGCTGCCAGCTTCATGACGCCTCGAAGCAGCGGAATCCGTTCGAAGCGCGTCCGCGGCATCGCGCCTTCTCGCAGCGTTCCATGGCCCGCGAAGGCCCAGAAGCGCTCGCTCACGATCACGACGCCGTCGGGCCGAGCCATTCCGCCCAGTCGCGGGAGCCGCTGGCGCGAGTCGGCTTCGGCGAGCAAGGGGGGACAGGCACGCACACGTCAACCGTGCCTGAACCGGGCCGGCCGGGCAAGAGCCGACCGGCCCGTTTCAGAGAATCGTTGGTCCTACCAGTAGCCGCGCGAGAAGAACCCGAGCAGCGCGAGGACCAACACCACGATGAGGATGATCCAGAGGATGCTCATTGTCCTGCCGTTCCCGCTTCTTCGAGTTCAAACACCCAGAAATCGCGCCCGATCACGGGGATCGAAACGTTGTAAACGGGCACTTTTCCGATGAATCCTTCGAAAGTCCCCGCGTGCCCGTGGCCGTGTAGCACGAGATCGGGGACGTGCTCGAGGACAGGCCGGGCGAGGCGGTCGCTACCGAGGAAGGCGAGGATCCCTTTCGGCTCCCCCTCCAGGGTGGTTGCCGTCGGCGCGTAGTGAAGGAGAACGACGCGCAGGGGGCAATCCGCAATCGCCTCGAGGCCTTCCTCGAGCGCCGCGACCTCGGCCGTCGTCTCGGCGTAGACCTGGCGCAGAAGAGGCTCGCCGAAATCGGGGAGCGCCGAGTCGGGAAAGCCCCCGACGAAGCCTTTCGTGCCGACGATCCCCACCTTCATCCCGTCGAGCTCGCAGACGGTCCAGCCGCGCTCCAGAACCGTGACGCCTGCTTCCTGGAGGATGCTGACGATCTCCGAGCTCCGGTTTGCGTGCCAGTCGTGATTCCCGAGCACGGCGACGACGGGAAGCGGCAGCCCTCGGCAAGCCTCGGCGAGGATCGCGGCCTCCTCGGGCTCACCGTAGGTCGTCAGGTCGCCTGCCAGGAGCAAGAGGTCGGACTCGCCGGCGAGGCTGGCGAACGACGCTTCGATCTCGGCTCGACGCTCGGGAGTGCAGTGAATGTCCCCTGCCGCAGCGATCCTGACCTTGGCTCGTTTCATGCGTCGGCGTGGCAGGGTACCCGGAGCCCGCATGCCGAACGCCGACCTCGACGCCATGCTCGTGACGCTCAAGAAGGCAGCCGGAGCGCTGCGCGACGCGGGCGTCCCCTTCATGCTCGGCGGCGGCCTGGCCGCCTGGGTGCGCGGCGGCCCGGAATCGGACCACGACCTCGATTTCATGCTCAGGCCGGAGGACGCCGACGAGGCGCTCGACGTTCTCGCCGCGGCCGGCATGCGCCCGGAGCGCCCTCCAGAGGCGTGGCTCTACAAGGCCTGGGACGACAACGACGTCATGATCGACCTCATCTTCGAGCCGGTCGGTCTTCCGATTACCGACGAGACGTTCGAGCGCGCCGAGGAGATCGAGGTCGAAGCCGTCCGCATGCAGGTGATGTCCCTCGAGGACGTGCTCGTGACGAAGCTTCTCGCCCTCGACGAGCAGACGCTCGACTACAGGAGCCTCCTCCAGATCGCCCGGCCGGTGCGGGAGCAGGTGAACTGGGAGGACATGCGGGCGCGAACGGCCGACTCGGCCTACGCAGCCGCCTTCTTCACACTCGTGGAAGGGCTCGGAATTATCGGGGCGCGCCGCAGCGGCGGATAGTGGGCGCCTGACCGCCGGGAGCCGTCCGGCAGCTGCTCGGGGAAGCCGGCGGCGATCGCCTCGCCGGCCAGGCGCCAGAGTCGCACGATCTCCTTTCCCAGGATCTCGGCGGCCTGCTTGTACCCACGCCCGGCTCGCGGAAGGCCGCTGAGGTCGATCGGGTTCCCCCAGACGAGCGCGCAGGGCATCCGGTTGTTGCGAGTCCACCCGAATGAGTAGATGCCGCACGGGATGATCGGGACCCCCTCCTGCAGGGCGATCATCGTTGCGCCCGGGCGCACGTCGCCGGGGTGACCGAACGGCTGACGGGTGCCCTCGACGAACAGGCCGACCATGTGCCCTTCGCGCGCGATCTCGCGGGCCTGGCGAAGGGCCTCGCGATCGCCTTCGCCACGGCGAACGGGAAAGGCGCCCGTCCAGGTGAGGACGTCGCCCACGAACGGCATCGCCAGAAGCTCGACTTTCGCCATGTAGTAGATCGTTCGAGGACAGAGCGAGCCGAGGAGCGAAGGGTCGATCGCGGACAGATGGTTGGCCGCGATGACGCCTCCGCCCGTCATCGGCACTCGCTCGAGGCCGTACCCGTAGGAGGGAGCGAGCCAAAACGTCACCGGAGTTGCGAGGCGTCGCGCGTACGGCCAGAGGATCTCAGGATCCTCGCGCCAGAGCTTCGGAATCCCGAGCTTCGTGAGGAACACCCGGGCGAGTTTAGCGCTACAGTTGCAACGAGAATGGAGCTCACCCTTCCGAGCGACAGGGGGAGCTAGCGGGCGGCGCCGAGCCGGCTGCTCGACTCTCCCGCGGCCTCTCGAAAGAGAGGCTTTTTCGTCTCCGAGGAGCTGAAGTGGAGCGGTACGACCCCAAGAAAATCGAGGCCAAGTGGCAGGACGTCTGGGAGCGAGAGCAGGCGTTCGTCGTCCCCAACCCGGAAACCCCCGAGCCTGGGGACGACCGGAAGACATATGTCCTGGAGATGCTCCCCTACCCCTCGGGCGAGCTCCACATGGGCCACGTCCTGAACTACACGCTCGGGGACGTCGTCGCGCACCTTCGTCGCCGGCGCGGGTACACCGTTCTGCGGCCGATCGGGTACGACGCTTTCGGCCTTCCGGCCGAGAACGCCGCCATCAAGGAAGGTCGCCATCCCCGCGACGTCACGAACCGGAACATCGCCGCGATCCGGGAGCAGATGAAGCGGATGGGCTGGTCGATCGACTGGAGCCGCGAGCTCTCGACGGCCGAGCCGGAGTACTACCGCTGGACGCAGTGGCTGTTCCTCAAGTTCTTCGCGGAAGACCTTGCCTACCGCCGGGAAGCCTTCGTCAACTGGTGCCCGAACGACCAGACCGTGCTCGCGAACGAGCAGGTGATCGACGGTCACTGCGAGCGCTGCGGCTGGGAGGTGGAGGCCCGTAGCCTCGAGCAGTGGTTCTTCCGCATCACCGCCTACGCCGATCGGCTGCTCGAGGAGATGAACCTGCTCGAGTCGTGGCCGGAGCGAGTCCTCACAATGCAGCGCAACTGGATCGGCCGTTCCGAGGGCGCCGAGGTCGTCTTCCGGATCGAGGAGCTCGACATCGACATCCCGGTCTTCACGACCCGGCCGGACACGCTCTTCGGGTCCACCTTCTTCGTGCTAGCGCCGGAGCACCCACTCGTCTCGCGGCTGGCGCAAGGAACTCCCCACGAGCAGGAGGTGCTCGAGTACGCGCGTCATGCCGCCGCACGGCCGGCCGTCGAGCGCGCGGATCCGGAGAAGGAGAAGACGGGCGTCTTCACGGGTCACTTCGTCACGAATCCGGTCAACGACAACCGACTCCCGGTCTGGGTTTCGGACTACGTGCTGATGGAGTACGGCACCGGCGCGATCATGGGCGTCCCGGCCCACGACGAGCGCGACTACGCCTTCGCCAAGCGGTACGAGCTCCCGATCAAGCCGGTCGTCGTGCCTGCCGACGGCGAGGTCGAGGAAGGAACCGCGTTCATCGGTCACTCGGGTGACGAGAAGCTGATCGACTCGGCGCAGTTCTCGGGCATGTCGAGTACCGAGGCGAAGGAGGCCATCGTGGAATGGCTCGAGTCGCGCGGCAGCGGCCGGCCGGCCGTCAGCTACCGCCTGCGCGACTGGCTGCTTTCCCGCCAGCGCTACTGGGGGTGCCCGATCCCGATCCTCTACTGCGACGAGTGCGGGATGGTGCCGGTCCCGGAGGAAGACCTGCCCGTGCTCCTGCCCGAAGTCGAGGAGTACGTACCGAAGGGCCGTTCACCGCTCGCGGCGGCCGAGGAGTGGGTGAACACCACGTGTCCGAAGTGCGGCGGCAAGGCCCTGCGGGAGACGGACACGATGGACACGTTCGTCGATTCGTCCTGGTACTACCTGCGCTACTGCGACCCACGGAACGGCGAGGCGCCCTTCGACCGGGCGATCGTCGACTACTGGCTGCCCGTCAACCAGTACATCGGGGGCATCGAGCACGCGATCCTCCACCTGCTCTACGCGCGCTTCTTCACGAAGGTGATGAACGACCTCGGCCTGGTGGACTTCCGGGAGCCCTTCGCGCGCCTCTTCAACCAGGGGATGCTCTATTACCACGGCGCCAAGATGTCCAAGTCGAAGGGGAACGTCATCGTCCCCGACCAGTACGTCGACCGCTTCGGCGCCGAGGCAGTACGGCTCTACGTCCTCTTCATGGGCCCGGCCGAGGCCGACAAGGAATGGCAGGACGCCGGGATCGAGGGAATGTTCAGGTTCCTCGGCCGGCTGTGGCGCCTGGGGCTCGAGGTCGCGGGAGGGGAGCCGAACGGCGTCCCGGCCGGCGGGCCGCTGGTGCGGACGACTCACGAGACGATCGCGAAGGTGACCGACGACATCGAGCGCCGCTTCCAGTTCAACACGCCGATCGCCGCGGTCATGGAGCTCGTCAACGACATCTACCACGCAAAGGACGATCCCGCGCGGGCGGCGGAGGTCCGCTTCGCCACCGAGATGGCTATAAGCCTTATCCAGCCGTACGTGCCCCACCTGTCGGAGGAGCTCTGGGAACGCCTGGGGCACGAGCGCCTGTGGAGGACGCCCTGGCCCGAGGCCGACCGCGCGTTCCTGGAGCGCGAGACCTTCGTGCTCGTTGTCCAGGTGAACGGGCGCGTCCGCGACCGCGTCGAGGTTCCCGTGGGACTCAGCGAGGACGAGTTGATCGCCCGGGCGAAGGAGCTGCCACGCGTCAAGCCTTACCTCGACGGCAAGGATGTGAAGAAGGAGATCGTGGTTCCCGGTCGTCTCGTGAATCTCGTCGTCTAGCTCCGGGTCTAACGTTCCCGGCGCGTGAGCGCCACGGACCTCCTTCTCATCGCCTGGATTGCCATCTTCGCCGTGCAAGGCGCGTATCGGGGGCTGATCGCGCAGGCGCTGTCTCTGATCGGCTTCGGAATCGGTGCGCTGGCCGGCTCGTGGGTAGCCCCTCAGTTCCTCGCCGACAACTCCCCCTGGGTCGCCTTCGCGAGCCTCGTCGGGGCCATCCTCGGCGCCTCGTTGCTTGGTGCGGCGAGCGTGTCGCTCGCCGAGTCGCCGAGGCGCTTCCTCGCCTTCCGCCCCGGTCTACGGCTGCTCGATTCGGTCGGGGGAGCGGGGCTCGGCGGTGCGCTGGGGCTGGCGCTCGCCTGGCTGCTCGCCGTCGTCGCGCTGCACCAGCCGGGTCTCGGCTTCCGCAATGACGTCCGCAACTCCACCATCCTCCCGAAGCTCATGCGCGCGGTGCCGCCCGACCGTGTGCTTCAGGCCCTCAACCGGTTCGATCCCTTCCCGGAGCTTGCCCTCGGACGCGGGCCGCTGCCTCCGCCGGACCCAAGCGTCCTCCAGAGTCCCGGCGCGAAGACCGCGGCGGGAAGCGTCGTCAAGCTCCACGGGACCGCGTGCGGGCTCGGCACGCAGGGATCGGGGTGGGTAGTGCGCAAGGCGCTCGTGGCGACGAATGCGCACGTAATCGCCGGAGAGCACGAGACGACGATTCTCGCGCCCAACGGCCAGACGCTCGACGCGCAGCCCGTCTACGTGGATTCGCAGAACGACGTGGCCCTTCTTCGCGTCCCGTCGCTCGCCCTCGATCCGCTTGCCGTCGACCGCGACGGCGAGTTTCCGAGGAAGGTCGTCATCCTCGGCTATCCGCGAGACGGCCCGCTCACCGGGACGGCGGCGACAGCAGGTTCGCCCAGGACGGTGATCGCTCCAGACGCGTACGACCGCCGTGTGAGCGCGCGGATGATCGTGCCGCTGCGCGGAAGGGTGCAGCCCGGCGAGAGCGGCGGCCCAGTGGTCGACTCGCGGGGCAGGGTGATCGCGATGGTTTTCGCGGGCGCCAAGCGCGGGCCGAGTGGCTTCGCGATTCCGGTGGAGCTCGTGTTGCGCGGGGTCTCGACGCCGCTTCACCAGGTGTCCTCGGGCCCCTGCGTCGGATAGCCGACGCCATTCCGGGTGAGTCTCGGCGCGTTTCGTGCGCCACGTGCGCGGTCTCTCGCCGCAGGATCGAGGGCATGCGCACGGCGTTCGACGTCCTGGGGGCCATGCTTGCAGGGCCGGCGCCTTGAGCGGTGGGGATGCCGCAGATCTCCCACGCCCGCGCGCTGGTATACGTCGCGGTGCTCCTCGTCGCCTTGCTGCTGGCCGGGCGACTTGCCTTCCGTAAGGGGCAACCGGCTGCGGCGCAGGTAGCTCCTGCGGCGCTGCGCGCCGAGCCGGCGCCTGTGCGGAGGCTGCTCGTACACGTCGTCGGAGCCGTGCGCACGCCTGGTCTCTACCGACTCGACGACGGCAGCCGCGTCGACGACGCGATCCGCGCCGCGGGCGGCCCGAAACCCAAGGCGGACTTGGATGCGATCAACCTGGCGGCCCCGGTCGCAGACGGACAGCAGGTCATCGTCCCGGTGCGGGGGAGAGGGGCTGCCTCGGCCGGTGGGGCCTCGTCGGGAGCGGCTGCCGGTCCAGTTCATCTCAACACGGCGACGCTCGAGGAGCTCGACACCTTGCCGGGGATCGGTCCCGTCACCGCACAGAAGATTCTCGACTATCGAGACGAGAACGGAGCCTTCTCGTCCGTCGACGAGCTCGACGCAGTGCCCGGGATCGGTCCCGCTCGCATGGCGGAGCTCAAGAAGCTGGTCGATCTTTGAACTTCCTAGGCCGGATCCCCGCGCCACACCTGCTCGCCGCCGCCCTCTGCACGGGGCTGACCGCATCGCTTGCGCAGGAGGTGCATGGAATCGGAATAGCGCTGCTGGCGGCGTTGCTGGCCGCGGCAGCGCTCGCTGTTCGTGAGTGTCGGGCCATTGTGCTTGCGGCGGCCGTCCTCCTGGCAGGCTGGTGGGCCGGGAGCCTGCGGCTGGCCGTGCTCGACCGCAGCGTTCTCGCGGAAGAGGTGGGCCGGGTGGCGCGGGCGCGGCTCGAGGTGACGGGTCCTGCCCGCTTCGGCCCGTTCGCCGTACGAGTCCCGGTCCGCGTGCTCAGTTTCGGCGAGCTGGCTCCCGACGAGCGGGCTCGCCTGGATCTCCCGCGGGGCCGGGCGCCGCCCCAGGGCGCGATCGTCGAGGTCGTCGCCACGATCAGGCGCCCGCGTGGGCCCGAGGACGACGGTTTCGACGAATCGTCATACCTGCGCAGGCAGGGCATACACGCCGTCCTGTCGGGGGACGGCTACCGCGTGGTCGGGCGTCGAGGGGGCCTCGGGGGCCTCGCCGACTCCCTCCGTGCCTTCGTTGCCCGGGGGCTTGCGCCCGG
>DATNOU010000097.1:0-2005 GCA_035601195.1 Gaiellaceae bacterium | reverse complement strand
ACCGGACACCGACCGCATCGCGGCCTGAAAACATGCGCCGAGACGTCGCCGCCGTGGCAAAACCCGCTCCAGCCAGCGGCGTCCCCTCCGCCGCGTCACTCGCGGGTGACCGTGCAACACCACGCTTGCGGTCCGACTCGGGGTCCACGCCGGGCTCGCCGACGACTTTCGCTACGACGAGGAGTCACGGCCGGATCGCGTCTCGAAATCGGTCGCAGTGTCGCTTCCTTGAGCAGTCAATGAGATAGAGGAGGCCTAGGCTCGCACCGGCCGACTGGCCGGATCGGCACCCTGGGCAGCACTCTCGCTCGCGGCGTCGAGCTCGAGGCCCGCGAGCTGGGTGCGAGAGCTGATGCCGACCTTCCTGAAGATGTTACGGAGGTGGAAGGCGATCGTGCGCGGACTGAGAAAAAGCTGGGCTGCGACCTCGCGGTTGCTCAGCCCCTGCGCGACGAAGTGCGCGATCTGCAGCTCCTGGTTGGTGAGCTGACCCCTCGTACTCGGGTCGCGTTTCCGCGCCGTCTGGCCGCTCGCCCGCAATTCGATGCGCGCTCGCTCAGCCCACGCGTTTGCTCCCAGCGTCTCGAAAGCATCGAGTGCGCTTTGCAGGTGCGCACGCGCGTCGATGCGGCGCCGGCCGCGGCGGAGGAATTCGCCGTAGGCGAGTTCGGTGCGGGCACGCTCGAAGGGACGAGGGGCCTCGGCGTGGATCGCGAGCGCTGTCTGGAAGAGGCGCTCGGCCTCCTGCTCCTCCTGGGAGAGGAGCGCGCGGCAGTGCAGGGCGACCGCGCGAGCCCATGCAGCCCCGCCGCTTTCTGCCCACGGTTCGAAGATCGCGAGCCAGTCGCGGGCGGTCTCGGGCTCGCCTGCGCGGACCGCGGCCTCGATCCGGTCGAGTCCAACCCAGAAGGCGACGGCGGTGGTGGAGATGTCTCGCGCGCGCAGGAGCGCCTCCTCGGCCCGGCCGAGTCCCAGCTCGAGCAGAGCCAGCGCCCAATCGGCTAACTCGGTGACGAAGGCGAAGCGGTGAGCGAAGGCGAGTTCGCGAGCCTCTGCGGCCCGCGAGCGGCACTCGCCCTCCGCCCCAACGTAGGCCGCGATCAGGGCCTGCGCCGCGAGCCCGTAGGCGATCAGGTCGTGCTGGCCCATCTCTCGGGCGAGCCGCAGGCCCTCGGCGGCGTTGGCCGAGGCGGAGGCTGGGTGGCCGACCCGCAGCTCCGCGTGGGCAAGGCGAGGAAGGATCTGCGTCAGTAGGCCGAGCGCGCCGTTGGCGCGCGCGCGGGCGGCTGCCTCCTGGTGGAGTTGGTAGGCCCGGTCATCGTCGCCGAGGAAGAAAGCGGCGCGTCCGGCGAACAGCACCGCAACCGGGTGCTCGGCCAGGGCAGCCTCCCTCAGTTGCTCTTCGAATGCGAGTGCGGAGCGCAGACTCGCGGCGGCGCGGTCGAAATCAAGCTCGAAGTGGGCGCCGAGCCCGATCAACAGCTGCACGAGCATGCGGGAGAGCGGGGTCTCCTCGACCTCGAGCCCGCCAGCCAGCTCGGCAATCGCGATCGCAGCGTCGCCGTCGCCGGCATAGAGCGCGGCGATGCTGGCGAGATTGAGCAGCTGGAGGGCGCGGTCGCCGTCGAGCGGCGCCACCTCCCCGGCCGCACGAAAGAGAAGCTGGCAGGCGTCGGCGGGCACGCCCTCGGTCATTTCGATCAGACCCCGGTAGCGGTCGATGTCGGCCCCCCGGATCGGCTCCGAAGCGAGCGGGCGTGCCCGCTCGAGCAGCATCCGCGTCCGCTCGAACCGCCCTCCAAACCAGGCGTTCTCGGCCGCGTCGGTCAGTTGCCGTGCCCGCTGCTGCTCATCGACGGTCAGGGCGGCGGCCCGCTCGAAGGCAAGAGAGGCGGCAGCGAAGCCGCTCCGCCGGCGCGCACGCTCGGCCGCCTGCTCGAGCTCTTCGACCACCGCAGGGTCGGGCTCAACGCTTCCCGCGGCCCGGTGCCAAGCGCGGCGATCC
>DATNOU010000096.1:0-3712 GCA_035601195.1 Gaiellaceae bacterium | reverse complement strand
GGTCGTCGGGGTGGATGATGATCGTGTGCAGGCACAGCCCGCCGGCGCCGGGCTGCCACTGGGGGCCGGTCTCGTGATCTCGCAGCCCCGACAGCTCCTGCCACGTCTGACCTGCGTCGGTGGAACGGAAGAGTGCCGCGTCCTCGACGCCGGCGAACACCGTGTCCGCGTCCGTCAGCGACGGCTCGAGATGCCAGACGCGCGCGAACTCCCAGGGGTGCTGCGTGCCGTCGTACCACTGATGCGTGCCCGGGACGCCGTCGTAGGCGAACTCGTTGCCGACCGTCTCCCACGTCTTCCCGCCGTCGTCCGAACGCTGGACGACCTGGCCGTGCCACCCGGTGGACTGGGACGCGTACAGCCGGTCCGGATCGACCGGCGACGCGTTGAGGTGGTACATCTCCCACCCCGCGAACAACGGGCCCTCGACCTTCCAATCGTCACGCGTCCCGTCCGACGTCAGGACGAACGCGCCTTTCCGCGTGCCCACAAGGAGCCGCACTCCGCTCATGGATCCCCTCCTTCTCGATCTCGAACGACCATTCTCTCCAATGACGTTCAGCCCCCTTCGGTTTCGACCGCGTCAGGATTTAGACCGCGGGGCAACCCAGAAGTCATCGGTCACCCTACGAAAGATTGCGGGGCCTGCCGAGGCAGGCCTCGCAGTCTCGATTTACCCGGCCGAGGTCTCGAACACGTCCGTCCGGTTCGCCGGGTTGCCGTTGTTCACCGCGACGAAAACGGGCACGAACGAGTTCCCGATGTTCGTCAGGCCCTCGTACTCCCCGAGGAAGTACCCGAACGGTCCTCGCGCCGCCGGCGCCTGCTCGATGTCGAACGACGTCGTCGTGAGCCGGCTCTCGGCGTCTGCGCCGCTCCAGCTCGTCGGATTCGTGCAGTTCGCATGGCAGTGGACGATCCAGTAGTCCGTCGGGACGCCCGCGTTCGCGTCGTTGTTCCGGAAGTCGTAGTACGTCACGCCGACCGTTCCGTTCGGGGTGACGTGCACGCCGGCGACGAATGCCTGCTGATTCGCTTCCGTCGCGCTACGCGGTGTCCGGTTGACCTTGATCGGCATCGACCAGGTGAGCCCGTTGTCGGTGGACATGGAGAAGGCGATCTCGTCCACCCCGCTGAAGCTCGCGTCCTGCCAGACGATGTAGAGCGCGCCACTCGCGTGATCGATCGCCACGTCCGGGATCCCGCCCTCGGCGCGGATGTTCCGACCCGTGTCGGGATCGAAAGCAACCCGCTCGCGGCTCGGCGCGATCTTTGTCGAGTTCTTCGTCCACGTCACGCCCTTGTCCGTCGAGCGGATGACCGACATCCACTCGCCCCGCGACTTGTGCGCGTTTTTGTTGATGAAGAACTCGTCGAAGAAGTCGAGGACGTCGCCGTTCTTCGCCACGAGGATCTGGCTCCCGATCGTGCCGTTGAACTCGCTCTGGTCGTAGATGTTCCGCGCAGGCTCCCACGTCAGGCCGCCGTCGGTCGTGCGCGAGAACCAGATCGGCTCACGGAACGAGCGCGAATGGATCAGGCCCTCAATGCTCTCCCGCGAGGTCCCGCTCGGCGTGACGAAGCGATCCCAGGCTGCGTACGCATACCCCGCCGTCAGCGGGTCGGCCGTGACGGACTCCTTGTCGTTGAACGCGTACGACACGTCGCGGTCGCCCGAGTCGCGGATGATCGTCCACGGCTCACTCCAATTGTCGCCTCCGTTGATCGATCGGCTGGCCAGGACCGCGTTGACGTTGTTCGTCGCGTTGAACGAAAGGCTGACCTGGTACGCGGTGCCATCAGGCCCGAACGAAACCCACGGATCGGACGAACGGTCGAAGTCGCCTCCGTTCGCCACCGTGCCGCCCGCGCAGGTGCTGAAGTGCGGATACGTCTCCGTCCATGTCACGCCGCCGTCGTGCGTCACAGCGGTGACGAGACCGTGCGCTCCGCCATCCGACCAGCGGTCCTGCTGCCACACCGCGATCAGGTTGAGCGGGTTCGCCGGGTTGGCATCGGCCCACGGCTCTTCCTCGGCGTTTGGATAGAGAACGCTTCCCGGTGCGGCTCCCGCGGTGCAGCCTGCGAAGGGACTGACCCCGGAAACCGTCTTCAGGGGCGCCACCGTGAAATTCCCTGCGCTCGCGCCGGCCGTCACCACGCACACGCCCACCGTGGCGGCGAGCGTCAGAAGGACGTTCCTTGCGTAGCTCATCAACTACCTCCCCTACTGCAAAGGCGCGCCACAATCGCCTACGACTGGACGGCGCGAACCTTATGTGACCGCCGCCACAGTCAGAAGGACTCGAGAGTCGGGAGCGGGCGCTCGTGGCGAGCGCCCGCTCCGGCTGTAACTGCCTTACGGGATGAAGGCCAGGTCTTCCGGCACCATCGAGGTCGGCGTCTCGAAGAACGGCCCCGGCCCGTCCGGATCGATGGTCGTCGCGCCGTCGGAGGCGAGGAACGTCGCGAGCTGTGTCTGTGCCTCGACCGCGTAGAGCGCGACCAAGGGCACGCCGATGTTCGTCAGGAACGCGTGCGGGTTCTTCGGCACCGCCGCCGGATTGGCCGCGTAGGCCAGGTCGTTGCGGAACAGGGTCGCCCGTGCCGCACAGCCACAGGCACGCAGGATCGCCGAGGCCGTCGGGTTCGGGACGGTCTTGTCTCCGCGCGCGAACTGGATGATGACCGGCCGCGTGAGGTACGGCGCATATGCGGCCGGGTTGGCGGCCTGCTGCGCCCACTCCGTGCGGTCGATGAGCTCCTGGATCGCCGATGCGCCTGGAACCGTGTCCGCGAGAATCGGCAGGTTCCGCAGCGGCATGTTCTCATTGAAGTTCGTCAATGTCGCATCCGGCGGCAACACGTTGTAGAGCGACGGCGTCCGCGTGATCAGCGCGATCCCCACCAGCGGCCGGAAGCTCGGGCTCAGGCGGGCGATCTCGATGATCGGCCCACCCGGGACGTTCGCGACGCCGGCACGGACGTCGGGCTCCAAGCCCAGCAACGGCACCCCGTAGATACCGCCGAACGATTGTCCCGCGTAGTAGATCCGGGACGAGTCGAGATCGGCAGGACCGTCGCCGTCGACGTCGACGCCGACTTGGATCTCGCGAACGAGCTGCATGATGTCGACGACCGTCTGGCGCAACCCGTCACGGTTGCCGACGAGGGCCTGGGCGCCGATCGCGCTGACCCCTTCCGTCGAGTCGATCGTGCCGCTGCCGTTCTGGTCGATCCCGCGCCCACCCGCCGGGAACGTCACCGGTCCGGTGGGCGTGGTCGCCGTGTACGTTCCGGCGGCACCGAAGCCGTGGCCGACGACGTTGATCGCGATCGTCGCGATTCCAGCGTGCCCGAGCGAAGAGGCGACCGCCCAAGGCGCGCCGTTCTTCGAATCCGTGAACCCATGCCCGAAGATCGCGACGGGCCAGCCGGCGGCGGGCTTGACGCCACCCGGGACGAAGAGGGTGAACTGGACCTGGTTCGTGCCCTGGGGTGTGGGCGTGCCGGTCGCCGTCCCGTACGGCGGAATCACCTTCGCGGCCGTCTCGTAGTCGGGCGAAGCGAACGATCCGAACGCCACCGACGCCACGGATCCCGGGAACAGGAACAACGCGGCCGTCGGCAGCGTCGTCGGCGAGAACGTCGACGTCCCCACCTGGCGACTCCAGCTGATCGGCGTGAACGCGGGAAAGACCGTGCGAGTGCC
>DATNOU010000095.1:0-69928 GCA_035601195.1 Gaiellaceae bacterium | reverse complement strand
GACGCCCTTGCGTCCGGGACAGGGTTCTCGGGTGTCGTTCGGATCGACCAAAGCGACCGGATCGAGCTCGCGAGGGCGTACGGCCTTGCGCATCGCGGCTTCGAGATCCCGAACGCGGTGGACACGCGCTTCGGAATCGCGAGCGGGGCGAAAGGCTTCACGGCGCTCGCCGTCGTGAGCCTGATCGAGGAAGGCGTGCTCGAGCTCTCGACGCCCGCCCGCTCCGTCCTCGGCAGCGATCTGCCGGTGATCGACGACGGCGTGACGGTCGAGCACCTCCTGTCGCACCGGTCGGGCATCGGCGACTACCTCGACGAGGAAGCCGGATTCGAGGTCGAGGAGTACGTGATGCCGGTACCGGTGCACGAGCTCGCGACCACCGAGGACTACCTCGCGGTGCTCGACGGCCATGCGAGCAAGTTCGCGCCCGGCGAGCGCTTCGCGTACTGCAACGCCGGCTACGTCGTGCTGGCGCTCATTGCCGAACGCGCGAGCGGCGTGCCCTTCCACGAGCTGGTCGAGCAGCGCATCTGCCGGCGCGCCGGATTGACGGACACGGCGTTCCTGCGCTCCGACGAGCTCCCCGCCCGGACCGCACTCGGCTACATCGAAGTCGACGGCGAGTGGAGGACGAACGTCTTGCATCTCCCGGTGCGGGGCAGTGGAGACGGCGGGATCTACTCGACCGTGGGCGACATCAGCTCTTTCTGGCAGGCGTTCTTCGCCGGTCGGATCGTCTCGACGGAGTGGATCGCGGAGATTGTGCGCCCCCACAGCGACGTGCCGGCACAGTCGATGCGCTACGGCCTGGGCTTCTGGCTCCATGCGTCGACCGACGCCGTCATCCTGGAAGGTCGCGACGCCGGAGTCTCTTTCCGTTCCGTGCACGACCCACGCACGCAGGTGACTCTCACCGTGATCTCGAACACGGCTGGGGGCGCCTGGCCGATCGCTCGGTATCTCGAGAATGCGGCTTCAAGCTGAGCGACTTTCCTCGTAAATCGGCCCACGCGAGCAGTCGGCGGTAGTGAAGGTCGCCTGCGCCAGTGTTCGGGAATGACGCCAGAGCGTCGCCGTACACTGGGTGCGACGACACGCCGCCCTAGGACGAAACAGTTCTGTTCCTACCTCAGTCGAGGCGAAGGATCGTTTCCTCGATCTCCTCACCGCGACCGGGCGCGAAGTCGCGGTTGATGCCAACGCGTCGGAACCCAGCTTTCTCCAGTACTCGAAGTGAACCAACGTTGTCCGAGGCCGCTCGGGCGTACAGTGGACGTTCGGCGGTCTCGGCAAGAAGAATCTGTAGTGCTGCGCTTGCGATGCCTTTCCCCCATTGCGTTCGGTCTACCCAGAAGGTCACCTCAGGCTGATCGTCGATTCGGAAGGACGCGATCGTTCCAGCGATTGCTCCGTCGACATCGATGACTCGGCACGAGGCGCTTGTGTCGGCCCGCACGCGCGACATCCGGTTGAGAAACGCGCGGCGATCCGTCTGATCCTCGGCTGTGAAGGCTGCCATTCGGACCGACTCCGGATCCGTCACTTGCTGATAGATCGTGTCGAGATCGCGGTCCTCGAGCGGCCTCAGCGAGACGTTCATCCGGGCGATCCTAAAGGTGACGTTGCCTAGGCGGTTCCAGGGGAGTCGCCTGGGCGAGCGTGCTCTCGCCGCCGCCGCGACCACGCTTAGCGTTCTGCGTCCGGCCGCTCCGTCGGCCAAGTGAGCCCAGGAGAGGCCGTCGAAGCATGACCGACGGCGGATATCGCCTTCGACTCGACCGTGCAGCGTCTGGGCAGCAGAAGGGCAGCAAACGCCCGAAATCGAGCCTACGCAACCGTGCATAAATCAGCGCGGAGGGCTCGCAGGCCGCCATGAATAGAGCGATAGCGCGTCAGTCGTCGCCAATCGTCGTATCGGTGGAACAAGCCTGTCACGCCGGAGGTCGCGGGTTCGAGTCCCGTCGCTCCCGTAAAGTCCCTGCAACTCGGCATGTTTCGTTGCCTGGTGAGGCGCAATGCGGCAACGCGGTAGCCTCGGAGGGCGATGAGCGGCGGATGTCAAGAACGCTGCGGCTGACCGGACCGCGATCGCGTCGACCGACGCCACGTTCAATCCTTGGTGGGGTTGTACGCGTCTCTCCCCTGCATGCGCGCACTGCTATGCCGACACGCTCGCGCGCCGCTACGGGCATCAGCTCTGGGGCGACGGCTCGCCGCGTCAGCTTTTCGGCGAGCAGCATTGGGCGCAACCTGGCCGCTGGAATCGTCAGGCTGAACGTGCCGGACAGCGGCTCAAGGTGTTCTGCGCGTCGATGGCCGACGTGTTCGAGGAGCACCCCGAGCTCGACCCTCGACAACACGAGCGGACTCGAGCAGACTTCATCCCACTACTCACGGGCAGCTGAAGCGGCCGCGCCGACGGTCGACGGCTACGATCGACGCGATGGACAAGCCACGGTGCCGCCAGCCGAACCGTTTCCAGCGGCTGATCGCCTTCCTCCGCCGCCGCTGCGAGCAAACGGTCCCGACCTCCTGGCTCGACGAGCGGCCCGCGGATCCGGATATCGGCGTGCGCGAGCCGCGCCGACCGCGGCCCCACGGCGGCGCGGGCACAGTGCTGCTCGAGCCACCACTGTAACCACCGGGGACCGCGCGTCCGTTTCGGCCGGCCGGGCCGGCTCGACACGACCTAGGTTCGCTTAACCCAACGCCTGATCAGCGCCAGTCCGCGTCCTCGGCGATGCCGGCTGCCGTGAGCGCCTCCCTGCGGCCCCGGTAGTCGTCGATGCGGACGATCCGTCCCTCGCGCAGCGTGAAGACGTTGAAGATCTGGCCCAGCGGCTCTTCCACCGGGCCGATGTTCGGTCCGCGTGCGCCCAGCACGACCTGCTCGCCGCCGCGGGTGAACTCGAGTGCGTCGATCTCGCGGCGCTGCTCGAGCCCCCAACGGAAGGTGTCGATCACCTCCTCGCGGCGGTGACAGACCCACTCCTCGCGCAACCCCTGCCAGCTGACATCGGGATCGAGCAACTCCGCCGCGGCTTCGAAATCACCGCGCCGAAGGGCGCCGAAGAAGTCGATCATGACCGCCTCGAGGTTCTCTTGGCCGATGCTTGGCATTGCTCCTCCTTAGCGTCAACAGATCACCCGCGGATTAGTAGCCGCGCAAGGAGGCGCACGAGCACCGCCGCCGAGGCGCTCTGGTGCGAGCGCTTGCCGTGACGGCAGCGTCCGCGTGGGCGTGAAGGCCGAGAACTCGAACGAGCTCTAGCGTCAACCAGGCACAGCCAAAGTCTACGCCGACAGACTCGCTGGGGCATCGTTGCCGCGCATCCGGCGTGAGCCCGGGCGCAGCACGTCCCGGGGCCACCTGCGTATCCAAACCAGACAACAAAGGCTAGAGCCTCTATGGAGCCCCGCGGTTGCAACCGGTGGCAACCGGTCGCCAATCGGTGCGCCGCGGCACGTGGTCCAATGCGCTCTTCGGCCGCGACGTAGCCAATGCCGACAACAGAGGATGGAGCCTTTATGGAGCCCCGTGGTTGCAACCGGTGGCAATCAGTGGCAAATCCGATCGGCGCGGAACGCGCCAAAACATGCGAAATCCGTTGCCGTGGGTTGCCACCGGTTGCCTGAGAAGTTCCATGGTAATCGGCGAGCTCGCCCTCCCGGCCGGCAAACGGGGTCGGACCGGCGGCCTTCAACCCCGGGAAGCTCTCGGCGAGGCCCGGCGCTACGAGCTGGTAGAGCTGCTCCGGCTCATCAAGGTCCTTTAGCTGGTGCGCGCCCAGGTCGCGGAGCGAGACCTCGGACAGCGGGTCGGCCCTCAGCAATTCCCGGCTCGTCTGCGAGACGAGTACTTGCCCACCGTGGCCGGCTGCGCAGATGCGGGCCGCGCGGTGCACGCCGAGCCCGACGTAGCGTTCCTCGCCGACGGTGGGCTCCGCGGTGTGAATGCCCATCCGCACGCGTAACTCGACGCCGTCGGGCCAGGCGTTCTCGGCAATGGCTCTCTGGGCCTGGACCGCTGCGGCGACGGCGTCCTTGGCCCGGCGGAAGGCAACGAAGAACGAATCCCTGGGTGTCGATCTCGCGGCCGCCGAACTCGTCGAAGGCTCCGCGCAGGATCCGCTGCTGATCGGCCAGAGCGTCCCCGTAGCGATCCCGCAGCTGCTTGATCAGCAGCGTCGACCCCTCGATGTCCGTGAAGAGGAAGGTGACGGTGCCGCTCGGAAGCTCGGTTATTGACATTTTCGTTTACCTCGGCACCTGTCTAGTGCGTGCGCCCCGCTGCGTCAAGCTTCCTCCACAGGGCCGGTGCCCTCGAGTGGTCAGATCTCTGCCGACTGAGATACTCCGCTTCTAGTAGCCGGCGGGTGCGCATCCACACCGCAGTCAGGTTCGGGCAGCAGGCAGGCCGTGCCCGGCCCACTAAGTAGTTCTCGGCTGACAACATTCCGTGGCCCACTCGTGGCCCAAACGGCTACCCGGCCCAGCAGGCCTGGCTGACCCACCACCGAGAGAACGAGACGAGGAGGGCCTTCGCGTTCCCGCCCGCGCGCCTAGATCCGCCGTGGGGCTGCGCGGAGCGGACGGCCACCTGCTTGTTGCGTCGCGACCGAGCTTCCTTCGGTGAGCGGCTCCGCGAGATGGAGGCCCGGAGGGAGCGGGTCGGGCGCTCGCTGGCTTCAGCACGGCAACGAGCTTTCGGACGACCGCCACGAGCAGACGGCGCGGCGAGCAGATCCGTCGTCGAAGTCGTCGAAATGAACGCTCCTATCGCGGCAGCCGCGCCCAGAAGCGTCGTAGCTCCACCGTGACCAACGCGGCTACGAGCACGAGCACGGCGAACGCGACGACCATCCCCCAGATGAATGGAAGTGCCGTCAGTGCCGAGCCGATCAAGACGGCGACGCCGACGATGAAGGCGATCCCTTCGAGAATGAAGACCACCCACAAGACGTCGCTACGCGTGATGATGGGCGAACGCTCCACGACCCCGGAGTTCGACCCTGATCCCGCCGGTCTTCCCCCCTCCGGGAACCCTTACATCCGCCTTGCTCGACGCCTCCCCGTCGACGTCAGCCTCCCCCTGTTCCCCGACTGGACGCCGTGAGCACCGTCCGCTGACTGACGTCGCCGTCGCCTCACGGCTTGGTGCGGTAGTGGAGGTGAACCGCCCCGTTGCCGAAACGGCGTTCGTCCAGCAGTTCGAGCTCCAGGCGGACATTGTCGGGGAGCGACTGTTTTCCGCCTCCAACGATGATGGGCGTGAGGAACAAGTGGTATTCGTCGACCAACCCGGCCTTGATCGCCTGGGCGGCAAGGTCGGGACCACCCACGGTGATGTCGCGTTCCGCCGCCGCTTTCATCTGCCGGACCGCTTCGGGGTCGAAGTCTCGTTCGATTCGCGTCCTGGCGCTGGAGGGCGTCTCCAGCGCCTTCGAGTAGACGATCTTGTCGGCCGCCTGCCAGATCCCGGCGAAGTCCTGGATGAAGGGCGGCTGGTCCGGGAGGGTGTGCGCGGTCTCCCAGTAGACCATCGTCTCGTAGATCCGGCGCCCATAGAGATAAGTGCCGATCGGTCGCTCGAGGTCGTTGACGAACCTGTGCACCTCCTCGTCCGGCGCAGCCCAGTCGAAGTTGCCGTTCTCGTCCGCTACGTAGCCGTCGAGCGACGTGATCGCCGAGTAGATCAGCTTGGCCATGGGTAGCCTCCCCTCCCCACACCGATTGGACCTCGCAAACCCAGCCTAACCCGGCGTGAGTAGCTACTCCCTGTATGGAGCGAGTTGTCAGGCCTCGGCCGGAGCGTACGTCGCAACATGACAGGGTCGATCATCAGCCGAAACTCATCGACGAGGCCCTGCTCGATGATCCGGTCGCTCCCGCAAAAACTCTGCGAATGCTCTCCGCCTCCCAGCTGCGGCCTAGCGGGCGCAGCCGGAGCGATGAGTTTCGGCCGTGCCGCGGGTTTTACTTGGCGATGGGGCCAGCCGGGCCCCGCTGCGAAGGAGGCCCAGGTGATGAAGGTGGCGACGACGGACGTGAAGGTGGCGGCGATCGACGAGATGGAGCCGATCCACGGCGGACTCGCGCGCCGGGCACGGGCGACGCTCGGGGTCTCGGCCTGGGGCATGCAAGTGCTGACGCTGCCCCCGGATTGGGACGGCTACCCGGAACACTCCCACAGCGCGACTGCGTTCGACCCGAACCAGGAAGAGGTCTACATCCCCCTCTCCGGGTCGGCGACGCTCGTCGCAGGGGACGAGCGGTTCGAGCTCGCGCCAGGGATGATGGCGCGCGTCGGCCCGGAACAAGAGCGGCGGATCGTGCCTGGGCCTGAGGGCATCCGGTTCATCGCACTCGGCGGGAGGCCGGGAGCGTTCGATGCACCCACGTGGACGGAGCTCGGCGCGCCACCGCCGATGCCGGCGTAACGTCCGCGCATGGAGCTGCTGACCGCGGCCGCGGCCGGCGACGAGCAGGCGTTCGTCCAGCTGACGGCGCCTCTGCGCCGCCGGCTGCACGCGCATTGCTACCGGATGCTCGGATCCGTGCACGACGCCGACGACGCGCTCCAGGAGACGATGCTGCGCGCTTGGCGCGGCATCGAGCGCTTCGAGCCGCGCGCGGAGCTCTCGTCGTGGCTTTACCGGATCGCGACGAACGTCTGCCTGCGGATGATCGACCAGCGCGACCGCCGGTCGGCGACGGTGGACGCGCACCTGCAGCCGTATCCCGACGTACTGCTCGAGCCGCAGACGCCCGAGCGCGAGGCCGAGCGCCGCGAGACGATCGGCCTCGCTTTCGTGGCAGCGATGCAGCTCCTGCCCCCGCGACAACGGGCGGCGCTCGTCCTGCGGGACGTACTGGGCTGGTCGGCGCGCGAGGCCGCGGAGACCCTCGGCATCAGCGTCGCGGCGACGACCAGCGCGCTGCAGCGCGCACGCGACCGAGTCGAGCGCGAGCGTCGGGAGGGCACGCTCGCACGCGTGCACACGCCGGCCGACGCACGCGCGGAGGCGGCGCTCATGCGCAGCTTCATCGACGCGTGGGAGGCGGTCGACATCGAGCGCTTGACATCCCTGCTGGCAGGCGACGCGCTGATGACAATGCCGCCCGAGCAAATGCGCGTCGCCGGACCCGCAGCGATCGGCGGCTTCTTCGCCACGGTGCCGCTGGGCGGTCGCCTCGACCTGATCCGGCTGCTGCCCGCCCGCGCGAACAGGCAGCCGGTGCTTGCCGCGTACGTTCAGGAGTCCCCTGCGGAACCGCCCCGCGCCTACGGGATCATGGTTTTCGCGATAGCCGGCGAGCGCATCGCGGGCATCACCGGCTTCGCCGGCGATCCGGAGCTGTTCACAGTGTTCAAGCTCCCGACCGAGCTCGACTGACGCCGCCGTCCCCGCGGCGGTTTCAAGCTCCAGAACCTGAAGGTGCCGGCGACGATGTGGCCGCGGGAAAACGATCACGAACTAACCGGCCGGTTCCAGCCCCATCCTGATTCGGCACGACCTCGGGAAACGGAAGCTGCCCATCCCTGCCCCTGCCACGGCGAGCCTTCCAATCGGTGGGGTTGACGCCCGAGACGTGCACTGCAACACGAACCTCACCGGTCCCGGCTCCGGAACAGGCCGCTCGACCACGCGGAGCACCTCCGGCCTACCCGCCTCTGAATAAACGACGGCTCTCAACTCGAGCCGTTGACAACCCACGCGTCGACGGTCTGGTCCTTGCCACGTAGCTCCAGCGTCCGTCGTTCGAGCCCGGTTGTATCGAGTCCGCCGGCCGTGGCTGCCTTGGCGCTGATGAGAATCTCACCCGCCCCGGCCAGGGCCGTGATCCGCGCGGTGATATTGACCGTGTCGCCGAGGGCCGTGAAGTCTCGGGCATCGCCTTCCCCGACGGTGCCCACGAAGGACTGGCCGGTGTGCACGCCGGCGCCGACCGGAATCCATGGCTCTGACCCCTCGTTGCCGATCTGCTCGAGTAGGCCCCGCGCGGCCGCGATCGCGTCCGCCGCATGGTCGCTCCCGGCGAAGCCGGGAATGAAGAGCGCCACTGCGCTGTCTCCGACGAACTTGTCGACGATGCCATCCCGTTCGTCGATCACCTCGGCCGCCGCCCCATAGAAGCGTGACATCAAGCGTGAGAACTCCTCAGGCAGCATGCGCTCCGCGATTGCCGTCGACCCGCGGACGTCCGCAAACAGCACTGAGATCTCGACCTCAGCGCCCCCGGGATGCTTGTGAACCGCCCGTATGCACCACTTGCAGAGCCGTCGGTTCAACGTCGAGGGGCCGTAACGAATGGCCCGCATCAGGACGCCACCAGGCCCCCGGAAAGGGGCGTTGCAGAGCTTGCAGCGCGGCGGGGAGGGGAGCGCGCCCCACATTCGCCGCATGCCGTGCAGACGGGGGTAGTTGCCCGTCAGCATCTGTCTCCACATCTCCTCCGGCGCCAGCTTGGCCATAGGCCTGGACGCTACACGTGACGGGAACGCCGTGGCCAGGACTCGCGACCTTTAGGCGACCTTCTCGATCGCGGACGTTCGCTCCTCCTCCAGCAGGTCGAGCACAGCTTCCTCGACCGCGCCCTGGAAGGAAGGTTGGCCGAGAGCCACGGCTTCCCCGAGCCCGTCGAGCGCGCCGCCGATGGTGAATCCGTCGTGATAGCGGTCGAAGACGCGCGGGTCGATATAGGACGCGCGACAGACGGCCGGAGTGTTCCCGAGATAGTGGGCGACCTCCTTGATAGCCCGCGCGACCGCCCGCTTCCGCGCTGTCTTGGTGGCGGCCGCGCGACCGGAGACGGCGAGCGCGACGGCGGCGATGACGGTCGCATTCCAGGTGCGGAAGTCCTTCGCCGAGAAGTCCTCTCCAGTGATCTCCTTGATGTAGTCGTTGATGTCGTCGGAGCGGACGTCGACCCAGCTGCGCCCGTTCCGGTAGGCGAGTAGCCCGGTTCCTCCCCGGCGGCGCTTCAGAACCTTGACGAGGGCGTACACCTCCGGATCAACAATCGACTGGACGCGCCGCTTGCCGCCCTTGGCGACGTAGTCGAATCTCAGGACGCCGTCCTCCTGGAGCGTCACGTGCCGCCTTTGCATCGTGGCGAGGCCATACGTCTGGTTCTGCTCTGCGTAGCCCTCCGTCCCGATCCGGAAGAATCCGCGGTCGAGCAGGCGCACCGCGCCGGCGAGCACACGCTCCCTCGTCACCTTCTTCTGGCCGAGGTGGCCGGCGGCGGTCTTACGCACGCGCGGAAGCGCCCGAGCGAAGCGGATCATCTCGTCGAACTTCTCCTGGTCGCGTCGCTCGCGCCAGCGCTGGTGATAGACGTACTGCCGGCGCCCGGCCGCGTCCGTGCCGACAGCCTGGATGTGGCCCATGGGGTACGGGCAGATCCAGACGTTCTCCCAGGCGGGCGGGAGGACGAGCTCGCGGATGCGCTGGAGGATCTCAGTGTCTTCGATCCGCTCGCCGTTCGCGAAGTACTCGAAACCCCGGCCGCGCCGGCGACGCTCGATCCCAGGTCCTGAGCAATCGACTCTCCTCAGCCTCGCCACCCCCGCGTCCTTCCCTCCAAGCCGATGGTCCAGTCACACTTGGTTGCGCCCGTATGCGTGCAATCGTCCTGCTCGACGGCGAGCCTCGCTTCCGTCCCTTCCCCTTCTCGCTTCCGGCCGACCCAGCGGTCGGCCAGGCGCTTCGGAACGCAGAACGCCTCCTCTCCAGGACACCGAGCCGCTTCGACGGGCCGATCGCCTTCTGCCACGGGGTGTCGGCCGACGGCGCGATCCTGCGCCGCGCGGGACGCTATGCGGAGGCGATGGTCGTCTTCGAGGAGCCCACGCTTGCCTTTCGGCTCGGCTTCGCGCTCGGCGTCCAGCTCTTCGTCGAGCGGGCGGAGGGGCCAGTTCTCTTCCAGCTCCGCGGACCTTCGATCGGCCGGGACCCCCTCCTCTGGACGGCATCAGCCTCCGGAGGGCTCACACCGAGCGAGCAACCCCGAACCGCGGTCCTCGAGGACGCGGCCGAGGAGATCGGGCTCGAGGAAGACGACCTCGAGGGCTTCCGCCCGGTTGCTGTGTGCGTCAACGACGACTCGGGCTCAGCGCTCGTCGTCTACCACGCCCGCCTCTTGCCGCACGCCGAGCCCGACCCCGACGAGAAGAAGGTCGCCGAGCTGCACTGGGCCGGGAGTCCCGCAGAGCTAGGGGCGCAGGTGTCAGGCGACACCGTGGCTTGCTGGGAAGCGCTCGAGCGCTGGCGGGAAGCTCTCCGCCACGGGGCAGCAGCTTAGATTCCTGAGGGTTCTGGGGCGCCGCTGACAAGAGAGGCAAGCCCGAGGGACGACGGACAGTGCAAATAGCACGGCCGAGTCCCGAGGGCGAAGCATCTTGCGGTCAGCGGCGTCAGGCGGCCCGCGGAGCCAGGCTCCGCCCGGCTAGAGCGGCCGCCGTCGAGGACTCTCAGGCGGCTTCTTCAGGCGCGTCGTCGCCGGTGACCTTGTTCCACCAGGTCGCTTCGCGGTCTTTCAGCTGGCTCTGGATCTGCTGGACGTAGGAGGCGAGCTCGCTCTCCTTGGTGGCGAGGCGCACCTCGAGCTCGGCCAGCTCCTGCTCGCGCCGCTCGAGCTTGTCTTCGCGAATGTCGTGGTCGGCCTCGACGCCGGCTTCGCGATGCTCGACCTGCTCCTCGCGGTCGTCGAGCTCCCGTAGGCGGTCGCGGATCGTCTCCTCCATCTCTGCGAGACGCTTTTCCTTGCGCTCGAGGCGACTCTTCTGGGAGTCGGTGAGCTGCTCGCCGTTCTGGAGCTCGGCCTCGCGCTCGGCCAGCTCCTTCTCGCGCTCGCGCAGGCGCTCCTCGTACTCCTCGAGATCCCGACCACGGGCGGAGTCCTTCTCGACGCGCCCGAGCGAGGCCTCTCGACGACCGAGCTCGGCCTCGCGCGCGGCGATCTCCAGCTCGCGGGTCTCCATCTCCTTAAGGCGAGCCAGCGCATCCTGGGTCGCCTTGCCCTGGCCGGAAAGCTCGGTCTCGAGACGCGTGGCGTCGTTGCGAAGCCGCTCTTGCTTCTTCAAGAGGTCTGCCTCGCGCTCCTCGAGCGCCTCCTGCTTGGCGGTCACTGCGGCGAGCTGCTTGGCCAGCTCCCGCTCCCTGTGCGCGATCTTGGCCTCCGCGGCCGAGTAACCCTTTTCCTGCTCGCGGACGGCGGCCTCACGCGCCGCGAGCGACCGCTCGCGCGCGTCCTGCCGGGCCGTCAGCTCCGCCTCGCGGGCCTCGACCGCGGCTTCGCGCTTGGCGAGCTTGGTTTCCTGGCCGCCCAGGCTCGATGCCTGCTTCTGCACCTGGCTCTGAAGCCGCTCGTGTTCGCGCTCGGCGTCCCTCAGCTCGCGGAGCTTCGCCTCCACCTGCGCCTCGCGCTCGGCGCTGAGAGCGTCCTGCCCAACCACGCGGTTCTCGATCTCGGAGAGGCGCTCCTTCTCGGTTCGCACCATCGTGACCTGCTCGGAAATACGCCGCTCGCGCTCCTCGAGCTCGGTCTCCGAGGCCGCCAGCCGGGCGGCCCAGGCGTCGAGTTCCGCCGAACGGGTGTTTAGCTCGGCCTCGAGGGGGCTCAGGTCGGTGGTTGGGAGAACGCTCTGGGTCGCGAGCTCGGTGCGCAGTTCGCGCTCACGCTCGAGCGCGGCGGCCAGCTCGGCCCTGAGGGCCTCCGTGTCGCCGTTCGACTCGCCGTACGCCGCCGGAGCTCCCACTTCCTGGAGGGGCGCCGTGGCCACAGCCTTGTCGCCTGCTCGGTTGTGGTCAGGCCGGCCCACGAGCTTGGCCCGGAGGCCAGTCCCGAACCCGGTCTCGGTGTCGCTGCGAGGCTGGTCGTCTTCGGACATCGACGCTCGCCGGCCTAGAAGAAGATGCCCTTGAAGTTGAGGAACGCCGGTCCGAGGATGATCAGGAACATGGACGGGAAGATGAAGAGCGCCGTCGGAAAGAGCATCTTGATCGGCGCCTTCATGGCCTTCTCTTCGGCCGCGGCCTGACGCTTGTTGCGCGTGTCGGTCGCCTGCACGCGCAGGATGCGTCCGAGGGAGATACCAAGCTGGTCGGCCTGGATGATCGCCCGCACGAAAGAGGCGAGTTCCGGAGCCTGCACGCGTTGGACCATCTTCTCGAGAGCGTGCTGGCGCGTCTCGCCGATGCGCATCTCGCCCAGGGAGAGCGCGAATTCGTCGACGAGCGGACCTTCCATGTGCTCCGTCAGCTTCGCGATGGCAGCGTCGAATCCGAGCCCGGCCTCGACGCTGACGGCGAGTAGGTCTAGCGCATCGGGAAGCCCCGCGCGGATCTCATCGCGGCGCCCCCGCGCCTTGAACGAGACGAACATGTCCGGGAGCATGAAGCCGACGAAGAGAAAGAGGAGCGCCAGCAGGATGCCGAGCGAGCCTTTGCCCGCGACGCCACCGAGGAGCGTGCCTCCGAGGAAGCCAAGAATGGCAAAGACGGCCTTGCTCGCCAGGAAGCTCGTCGGAGAGAATGCGCGACCGACGCCCGCCCCCATCAGCCGACGGCTCACCTTGTCGACAGTCATGCGCGGGCTGAGCTTGAGGACTGCGTGCGCGAGGCCCATCTTCATTGGCTCCACGGCCCGCTCGCGGAAGCCTTCCTGGCTCTGACCCGGAGCGGCCCGGCGCCGATGGCCGTAGGTCGCGGCCCGGCGGAGGCTGCCCTCGCGCTGGCGCGCGGGGAGAGTTGCCACTTCGCCGATCAGGTAAGCGGCGAGACCGAGAGAAGCGAGACCGAATACGAGTAGGAAGATCATGAGCTCCTAGCCTTTGAACGAGACGATCTTCTTCAGCATTAGCGAGCCGATCGTCATCATCACGAACATCAGGATGATCAGCTTGTGGCCGGTGGAAGTCGTGAGAAGCGGCTTCATGTACTCGCGGTTGATCACATAGATCGCCAGCCCGACGAAGAACGGAAGGCCGACCAGCGTGTACGCCGACATGCGTCCCATCGCCGTGAGGCCGCGGATCTTGCGGTGGAACTGCTGCCGCTGGCGCACGGTGTCGGCGACCATGTCGAAGAGCCCGGCGAGCGAGCCTCCGACCTGGCGCTGGATTGTCACGGCGCTCATCACGAACTCGAAGTTCTTCGAGCCGACACGTGCCGCCATTTCGGCGAGTGCGTCGTCCATGGGCCGCCCGAGCCGCGTCTCGTTGAGCACGCGCGTGAACTCCTTGGCTGCCGGATCGACCCCCTCGTCCACCACGCTCTGGACGCCCTGGCGGAAGCTGTGGCCCGCCTTCAGGGAGGCGGCCATCGTCACGAGCATGTCGGGAAGCTGCTCGTCGAATGTCTTCAGCCGCTTGCGCGCCTTGTAGGAGAGGAACGCGTACGGGAGGAAGGCCCCAACGGCGAAGCTGACGGCCATGAACCAGAGCTGCGGGTTCAACGCGGCCGAGAAGAACCCAAAGAGCAGGCCGAAGCCGAGCATGATGTAGGCAAACTCAGGCGTTCTGAGAGGCACGTCGGCGCGCTGGAGCAGCGTGTCGATCTTCTTCCATTGCTTGAGGTTGCCGAAGACGCTCTCGGTTGCCTTGAAGAGACCCGAGAACATTGCGAAGCGCTTTCCTTCGCGCTCCCGCTTCAGGGCCTTCGTCCGGGTCGCCGCGACGTGGGGATCGAGCCGCCCGCGCAGCCAGGTTCCCTTCGGCGATGCGAGCGCGAACGCGGCCGCGATCAGCGCGAGCAGAGCGACCACACCCGCGAGCACCGGGAGACCCCAGTCACTCGTGTAGAAGAAGTCGGGCAGGAGCGGAGAGGGCTTGGCGGCCACCGCGGGCGCGTCCCCGGGGGCGGTCACGTGAGCGGTGAGCTGGCCGCCGCCGGGGAGCTTGACGACCAGGTCGAGCAGATCGCCGGGCCGCGCCGAAGTGACGTAGTCGAGCTGCCAGGTGCGGCGCAGGTCCTCCGCGATCGACGTGTAAACGTCTGCGAGCGCCTCTGTCGAGGCGGCTCCGTAGTAGTTGCCGTCGGTCGCATCCGCGAGCCTCTGGAGCGGTTCGGGCCTGAAACCCCCGGCCTCGATGCCAATTGCGTAGACGGCGACGCCGTTGTTCTTCGCAGCCCGGATGGCGCCGTCGATCGTGGCCCCGCCCTCGGAGAAGTTCGCCCCGTCAGACAGCAGAACGAGGACCCGCGCCCCGCTCGGCTCCGTGGCCAACTGATGGGCGGACTGAACGACTGCGTCGTAGAGCGCCGTGCCCTTGACCGTGTCCACGTACATCGTCCGGAGAACGGTGTCGGAGTCGATGGTCGACGTCGAGAACCGGGTCAACGATTCAGCTTCGCTGCCGAAGGCGCAGATCGAGATCCGATCGGAGGGAGACTTCGCGGCGAGAAAGGCGCGGGCACCGCTCGTCGCGTCTGCGATCGCCTGTCCCGCCATGGAGTGTGAGCGGTCGATACAGACCACGACGCTCTTCGAGGAGCCGAGGTTCGTGGCCTCGAGCCCGGCGACGGGCCGGCCGTTCTCCCGAATCTTCGGCGGGGTCTGAGTCGACGAGGGCGCGACGACCGTCAGCTCGACGTGCGGAAAGTTCGTCGCATTGGCGTGCTTGACCTCCCCGGCGCCTAGAGCGGCCGCCGGGAGGACAAGAGCCGCGAGCAGGACTGCGCAGGCAACCCGTCTCACTTGAATCCGCCGTAGCTCGCCGCGGTGAAGCTCGGCCGGAAGTTCGGGTCCTCCTGCTGGAAGAACGTCGCCGGCAGGGTGACACCGTTCGCGGCCATCTTCTCGAGGAAGTGCGGCTTGAGGCCGGTGCAGGACAGAGGGGAGAGCAGCCGTGTGATCTGGGCCGAGGCCGCCTCCTCGTCAGGAGGCCGTGCGAGAAAGATGTCTTGGAGCGTGATGACATCCGATTCCATGCGCAGGACCTCGGTGACGTGGCTGATGCGGCGCGAGCCGTCAACAAGGCGCGAGATCTGCACGAGGATGTCGAACGCGCTCGCTACCTGCTCGCGGATCGCGCGCAGAGGCAGGTCGACGCCGGCCGTGAGGACGAGCGTTTCCAGCCTTGCGAGAGCGTCGCGCGGAGCGTTGGCGTGGATCGTCGTCAGGGAACCCTCGTGGCCCGTGTTCATCGCCTGGAGCATGTCCAGGGTCTCCGGGCCGCGGACCTCGCCCACGATGATCCGGTCGGGACGCATTCGCAGTGCGTTCCTGACGAGCTCACGGATCTTGACCTCGCCCTGACCCTCGATGTTCGCGGGCCGGGCCTCCAGCGTGATCACGTGCTCCTGCTGGAGCTGGAGCTCGGCTGCGTCCTCGATCGTAACGATGCGCTCGTCGCCGGGAACGTAGGCCGAGAGGGCGTTCAGGGTCGTCGTCTTACCGGTACCCGTACCTCCCGAGATCAGCATGTTCAGCTTGCCCTGCACGCAGGCGGCCAGGAAGTGCGCGGCCTTCGGCGTCAGCGTGCCGAAGTTGATCAGGTCGTCCATCGTGTACGGGTCGCGCGAGAACTTCCGGATGGTGAGCGTCGGCCCGCGAAGCGAAAGCGGCGGGATGATCGCGTTCACGCGGCTGCCGTCTGGCAGGCGCGCGTCCACCATCGGAGAGGCCTCGTCGATGCGGCGACCGACTTGCGAGACGATCTTGTCGATGATGCGCAGGAGGTGCGCGTCGTCGACGAACGTGACGCCGGCCTGCTGGATCTTGCCGTTCCGCTCGATGTAGATCCGGTCCGATCCGTTGACCATGACTTCTGTGACGGAGTCGTCGCGGAGCAGCGGCTCGAGCGGTCCGTAGCCGAGGATGTCGTCTGTGATCTCCCGGACGAGCTGGCGCCGCTCTTCGCGGGTCAGCGGCGTCCGGTCGAGGGCGAGCTGCTCGGTAACCGCCCGGAGAACGCGCTCCGAGAGGTCGCCGGTCGTTTCGGCCGCGAAGAGCTCGGGTCCGAGCTTGGCGATGCACGCGTGATGGACGCGGGTCTTGAGCTCCGCGTAAGGATCGACAGCTGTGCGCTCGGCCTGCACGCTGACGGAGGGCTCGGCCCGCTGACCGAGAATCTCCTCGGGCCCGAGCCCATCGCCGTTCCCGGACCCACCTTTGAGGCGATCGTGGAGTCCCATGGCTATGCCCGGCCGAAGAGCTTCCGCTTCTGCCCAGCCTTCACCGCCTCCACAGGGAGAAGGGCCTTGGCCATCGCCCGCACGGAGCGGGAGAAGTCGGCCTTGTCATCGGCGAGAACCAGTGGCGTGCCCCGGTTGACGGCGAGAGGCACCTTGCCGTCGCTCGGCAGCTCGAAGCGAACCTTCACGTCGAGGGCGCCTTCGACTTCGCCCGGCTTCATCCCGACCTTGGAGTTCGCGCGGTTCAGGACGACGCGAATCCGGTTGGACGGGAAAGCGAGCAGCTCGAGCGTTTGCAGGCTCAGGCGCACGTTTTTCAGCGTGGGCACGTCGAGGCCGCAGACGAGCAGGAGCTCGTCGGTGCGGTCGAGCGTGGCGAGCATCGGGCCGTGGAAGAACGGCGAGGTATCCACAACGATGACGTCGTATGACTCGCGGGCGACTTCGAGAAGCCGGGCGAGCTTGGCCTCGGTCACGAGCTCGGCGTCCTCCGGCCGCAACGGCGCCGGAAGGATGTCGAGGCCGGACGTATGGCGCGTCGTGTAGCCCGCGAGCTTCTCGGAGTCGAGCTCGCCGGGGGCGACGACCAGATCGTAGATCGTCTTCTCCGGCTCGATCCCGAGCATGATCGCGGCGTCGCCGAACTGGAGGTCGAGGTCGAGTAGAAGGGCCTTCTTGCCCTCATACTTCGCGAAGCTCGACGCCAGGTTCGTCGCAGTGACCGTCTTGCCCGTGCCGCCTTTTGGTGAGAACACGGTCACGACGCGGCCTCGACGGCCGTGCCCCCCTCCGGCTTTGCGGCCGGAGTGGCTCGCCTTCCGAATCGCGAAGATGACGTTCTCTGTCATCTGGGGAAGGAGAAGGACGTCCGATACGTCGGCGTCGAGCGCCTCGTCCAGGAGGACGGACGACTCGCCGGACGCGAGGAGGATCACAGGCGCCGGGGAGTGCTCGCGGATGGCCGCCAGCTCGTCGCTCGGCAGCGTGGAGCTGCGCGTCCCGTGGAGGACGACCTGCAGGTGCCCGCCCGTGAGCGTCGAGGCGGAATCGAGGACGCTGTCGCTCCAGCCCACGATCTCGACCTCGCCGTGGCGTTCCAGGGCGTCGCGAAGCTCGGCGAGCCCGTCACAGCTGCCCGTGACGAAGACGCGCACCTTCTCGCGAGTGGTTACTTGTGTCTCGAGCGTCATGGCGAGCCCGTCCTTTCAGCCGAGAACGGGTCGAACAGAAGCTTCTGGAGCTGCTCCTTCGTAAGCCCGTCGGCGAGCACCGTGCCCGACCATTCGAGCCCTTCAGGACTATCGGCAGGATCCTTGGTGGGCCTGAGACCGAGCGCCCACTCGCCGTTCGTGAAGATCCAGAACAGCTTCTGGGCCTGTGCGTCGGTGACCGCAAGCATGATCGCGTTGTCGCCCTTGCTGGACGAGAGACGGTTCGTGTCCCCGGTGGTCCCAGGCGCCTCGAGCACGAGGATGTCGCGCAGGATCATGCGGGCGATCTTCTGGTCCCCGTCCCCTTGGAGCTTCCATGCGCCGATCACGTCCACGTGGTCGCCCGTCTGGATTGTCCCGAGCAGGAGCTGGTTCGAGTCTCCCGGGATCTGGATCGCCCGCAGGTTGCCGGAAATCTTGGATCGGATCCCCTGCTCCGTCGGATTCGCGAGGCGCAGCAGGCTGACCTGCTCGTTCGCATAGATCTGCTCTGTGGAGACCTTGCCTTCGAGGTCTTCGGGCCCGACGATCGCGCCGGGCGCCGCGGCGTCCTTGGCCACCTCGACCCGCTCGACCTTGCCCGCGATCTCGGAGCCCGGCGTACCGGCGGGAATGTCCTCCTTGGCCACGAAGACAGCCGTCAGCGTCTGGCCTCTCTGGAGGTCCTGCTTCTGCTGCTTCACGTAGAAGCTGACGATCACGGCCGCGAGAACGGCAAGCGCGGCGGCGATCGCGATATTACGAAGGCGGTAAGTCATTGCACCACGTCTTTCTCAGTTCGGTTACTTGCCGTTAATCGATCAGCGAGACGTTCTTCACTCCGAAGTTCGGAGGGGCCGAGCTCACCGTGCCGGCCTGGACTGCTTCCCAGGTGACACTCACGAAATGCCCGTAAAACTTCTCGTTGTTGCCCGTCAGGTCCATCGACGTGATGACGAACGCCGCGAACCCGACGATGTGGTACTTCGCGTTGTTTCCCGCCCCCGTGAGCGTGTCGTATACCGGGAAGAGGAGAATGTCGCCCTCTTTCACTTTCTCGTCGAGGGCGCCCTTGATGTTGGTGGAGCTGAAGGGATTACCCGTTGAGACGAGATAATCCTGGTTCACTTCGAGCAACTGGTCGAAGCCTTCCGAAATCCATTTGCCGAGCTCGTTGGATCCCACGCCGTTGTCGCCGGTCAGGTTGATGAAGCCGAAGGAGCCGGCGCCGTCATTCTGTTCACCCTTGTTCTTGAGGTGGTAGTAGTCGAGCTTGGTATCTCCCTTGCACGGCGGGTCGTCCGGGCAGTTCTGGAGCATCTCGTGTTTTTCGTTGACGACGATCGGAGCGACCCATTTGGCGGCCGCCGGTAAACCGGCGCGGGCCTTCGCACGCGCATTCACGGTCACAGAGTCGACCCCGAAGACCTTGGCGAAGAAGCCAGGCGCGGGGCGACTTCCCTCGACGATGATCGTGTCGTCATCGAAGACCTCTGAGTCGAAGGAGACAGCGATCGAGCCGCCGCCGTTCTTGGTGGCGTACTCATTGGCCAGCGCACTAGCCTCACCGGAATCCTCCGGGAGCGCCTGCGCACCCGCCAATGCGGCTGCGTCGACGGTGGCCTGCAGCGCGCGGTCTGCGCGATACCAGGAACCGGCGTCGAGCACCGCTGCGGCCATGCCCAGCAGCACCACGAGGAAGAGGACGGTGAGGACGTATGCCTGGCCGCAGTTCTGCTTGTGCCTGGTCATTCCACACGCTCCGTCGTCTTGCTCGTGAGCAGGCCGTCCTTGACGACCTTTCCGAGCAGGTTGATCGAGTACTCGTACGTGGCCGTGACGGTGACGTCCGAGCCGGGCTCCCAGTCGTCCGAGGGCTCGACGCTGACTTCCAGGATGTCCTGGTCGAGATTCTCGGCCGAGGCTCGCACCTTCTCCTCGACCTTCGCCTCGCGGTCGGCCGCGGGCAGGAAGCGGGCGACCGCCGCCTGGCGGGCGCCGGCTCTGACCGCGTCCGTGACCGCGAGATAATTGTTGAAAACGATCCCGAACTGGATGATTCCGAAGAGCAGGATCGCGAGCACCGGGAGGACCAGCGTGAACTCCGCCATCGTCTGCCCCTGCTCTCTTTTTCGCCGAAACTTTTTGAAAGCCATTGCTCTTTTTCTCTTCGGGATTACTGTCGACTTGCTTAGTTCTTCTGTTGGTGAGGGGCGAGCTCTTCGTCGCTTGGAAGAGCCCGCCCCTCGCCAAACTGCGTTGCGCGTCTAGCTAGAGGACGCTCACCACGTTGTTGATGTTGTCGAGAATGCCGGTGGCAAGCAGCACGAGCGCGGCGATGATGGCGACCGTGATGACGGCGAGGATCACGCCGTACTCAGCCATGGTCTGACCCTCTTCATGCCGGCGAATCGCGGCGATCAGCTCAGTGAGATAACCGTAGTACTTCATTTGCGGATTCACCTCCCTTCGTCATCCCGGGCACGCCTAGGAGCGCGCGGAGAAACGGAAAATTCAGAGTCGAAGGTGAAACTTCTCGGGCAGTCGAA
Organism: Gaiellaceae bacterium; assembly: GCA_035601195.1. Classification (GTDB taxonomy): domain Bacteria; phylum Actinomycetota; class Thermoleophilia; order Gaiellales; family Gaiellaceae; genus JAIBJP01. Next base: position 50,047 of record DATNOU010000095.1, on the reverse strand, counting down.
AGCCGACTGGATATGGCAAGCGACTATGGTCACGACGTGAGACCTCCCTGTACTCGGCGTGACCGCTCCGCCGCGCAACGACTCCGACAAACTGCTCCGAGCATCGTCCAAGTCAGGACCGCAAGGAATCCCCCTCCATAGGGATTCGAACCCCAACCCTCCTGTTGGGGGAGATTTGACCCTCAACCCTCCTGTTGGGGGATGACCGGCGTTCGAATCGCCGCTTCTCTGCGTCACGTCCGTCTGCGGAAACGGACTGTTTGCAATTGATCCGCGCCGAAGTGGCGGCCTCGGCGCCCGAATACGGGAGCAAAGGCAATGCCACAAAGGAATTCCTCGCGGCGGCTCGTCCTCCGCCTCGTTCTCTTCACTATCGCCGGGTGGCTCCTCTGGGCCCTCGGCAAGAACAGCGCGCTCACGGGCGCCGAGCCTGAGATCGTCACGACGGCGGTTGAGGACGGCCACAAGCCCACGCGCGCAAAGGCGAGCGGCTTCAACAAGCGCGGCTTCAGCAAGCGCCGCCTCGCCACGACCCTTGCGTTCACGACGCTCTTCTTCGCCGGCGCGGCCTTCTCGGCCGGGGCGGGCGATCTCGTCGTAGGCGCGCTCGAGGACACGACCGACACCGCAGCGACGTCCACCGAGGCGGCGCCTGAGGAGTCGAGCGACCCCGCAGCCGCTGAGGACGGCCAAGCCGAGGATCCGGCACCCGCCGACGAGGCGCCCGACCCAGCTCTCGAGCCGGCGCCGAGCGGAGACGACCAGTCCGGCGAGCCCGCGGACGACGGTTCTGCGGCTCCGGCCGAAGAGCAGCCCGCAGACGAGCAGAGCGGCGAGCCAACCGGCGACGGTTCGGGTTCCGCCGGTTCCGGCGAGCCCTCCGATCCCGGCGCAGCAGGCGACGACGGCTCAGGCGCGGACGATCAGAGCGACGAGCCCGAGGCCGGTCCCGGCTCCCCCGCGCATGCGGGTGACGAGTCGCAGTCCAACAGCGACGTCGGCGTGACGTCGGAGGACGATTCCCCCGCCGATCTCGAGTTCGACAACGAGAGCGGCTACGGCGTCGTCTGGCTCCACCGGGAACTCGGCGATCCGACCCCGCCCGCGAAGCGGCTCGCCCCCGCGTTTGCCCGGCAGCTTGTGCGCGCGTCAAGGGCAAGTCACGTCGACTGGGCGCTGGTTCTCGGCGTGCTCCGGGCGCAGGGGCACAAGAGCTCCCGGCCGGCGAGCTTCAGGCAGCTTCGCTCCCTTGCTTCGCAGCTCCGCGCGTTCCGCGCCAATGCGAATGAGTGGAGGGCAGTTCTGGCCTTCAGCGGACGAACCGCCTTCGCGGACCGCTCGGTAGCGCTTGCCAACTACAACCGCGCCGTCCGACTGCGTGGCCTCGTTCGCGGCCTCAAGGCCCAGACCCCGGCGCTCGAGCGGCGGGTGCTGCACGATTCGCGGCTCAGCATCTACGCGGGTGGTCGCGACGACGTCGCCAACCACCGGATCAACGTCCGCGTCCTCGTGCTGATGCTGTACATGGCGGAGGCACACGGCTCCATCACTGTGTCGAGCCTCGACAGCGGGCACCGGCTGTACTCGCGCCCGGGCGTCATCTCGGCCCACAAGTACGGGCTCGCGGTCGACATTGCCGCGCTGGGCGGAGAGTCGATCCTCGGCCATCAGCAGGTCGGCAGCATCACAGAGCGGGCGGTGCGCAACATCCTCCTCCTGCCCGTGGGGCTCCGCCCGAAGCAGGTCATCTCTCTGCTCGGGCTGGGCGGCCCGTCGTTCCCGCTGGCCGACCACTACGACCACATCCACGTCGGCTACTAGACGATGAAGGAGCTGCGCCTGGAGCGCCAGGACGGCAGCCCGGTATGTGAGCGGTGTCTTCTGGCGGAGACACCGCTCACACGTCTGAAGGGCCTTCTCGGACGACGTGAGCTTCCTGGTGGAGAAGGTCTTTTCCTCCGCCCGGCTTCGTCCATCCACATGCTCTTCATGCGCTTCCCGATCGACGCTGTGTGGCTCGACCGCGACCTCAACGTGCTGAAGGTGTCGCCCGTCGTGGCGCCCTGGAGGGTGGCTGCCTGCAAGGGAGCCAAGGGCGTCGTCGAGCTCCCCGCCGGCGAGGCCGGCCGCCGCGGCATCCGCCCCGGCGAGCAGCTCTTCCTGCGCGATAGGAACTAGGGGTTCAGGCGCGTGATCTGCCCGCCGATGCTCTCTCGGTGACGACGCACGCGCCCTCGAATCGGCACGCGGAGACCGCCTCGCGAACGGGCCGCGCGCTGGCGCCGGTCCGACGCATGGTCGCCGCGTTGGACGGTCTGGTAGTCACCCTCGACGAGCCGAGCAACGCCGGAGCCCTCAGGCTTCGCCAGGGCTCTGCGCTCCTCCTCATGGTGTTCGCGGGGCTCGTGCTCGTGCAAGGCGTGCTCCACAAGAAGCTCTCGCCGGTCGGTTTCGTCCTCGCGATGCTCGCCTTCGCGCTCTACACGAACCGGGGCGGGCGCTTCTTGCGCGACTGGGTACCGGTCGCGCTTGTGTTTGTCGCGTACATCGTGACCGCTCGCGCCGTGCCGGATCTTGGGGTTGGAGTCCACTACACGCCCCAGATCGAGGCGGAGCGCGTGCTGAGCCTTGGCTCCCTGCCCACGATCTGGCTCCAGGAGCACCTCTATCACGGCAAGACAGGGGTGCTGGAGGTCTTCTCCATCGCGATGTACATCTCGCATTTTCTCGCCCCGCTGCTGCTCGCCTTCCTCATCTGGGCCTTCTGGCGCGGACGCGGTTTTACCGATCTCCTCTACGGGATTCTCATCGTCTCGCTCCTCGGCGAGATCACGTTCGTGCTGGCGCCCACCGCGCCCCCGTGGCTAGCGGCTGACCACGGGCTCATCCCGCCCGTGCACCACGTGATCAAGCAGGGGCTCTACGACATCGGCCTCACCGACCTCGCGGCGCGCAAGGACGCACCCGGGAGCTACAACATCGTGGCAGCACTGCCCTCTCTCCATGCGGCCTGGCCGGTCATCGGCCTCCTGGTAATCCGCAAGCACCGGCTCCCACGCTGGCTCTTCGTCTCGCAGGCGCTGCTCGTCCTCGGAGTCGTGTTCGCGATCGTGTACACCGGTGAGCACTACCTGGTCGACGCCGTCGTGGGCTGCGCCTACGCGTTCGCAGCCTGGTGGCTACTCCACGCCGCTCTGCGCACCGGACGGCGGCACCAGGACCCGTAGCGCGCGCGGCTCGACCTCGAACGCAAGCGGAGTCTCGAGCACAACGGGCTCGCCGTCGATCGCGGCGTGGAGCCGCGCACGAGAGGACTCCACGGAGAAGCGCTCCGCGGCCCATTCCACCAGGCCCTTGGCCTCGCCGACGTTTCCGACGGCGGCCCGCGCGAGCAGTGCGAGCAGCGCGCGGCGGCTGACAGCCTCGATCACATACGCGTGCAGAAGGCTCTCGTCGAGGCAGGCGCGCTCGCCGAGGTCGGCCAGGGTCTCGATGCGGTAGTCGTTGTTCGCCACCAGCACGACCAGGGCCGCGCGTCGCTCGCGCCTCCCTTCGAACTCGAATGAGACGTCCAGGGGGCTCCGGCCTCGCCCGAGGGCCGCGGGAGCCATGCGCAGGAAGGCCATGAGCCGGTTGCGTGTCTTCCGTGCCGGGTCGTGCACGAAGCTCGCGTAGAGCCCCAGCGAGACGTTGTTGAGAGAGAGGCGCTCGCCGACCGCGCCGACGTCGATCCGCCGCTCGCGGCCCTGGAAGGCCGCGAGGGTTCCGACCGGGTCGTCCCTGTCGATGCCGAGGTCTCGGGCAAAGTGGTTCCGCGTCCCGAACGGAATGCAGACGAACGGAAGGTCGCGCTCGAGGGCGACCGCCGCGACGGCCGCGAGCGAGCCGTCTCCACCGGCCATTCCCAGGGATTCCGCTCCGGACTCGGCCGCTCGGCGGGCAACCTCGGTCGCGTCGTCGTCCTCGCCGAGGACGTGGACGTCCACCCCAAGGCGACGAGCTTCCTCGGCGAGCTCTTCCGGCGAGGGCCGCTGATCTCCCGACCGCGGGTTGATCAGGAGGAAGCCTGAGACTGAGACTTAGACAGCGCCTTCGATGGCGTGCAGTGTCCAGGCCGGACCGACGCGGACGAGGTGCCCGTCCGGGTCGGTCAGGTCATAGACCTCGGTGCCGAAGCGCGTTCGGGTGATGGTCCCGCTTCCGACTCCGTGCGCCTCGAGCCGGTCGACCTCCCGCTGGAGATCTTCGGCGGCCAGCTCCAGCCGAACCGCCCCGCCCACTTCCCTCCCACGGTCCGTGTCCCACGTCAGCACGAGGAACGTCTGCTGCTCGAGCACGAAGAAAGCGCTATGAGCGTTCTCGCCCTCGTCATAGGCGGCCGCCGGCCCGTAGCCGAGCAGCCGCGAGTAGAAGTCGACCGAGCGATCGAGGTCGGTGACGTACAGGTGAACGGCCGTGACGACACTCATGGCTACTTCGCCGGCCGAGCAGTCGCCTTGCGCTTGCTGCGTTCCTTCTTCTTGCGCTGGCGGTCGTTCTTCCACCGTCGAATCGCCCTCGATCCGCGTCCCATGCAGCGACTTTATAAGCTCCTCGGCCGTGGCGCTTGACCCAGGCCGCACGGTGGCAGAGCTACGCGAGCTCCGAGAGCTGACGGGCAACGAGGAGGGCGCACAGCGCGTTGCCTGGACGGACACGTGGGTCGAGGCCAAGAAATGGCTGGCGTCCAAGCTCGAGCCCCTGGCGGCCGAAGAGGAGATCGACCAAGCGGGCAACCAGTGGTTCACGGCCCGCGGGAGCTCCGAACGCGCTCTCCTCATCGGCGGCCACATCGACTCCGTGCCCAACGGCGGCTGGCTCGACGGCGCGCTCAACGTCGTCGCCGGCGCAGAGGTCCTGCGACGAATCGCGGAGGAGGGGGAGCCGCCCGTCACCGTACGCCTGGTCAACTGGGCCGACGAGGAGGGCGCTCGTTTCGGCCGGAGCCTCTTCGGGTCGAGCGCAGCCGCGGGCTCCATGGTCGACCAGGACGAGCTGCGTTCGCGCCGGGACGCAGGCGGCCAGGCGCTTCCCGAGGTGCTCGCTGCGCATGGCGTCGACCTCGACCGCGCGCTCGAGGCGCGCAGCCGCCTCCACGGCGCGGCCGCCTATCTCGAGCTCCACATCGAACAAGGCCCGGTGCTGGAGGCACTCGACCTCCCGCTGGGTGTCGTGCTGGGCACGTTCGGCGTGGAACGCCACCAGATCACGTTCCGCGGCCAGGCGGCCCACGCCGGCTCGACCCCGATGGACAAGCGACGAGACGCCCTCGGCGGCGCTGCCAAACTCGCGCTCGAGATCCGCGAGATCGCCAAACGAACGGGCGATGGAGCGGTCTGCACGGTGGGAAGCTGCGTCACGAAGCCCGGCATCGTCACCTCGGTGGTCGAGACCTGCACTGTGCTCCTCGACCAACGCCATCTGGACGCCGGGAAGCTCGCTTCCATGCTCGCCGAGGCAAACGACGCGAGCCGGCGGTTCGCAAACGAGGAGGACGTCGACGTCGAATGGGAGCGGGTCTGGGCGATCGAGCCGATCCTCTTCGACGAGGAGCTAATCGCGTTGGCCGACGAGGCCGTCAACGAGGTCGCCGGGCAGTCGCACCGCCTTCCGAGCGGCCCTCTACACGATGCGGCCGAGGTTTCCCGCGCGGGCGTCCCCACGGTCATGCTCTTCGTCCAGAGCCTCCGCGGCCTCTCGCACACGAAGCTCGAGGACACGAAGCCGGAGCACCTCGAGCTTGCCGTCCAGGCACTCGACCGCCTCGCGTCGAAGACGATCGAGAAGCTCGCCGGCTAAAAGGGACACCGGGGTCAGACCCCGGTGTCCATATCGGACCTGCCCGGGGTCAGACCCCGGGCAGGTCCGAAAGCGACTAGCGCGGCGATGATGTGGTGGCCGACCGCCTGCGGGCAACGACTTGCTGTCTCGCACCAGCGAAACTAGGATTTAGATGTGTCTAATTCAAAATTCACTCGCCGTCGGCTCCTAGCCGGAGCCGCGCCGATCGTGACGGTTGGGCCCCTGTGCAGCCTCGCGTCCTCACCCCTCCTGGCCAGCAACCGGGAGGCGACGCATCTCGGGCATGAGCATGCCGCCAGCGGGCATGCCGCGATGATTGGCGACGCCGCGCCAGCGCCGGGTGGACCCCACGACCTCGACGAACTTCTTTTCCCGGCACAGGCCTTGCCGCACGAGCCGGGCCGCGTGCGCGAATACACCCTTGTCGCATCCGACAAGCAGATCGAGGTCGCCAAGGGAGTGACGTTCAACGCGTGGACGTACAACGGCACCGTTCCGGGGCCGATCATCCGGGCGACCGAGGACGACCTTCTGCGCGTCCACTTGGTGAACGCCGGCTCGCACCCGCACACGATCCATTTTCACGGGATTCACCCGGCAAACATGGACGGCGTCTTCGAAGTGGTCGAGCCGGACGAAAGCTTCGCGTACGAGTTTCCCGCTCGCCCCTACGGGATGCACCTTTACCACTGCCACGCGACACCGCTCAAGAAGCACATTCACAAGGGCCTCTACGGCGCCTTCATCGTCGATCCCCAAAAGCCTCGCCCGCCCGCCCAGGAGCTCGTCATGGTGATGAACGGCTACGACACCGACGGTGACGGGAACAACAACTTCTACACCGTCAACGGGCTCACGTTCTACTACGCGAAGTATCCGATCAGGGTCAGCCGCTCGCAGACCGTGCGGATCTACCTCGCCAACCTGACGGAGTTCGACCTCATCAACTCTTTGCACCTGCACGGCGAGTTCTTCCGGCTTTACCGCACCGGCTCGACCGAGCAGTTCGAGTACACGGACACCGTCATGCTCTGCCAGGGCGAGCGCTGCATCCTCGAGATCGACTTCTCAAACACCGGGAAGTTCATGTTTCACGCACACCAATCCGAGTTCGCGGAGCTGGGCTGGATGGGCTTCTTCGACGTCGTCGACTGATGGAGTCGAGCTCGGCGGCGGAGAAGCGTAGGGCGGGCGATCTCGGCTGGCGCCTCTGGGCGTTGGTTCCGATCCTTCTGCTCGTCGGTGCAGTCTCGGTCTTCGCAGCCGCCGGCGATTCCGTTCTGGGGCTGCTCGGGCGCAACCCGCCGCCGGTCGACGAGTTCAAGATCCGCCGGGTCGAGTTCCAGCCCGGCGAGATCAGGATCCGAGTCACGAACCCTCAGCGTGACGACCTTACGATCGCCTTGGTCTCGGTCGACGACGCGATCGTTCCCTTCTCGGTCGATGGCCCGCAGCGGCTCGAGCGGCTTCGCTCCGCGACGATCGTCATCCCCTTCGACTGGGTCGAGGAGGATCCCATCGCGGTCGGTGTGACGAGCTCGACCGGAATCGAGACGACGGAGGAGATCGCAGCCGCGGTCGAGACGCCCAGCGCCTCGCCGAAGGGCTTCTTCGGTTACGCACTCGTCGGCTTCCTCGTCGGCATCGTTCCGGTGGCGCTCGGGCTCCTGTGGCTGCCGTCCCTCCGGCGCGCGGCTCCGCAGTGGCTGGCCGCTTTCATGGCCCTAACGGGGGGCCTGCTCGCCTTCCTTGCCCTCGAGGCGCTCGCCGAGGCACTCCAGCGCCAGGCGGCACTCCCTGGAGCCCTAGGCGGTCCTGGTCTCGTCCTGATCGGCGTGGCGACCAGCTACCTTGCCCTCACGTTCCTCGCCCAGCGGCTTGGCGCAGGAGGAGGGGCGCGCCGCAACACCGAGCTCGGGGGCCTCGCACTTGCGACGCTCGTCGCAGTCGGGATCGGGCTTCACAACCTCGGCGAAGGGCTTGCGATCGGCTCGTCCTTCGCACTGGGGGAGCTCACTTTGGGAACCTTCCTGGTCGTCGGCTTCATGGTCCACAACATCACCGAGGGGCTCGGAATCGCCGCTCCAGCGGCCGAGGAGAAGAAAGCAAGCATCGGCCGGCTCGCGCTGCTCGCGCTCGTAGCGGGCGGGCCCGCAATCGTCGGCGCGTGGGTCGGCGGGTTCCTCACCGACGACTTCCTCGGTGTGCTCTTCTTCGCCGCGGGTGCAGGCGCCGCCTTCGAGGTCATCGTCGAGGTCGGTCGCTTCGTCGCTCGCCGAGCGCCGGGCGGTCTTGCCTCCGGGTACGTCATCGGCGGTTTCCTGACCGGGATCGCCGTGATGTACGCCACGGGCCTTCTGGTCGCCTGACGGCGTCAGCCGAGTCGGGACACCGGGGTCAGACCCCGGTGTCCATATCGGACCTGCCCGGGGTCAGACCCCGGGCAGGTCCAAAAGCGACTAGCGCGGCACGGTGATGTGGTGGCCGACCTCGTGGGGATCGGCGCTGCTCTTCCCTTCCTTGCTGAGGTGGATGCCCACCCGGCCGTCCTTGCGCTCGATTGCCCGCACGACCCAGGGACGGCCGTCCACCATCGAGCGGCCGAGCTCGTCGCCGACCTCCGGCACCTCACCCTCGTGCACTCCCCGCCAGAGCTCCTGCCCCTGGCTGTTCTCCCGGATCCAGACGACCTCGCCTTCGATCCCGGCGTCCGCCGGGGCGGCGCCACCCGCAGCCCAGACACGCTGCGGGTCGTAAGTTGGCTGTTCCGCGCGAGTGATCTCGCGGAGAGCGAGCCGGAGCTCTTCGATCGTCGGGTTACCCCAGTACCAGAATCCGCACCAGATGTTGCGGATGATGCGGTTGGAGTCCAGGACGAACGTATACGGGAGAAACGGCCGGTGCAGCTCGTCCGTCAGCTCCAGCAGATCGAGCTCACCGGCGATCCGCCGCTCCTCGTCCGAGAGAAACGGGAAGTCGGCGCCGATGCCGGCGCGAAAAGCTCCGTTGACGTAGGGCTCGTCGACGGTCACCGCGGCGATGCGCCCGTACTCCCGCTGGAGCTCGTCCTGGGCGTCGACGAGCTTCCTGAGCCGGATCTGCTCCTTCGGGCACCACCAACCGCGCACGAACGCGAGTACGAGCGGCTGCTGTGGCGCGATCACCTCAAGCGAAAGCTCCTTGCCCGTGTGCTCGGGCAGGCTGATGTCGGGGAACTCGTTCCCGACTACAAGGTCGTCTCTCATCGTCTCCCCTTTGCTAGGCCGGTCGAGGTGAACGCTATCCCCGAGCGCTAGCCGACGAAGGTCTCGTAGAGGAGAAAGAGGTTCAGGAGGATGATGAGCGTCGCGACCCCGCACGCTGCGCCCGTGGTCAGGCGCGTGTTCACGAGCGACCCCATCAAATTGCGCCGGCTCGTGAAGATCACCAGCGGGACGAGCGCGAACGGGATCCCAAAGGAGAGGACGACCTGACTGATGACGAGCGAGCGGCTCGGATCGACCCCGATGCCGAGAATCACGAGCGCCGGGGTAAGCGTGATCGCGCGCCGCAGAAACAGCGGGATCCGGCGGTTGATGAAGCCCTGCATGACCACTTGCCCGGCCATCGTCCCGACGGACGAAGAGGAGAAGCCTGAGGCGAGCAGCGCGATTCCGAAGAGGATGGCCGCCCCGGAGCCCAGCTCGAGCTCGAAGTTCGCGTAGGCATCCTCGATCGACTCGATGCCGATGCCAAAGAACACAGCCGCCGCGATCGCCAGCATCGAGATGTTCACGAGCCCGGCGATCGTCATCGCGATGATCACGTCGATTCGCTCGAACCGCTGGATCTTCTTTTTTTCCTCCTCGTCACGGCCTTCGATGCGGTTCTGCGTCAGGGCGGAGTGCAGATAGACGACGTGCGGCATGACCGTGGCGCCGAGGATTCCGACGGCGAGCAGCACGGACTCCGTCCCCTCGAACCTGGGAAGGACAAGATGCTTCGCGACTTCCTTGCCGTCCGGTTTCGCGATAAGCACTTCGAGCGCAAACGACACGACGATGACGCCGACAAGGGAGGCGACTGCGGCCTCGAGCCGGCGGAATCCGTAGCGCTGGAGCGCAAGGATCCCGAACGCCCCTGCGCCGGCCAGCAGGCCCGCGAGGAAGAGAGGCATTCCGAAGAGGAGGTGGAGGCCCAGCGCAGCGCCGATCACTTCGGCGAGATCTGTTGCCATCGCGATCCCCTCCGCCTGGAGCCAGAGGACAATGGACACTGGCTTGGGGAAATGGTCGCGGCAGGTTTCGGGCAGGTTCTTGCCTGTGGCGATCCCGAGCTTGGCCGACAGGGTCTGCACGAGCATCGCCATGAGGTTGGCCGAGAGCACCACCCAGAGGAGCAGGTACCCGTACTTCGCGCCGCCTGCGATGTTCGTGGCGAAGTTGCCCGGATCGATGTACGCAACTGCGGCGACGAACGCGGGCCCGAGGAAGGGCCAGAGCCCGCGGAGGCCCCGGCGCTCGCCGCGCAGTGTCTCGTGAGCCGCCCGGAGGGTCGCCGCCTCGCCGGGAAGGACGTCCCCGACCTCGACCGTCGCCCGGCGTCCGTCAGTCGTCCATCTGTCGCTGGTTGCCTGTCTGGCCTTGTTCATTGGCGAAACCTATTTTTCGTCGCGGCGAAATCTTAGTGAGAATCCGGGCTGAACGGTGAGCAACCCCTCGAAAGGGTGATACCTCCCACCGTTCCCTCACCGATAGTCGAAGACAGGGCGAAAAACCCGCCCGAGCACTGCGGCAACTGAGATCTGCGGCATATGAGCACCCCGTTGAGAGAGCGTCCCGACGCACCCCTTGGAACCCTGATCTTCAGGGCAGGACTCCTGCCCGCGGAGACGATCGAGAACGCCCTCGAGGAGGGCGTCAAGACCGGACGCCGGCTCGGCGAGATCCTCGTCGAGCGCAACCTGATCAAGGAAGAGGACCTGACGCGGCTTCTCGCCGGGCAGAAGGGCCTACCCTTCGTCAGCCTGCGCGAGCGGGGCATCGAGCCCGACGCGGCCCGCCTGCTGTCCGAAGACCAGGCACGCCTGTTCACGGCGCTGCCGATCGGGTTCGAGGAAGGGACTCCGATCGTCGCCGTTGCCGACCCGACGAACGACGTCCTGAACCGCAACATCCGCGAGGCGCTCGGACAGGAAGCTCGGTTCATCGTGGTCGCGCGCAGCGAGCTGAACGACGTTATCGGCGAGATCTTCGGCGGCACCTACGAGGCTGCCGCCGCGGCCCCTGAGCCTGAGCCTCAGCCGCCGCGGGTCGACACGAGTGTTCCTGCCGCCGAGCCTGAGCTCCCGGCCGCCGAGTTCGAAGCCGGGCCGGAGCCGGCGTTCGAGGCCGACCGGACAATCGAAGCTGCGCCCGAGCAGGAAGCGGCGCCGCACTTCGACGCCTCGGAGTACAGCTTCGACGCGCCTGCTGAGTCTGAGTCTGTGCCCGAGCCGGAGCCCGCGTTCGAGCGCGAGCCGGAGCCCGAAGCTCTGCCCGAGCCTGTTATGGAGGCAGCGCCTGAGCTGCCAGCGCCCGCGTTCGAGGCGCCCGCGTTCGAGGCGCCCGCGTTCGAGGCGCCGGCGCCTGCTCCCGAGCCGGAGCCCGAGCCCGAGTTGGCGCCGCTCGCCACGGAGCCGTTCGTGCCGCAGAGCCTCCCGCAGTCGAACGGGCAGATGCACGAAGATTTCGAGGACGACACTCCCCCTCCGGCCGCCGCACCCGCGGCGGCCTATCGCGTTTCCATCCGGCTCACATTGGGTGAGCGCATGACCGTGGCCGAGTGCGAGGACATCGGCGAGGCGAAAGGCTACGCCAAGGCACTGACCAAGCAACTCGGGTCGACGGACAGCGACGACTGGCCCTTCGTGAACGGCCGGTTCCTCAAGCCGGACACGATCGTCTCCGTCGACGTCGAAGAGCTCTAGACGTCCTCTAAGGCAGAAGTGCCGATTTGAGGCCGGCGGCCAAGCTACGGCGCGCGGCCAGGGCCTCGAGCACGAGCACCGTGTCTGCGACAGGGATGTCCTCCAGGTAGTCCCCGCGGATCTCGAAGGACTCGAGCACTCGCGCGACCGAAGTCGCATAGGCGTCGCGGTCGTGCGCGGACAAGGACGCGAGCGCGTCGCCCACGGCCTCGGGAAACGCCTCGTGGCGAAGGGCCGGCGCGAGTGCGGCCGCTTGCTCGTCCTCGGCGAGCGTCAGCAATGCCAGCACGGCCGCGTAGGCGCCGATCGGCGAGTCCGATTCCTGTGGGCGCTGCTCGAGGGCCCAGCGGGCGTCCTGGACGGCTCCCTCCCAGTCCCCGGCCAGGATGCGCGACTTGACCGCCCCGATGAGGCGCCCCCAGCTGCCGGCCGGGGCGCCGTCCCAGCTCTGGCGATAGCGCTCGGCGGAACGTGAGAGCCAGCCGGCTGCTTCGGCCGACCGACCCTGCATGAGACGGGCAAGCCCCGCTCCTCCGGCGGCCATGGCCACGCGTACGAGCTGCTTCTGCCTCCCGTCGAGATCCTCAGGCAAACGGGCCAGCCCGTCGCTGTAGCGGCCCTCCTCGCGCTCCGCGTGGGCGTCCCAATCCATGGCACTGGAGCCTATTCGGCTCGACAGCCCCCGTCTGGGGGATGCTCGTCAACACCGTTTCGACGACAATTGTCATTGCCGTTGACGCTCCAGGGGAGTCCGCCACCGCAGGCGGGCTCCCTTCCTCTTTCTGGAGCCGAAACGACTTCGCTCTTGCGTTACGGGTCAGAAAGTGGTCAGAATGCGCGGCGCTTCGAACCAGTACCCCGATCGAGGGTTCACGCCAAAAGGCAAAATGGACGTAAACAGAGAAAGAGAGTGGCGGGCCACCCGGCCCGCCACCCCCAACGAATCAATGACACCGACGAGCTGCTACCACCAGGGAGTGCCGGCCACAAAGGCCGCAACAGTCCCAAGCGCAGCGCAAACGAACGCCAGCTTGAGTCTCATGGAGCCGTCCTTTCCGACGTTGACAGCTCCTGGGCCCAGGATTGACAGCTCGACTTTATAACAGGTTTCGGATGCCACGACAAAAGTCAACTCATGTCGACAGTGCCGCCGCCGTCGGCGAGCGGTTGAAGGACGCGCGCGAACGGGCCGGCCTCAGCCAGCGCCAGCTTTCCTTTTCGGGCTGCTCCCCGGCCTACATCTCGCGCATCGAATCGGGCGACCGGATCCCCTCCCTTCAGCTCCTGCGCGAGCTCGGAAAACGCCTGGGCGTGTCCGAGGACTATCTCGCGACAGGCGCGGCGGACCGCGGGGTCCGCGGCGCCGAGCTCGCCCAGGCCGAGGTCGCCCTCAGACTCGATGAGCTGGACGCCGCGGAAGAGCTGTTCGAACAGATTCTGGTCTCGGCGGTGACAGATGCGGAGAAGGCGGAGGCGCACGCCGGCCTCGGACAGCTCGCCTCCCGCCGGGGCAATCCGCGCGAGGCAATCAAGTTCCTCGAGCGGGCCCGCGGGATGACCGACCGGATGATGCGGGCCGCTGTCGCCGAAGCCCTGGGGCGGGCGTACGCCATGGTTGGTGAGCTCGAGTCCGCGATCGGCGTCTTCCAGGCCGCCCTCGACGAGGCGGATGCGCGCGAGGACGACATCGAGACGATGCGGTTCGCGGTACTCCTCGCCTCCGCGCTGATCGACAGCGGGAACCTCGGGCGGGCGGAGGAGCTCCTCGGCCGAGCCCTGGCGCTGGGGGACAAATCCCAGGATCCGCTCGTCCGCGCGAGGCTTTACTGGTCGCAGTCGCGCCTCCACGCCGAGCGCAGCGATCAGGACACGGCGGCCGACTATGCTCGCCGGGCGCTCGAGATCCTCCTGCTGACCGAGGACACGTACCGGACGGCTCGCGGCCACCAGCTGCTCGCCCACATCGAGCTCGACCGTGGCAACGCCGACGAGGCGCTGGTTCTGCTCGAGCGGGGCTGGCCTCTCCTCGAGCGGAGCGGGAACAAGCTCGAGCGGGCTCAGTACAGGCTCGAGGAGGCGAGAGCCCTCGCCATGCTCGAACGGAGCGAAGAGGCGGCTGCGCTCGCCATGCAAGTTTCCGGGCTCATCTCCGACGCGGCTCCCGAAGACGCCGCGCGGAGCTACACGGTTCTCGGCAACGTCTACGAAGAGCTCGGTGAGAGCTCTCGCGCCCGCGAGGTCTACGAGCTCGCCGCCGAGCTGCTCGAGCCTCGCAACCCGAACCGCTTCCTCATCGAGGTCTACTCCAAGCTCGCCGACCTGGCGGAGGCCGAGGGTCGGAAGGAAGAGGCCTACGATTACATGAAGAAGGCCGTCCGCCAGCAGCGGGCGGTTACCGAAAGCCTCGTTTACTAGCCCCGAACGGCTCTCGCCTGCGATATAGTTCGACCAGGCCCGCGCGCCAAGATCGCGCGCAGGAGTCCTCGTTTCCCGGCAGCGCAGGCGCGCTGCTCCTATGCAAGAAGCGATAGAGCACTCGACCGTTGCTGCGGTAGAGGCGGACGGCTTGGCAGCCGCCGCCCGCCGGGCGGAAGCCTGGGCGGGTGAGCCCTTCCTGCATGTGGACGAAGATCCCGCGGAAGCCCTCGCCGAGGGACGGGCGCGCCGCCGCGCGCTCGACGACGCGCTCGCCGAGATGGAAGCCGGCCGGCGGACTCCCTCGCCCGAGTGGAAGATCCGCTACTCGCTCATGCTCGGTCTCGAGCGCGTTCTCGCCGACCTTCCGCCGCGCCTCGCTTCGGGGACGGAGCTCCGGAGGCACCAGATCGACGCGCTCGCCGGGATGCTGACCGAGCTGATCTCCCGGCACGAGGAAGCGCCCGAGAACGGCAACGGCCACCCGGCCGTCGAGGAGGATGAAGAGGAAGAGGAGTTCGAGGAGCCCGCTCCCGACGACGGCGAGGTAACCGAGCTTCCCCCCGAGAAGGATCCCGGAGCGATTCGCCGCTTCCGCTTCCGCCATCCCACCGCATCCGGGAAGACGATCGCGGCCGGCGGTTTCGTCGAGGCCGCCCGGACGATGGGCATCCTGATCCTCACCCATCGGCGCCTGCTCGTGCAGCAGTTCACGACCGACCTCACGACCGAGGGCTACGGGGACCGCTTCCGGCCCGCGATCGAGAAAGGCCAGGAACCGCTCCGCGGGAATCCGATCACGATCCAGACGTACGCGTGGTTCGCGCGCCACGTCGGGTCGATCTCCAGGAATGCCTACCAGCTCGTCATCTGCGACGAGGCCCACACGGCGCTCGGTGAAAAGACGAGCAGCGCCATTCGCAGCTTCCCCGAGCCGATCTACATCGGGATGACTGCGACCGAGCAGTTGATCGCCAAGCAGGTCTCGGACGTCTTCCCGGCCTCAGTCGACGACCTGCCGCTCGGGGACGCCGCGCGCCGGGGCCTCATCGCGCCGCTGCGGTGCCTACGCGTGCCACCCGCGGCCGCTGTCGCCTCGGTTCCGATCGTCGGCGGCGACTACGACCAGGAGATCCTGGCCAAGGTCCTCGATCACAGCGTCATCAACCAGGCGGCGGCGAGCCTCTACCGCGACCGCTTCGACCAGACACCTGGGATCGTGTATGCGGCGGGTGTAGAGCACGCCTACAACCTCGCCCGCGAGTTCCGGGCGGCCGGGATGAAGGCGGAGGCGGTCAGCGGCCGCACTCCGCCCGTAAAGCTCGCGGAAACGCTGGCCGCCTACGAGCGCGGGGAGATCCACGTTCTCATCAATGCCATGCTCCTGGCGGAGGGCTGGAACTCGCCTCGCGCAACCGTCTGCATGCACCTCGCGCCGACTGCGAGCCGTCGCGTCTACCAGCAGCGGATCGGCCGCGTCATGCGCACCCACCCTCGCAAGGAGGCGGGCGTCGTGGTCGACTTCGTCCCCGACGCCGCGACCCACAACGAGCGCACGGTGACCCTTCACAGTCTTCTTGACTCCGACTTCTACCGCCCCGGAGCACGCGTCACCCCCGCACCGCGCCGCCGAGTCCAGCGGCGAGCGCGCCGCAAGCTCTCTCCCGCGCCGTGGCTCGTGCCGGTCACGCCCGACATCCGCCGACGCGTAGCCGTCATCACGCGAGAATGGGAGCGCGTCGCTCCGGGCAAGCTCGCCGAGGACGAGCAGCTTCTCTGGGCCCGCATCGCCGGGCGGCAGGTGCGCTTCGAGGAGCGGCAGCATTTCGCCGAAAAGCTCGCACGCGCCTCGAGGGAGTGCCGCGAGGCGTTCCTCATGAGCTGCGCTGCGGAAAACCCAAACCGCCGCCTGCGGCTGTCGGCGCTCGGCGACCGCGTCGCGGTCACGGTGGATCGCGCCGACTTCGACGACCTGGTCACGATGGTCACCTCGGCGCCAACCTGGGACAAGGACCGAGTCCAGGGCGTCCGCATCCTCTTGCGGGCAATCGGAGAAGGGAAGGTGGACGCCCCGCCTGACATCGTCGCACGCTGGACCTGGCGACTCGCCCGCGCGACTCGCAAGCTCCAGGACCGGCGCGCCAGTTCCGAGCTCCCGGAGGCGAAGCGGTTGCTCGGTGCTCTCACCAACTCGCGCGGCCACCGGCACGAGGAGAACGCTGCCCGGCTCGTCAACGTCGCTCTCGAGCAGCCTCTACACGTCGCGGTGGCGCTGCTCGCCTCGGCCGAGGCCTACACACCGACGGCCCAGCGACTGATCGACGGCATGCGTGAGCGGCTCGGCTCGATCAACGACGTGGCCAACGCTCTCGCCGACAACCTCCCGGCGCCCAAGCAGCACTCCGGCAAGGCCCGCCGGCGCCGGCGCCGGCGCAAGCAGCGCGACCAGCAGCCGAAGCAGCAAGGGCAGAAGACGCAAGAGCAGAAACAGGCGCAGAAGCCAAAGGCTGCGCAGCCCGAAGCAGCCGGCTCCGGCTAACTTCTCCTCGTGCTCCTTCTCGTAGGCGTCGCCTTCGTCGCAGGCGTCGTCACAGCGATCTCACCCTGCGTCCTCCCCGTGCTACCGATCGTGCTCGCGGGGGGAGCGACAGGCGGTCGGCGGCGTCCGTACGCGATCGTCGGAGGCCTGGTGGTGAGCTTCACCGCCTTCACGCTCGCGGCGACCGCTCTGCTCTCGGCACTCGGACTCCCAGACGACCTGCTCCGGAACATCGCCATCGCGGTCGTGCTCCTGGTGGGGATCTCGCTGCTCGTGCCGGCGCTCGGCCGCCTCGTCGAGCGGCCCTTCCAGGCGCTCGGACGGCGTCCGCCGGGCGACGCGGGCGGCGGCTTTCTCCTCGGAACGAGCCTGGGGCTTCTGTTCACGCCGTGCGCCGGGCCGGTGATCGCCGCGGTCGCCGCGCTCGCCGCGACGAGCCGGTTTTCGGTCGAATCGGTCCTCGTGACGCTCTCCTACGCCCTCGGGGCAGGCGCCGTCCTCCTGCTCCTCGCGCTCGCGGGCCAGAGTGGGGTAAACCTCCAAAGCCTGCGCCGGCGCGCGCCACAGGTGCGCCAGGCGCTCGGTGCGGTGATCGCAGGCGCCGCCGTTCTCATGGTCTTCGGGCTCGACCTGAAGCTCGCGACCTACGTCCCCGGCTACACGCGCTCGCTCCAGCGCGTCGAGAGAGCCGCGGCCGCGCAGCGGGAGATCGGTCGGCTCGTGGCGGGGCGCCGGCACATCCTCCCCGAGGGCCGGTTGCACGACTTCGGGCAGGCGCCCGAGTTCCAGGACATAGACCGCTGGGTCAACTCGAAGCCGCTGACCCTCGCTTCGCTCCGTGGCAAGGTCGTCCTGATCGACTTCTGGACGTACTCCTGCATCAACTGCCTGCGCACGCTCCCGTACGTCAGGCGCTGGGCCGATACGTATCGCGACGCCGGCCTGGTCGTCGTTGGGGTGCACACGCCGGAGTTCGCGTTCGAGCGCGTGCCCGCGAATGTGGAGCGAGCCGTCGGCTCACTGGGAGTCCATTACCCGGTCGCGCTGGACAACGGGTACGGGACCTGGAGCGCCTGGGGCAACCAGTACTGGCCAGCCAAGTACCTCGTCGACCGCCAGGGACGCGTCCGCTACGCGCACTTCGGAGAGGGCGAGTACCAACGGAGCGAGGACGTCATCCGCACGCTCCTCGCCGAGAAGGCGCTGCCGAAGCCCGTGTCGGCCTCGATCCCTGACCAGACGCCGACCGAGCTCCTGACGCCAGAGACCTATCTCGGCTCGGCTCGCATCGACCGCTTCGTCGGCTCACAGCTTGTCTCGGGACGCGAGGCGGACTACTCGATCCCCAAGGTCGTCCCGCAAAGCTCGTTCGCCTACGGCGGCCGCTGGACGGTCGAGAAGGAGCGCATCGTCGCGGGCGGGGACGCGAGGCTCCGGCTGTCGTTCCACGCGCGCAAGGTGTTTCTCGTGCTCGGGGCCGACGGCCGGACGGGAACCGTGCAGGTGAGTGTCGATGGCCGGTCGCTGAAAACGGTGCGGGTGACGGAGGACCGTCTCTACACGCTCGCGGAGCTGCCCGGGGAAGTTGGTAACCACACGCTCGACCTCTCCTTCTCGCCCGGAACCGAGGCCTACGCCTTCACCTTCGGCTAGGCATCCTCCTCGGAGCTCTCCTCGTCGCGCCGGGCCTCGTGCTCGCGGAGGAAGCGCGTGAGCTCCGCGGCCAGCGTCTCGCCTGACGGCATGTCGAGCTCCTCCCCCAGCGCGTCGCGCCGCTCCTCGAGCTGCTGCACGTACGCCTCGGTCTCCTCGTCGGAGGCCACCGCCTCGCTCACCTGGGTCTCGTAGGCCGCGGAGGCCCGCTCGAGGTCGGCGAGGTCGAACTCCGTCCCGAGCAGGTCGGCCAGCCGCAGGCAAAGGGCCAGCGCCGCCTTGGGGCTGGCCGCGAGCGAGGCGTAGTGCGGTACCGCGGCCCAGAGGCTTGCCGAAGGGAGCTCGGCGCGCCGACAGGCGTCGTGGACGACGCCGACGATCCCCGTCGGGCCCTCGTAGCGCGACGAGGCGAGCCGCAGCTCCTCTACGAGCTTGGGGTCGCTCGCCGAACCCGTCACCGGGGCGGGGCGTGTGTGCGGCACGTCGGCGAGCAGCGCGCCGAGCGTGACGACAAGCTCGACTTCGAGGTCGCGGGCGAGCTCCACCACCTCGTCCGAGAAGGTCCGCCAGCGCAAGTTCGGCTCGATGCCGAGCGCGAGAACGGCGTCACGCTCCAGACCCGGAATCGAGGCATGGTAAAAGGCAGTCTCCGGCCAGTCGATCCGGCGCGTGAGGCCTTCCTCCAGAGCCACATGGGGCCTGGTTGCCTGGAAGTCGAAGAATTCCTCGGGGTCGATGTCCGCGAAGCGGCGCGCCTTCCAGGCCTGCGCGAGGAAGCTGGCGGCCAAGGAGGCTCCCTGCGCTCCGTCGTTCCAACCCCTGAAGGCGGCGACGAGCACCGGGCGGCGCAGAGAGGGGCGGCGCTCGATGCGGAGATGTCTGCCGATGGAAGGAGTTTAGGGCAGCCGAGGCTTCGATCTGAGGATCAGCCTGGCTGCGAGCGCAACGACACCCGCCCAAACCGCTGTCGCCAGAGCGACGTGCACCAGCACGAGGCCCCACGGCAGATGGGTTCGCCACTGGATGTCTCCGATCGCCATCTGGGCGAGGAGCGCAACCAGCACGCCCCCAGCGAGGAGGAGCTCCGTGCGAGGCCGCGGCCGCGCGTAGTAGAGCGAGGCGACCACACCGAGGTAGACGATGCCGAAGAGCGCCGCGGCCCCGACGTGCAGGTGGAGCGCGTCGGGAAGCAGCCCGAATCGCCTGATCTTCTCCCCGCCGGAATGAGGGCCCGCGGCGGTGACGAGCGTCCCGGTGATCACGAGCGCGAGGGCGCTGGGCACGAGCACAAGCGCGAGCCAGTTGGCGGCAAGCGGCGAATGAGCCTTGGCTGCGTGCAAGAAGTCGTAGGCGCCGATCACGACCACGACGGCGACCGCGAGGGCGAGCAGGGAGAGGAGGAAATGCCCCATGACGATCAGCGGATGCAGCTCGAAAAGGACGGTGATCCCGCCGAGGACACCCTGGAGCAGGACAGTCACCGGCAGGACCCAGGCTGCGGCGAGCAGCCAGCGCGGGAGCGGCTCGACGCGCGTCGCCCCGATCGCCGCGGCCAGGGTCACGAGCCCGACCACGAAGCCGACGCCGCGATTCCCGAACTCGATCAGTGCGTGGTAGTCCTTCTGCGGCAGGAACGTGCTCCCGCAGCGTGGCCAGTTCTCGCATCCGAGGCCCGAGCCGGTGAGACGGACGGTCGCGCCCGAGACGACGATGAGGAAGAGGGCGGCGAGGGCGAGGAGGCTAAGCCGATAGAAGAGCGCCGGAGACGCGGCGCGAAGTCTGAGCCGCGAGAGCCGGCTCGCGCCGGCTTCCATCACAGGACGACCTCGACGCCGTTCCCTTCCTCGACGCGGCCCACGAGCGCAAGGAAAAGGTCTTCCGCCTGGAAGCTCGCGGCGAGGACCGCGCTTCGCTCCGGTGGGAGCGAAACGAGCAGGCCCCCCGACGTCTGGGGGTCGAAGGCAAGCGTCGCGAGGTCGTCGGGAAGGCCGTCAGGGGTGAGGAAGCCGGCGACGTACTCGCGGTTGCGCTGATCGCCACCGGTCTTGAGGCCGCGCCTGGCGGCCGCCAGCGCGCCGGGGAGGGCGGGAAGGCTTCCCGCGTCGAGGACGATCCTCACACCGCTCCGCTCGGCCATCTCACGGGCGTGTCCGAACAGGCCGAAGCCGGTGACGTCCGTGACCGCGTTCGGCTCGAACGGTCGCAGCGCCTCGGCGGCACGCCCGTTCAACTCGGTCATGGATTCCACCGCCGCCGCAACCTCTTCCTCCCGGGCCGCCCGCTTGTGCGCGGCGGTGAGCACGAGCCCCGTTCCGAGCGGCTTGGTGAGGAACAACGCGTCGCCGGGACGAGCCTCACTCTTGCGCCAGATCGCATCCGGGTGCACGGTCCCGATCGCCGCGAGGCCGTACTTCGGAGTGTCGTCGCGGATAGTGTGGCCCCCTGCGAGAACCGCGCCGGCCTCCGCGACTTTTTCCGCCGAGGCGTCGAGGATCGCCCGCACGGTCTCCAGGGGCAGCTCTTCGGGGAAGGCGGCGATGGAGAGGGCGAGCAGCGGCCTCGCGCCCATGGCGAAGATGTCGTTGAGCGCGTTCGCCGCCGCAATTGCTCCAAAGAGCGCCGGGTCGTCCACCATGGGTGGGAAGAAGTCCGTCGTGAAGACGAGCGCGCGCTCGTCGTCCAGGCGGTAGACAGCCGCGTCGTCGGCCGGCGAGAGCCCGACCAGAAGATTCTCGGAAGAGGCGGGCGCGAAGCCGGCCAGAAGCTCCTCCAAACGGCCTGCCGCGTACTTGGCCGCGCAGCCGCCGCCGGCGTCGAGCATCGTCAGCCGCGCAGTAGTCTCCATGCGATGGAGGTTACCGCCCGCCATCGCATCCAGGCCGCTCGCGCCATTGGCCCCCTGGCGCGCGAAAAGCAAGCCCGGCAAGGACACAGGGAGCCTGCGTATTGAAAGAAAATACGCGGGCGGCCGAGGACGCGGCCGGGCGCAGCTTTGCAGCCGCTCAGGGGCCGACTGCCGCGGGCGGTCGGGATGCGTATGGCTGTCAGAGCATGGTCGCCCAGCTCCGGCGCGTGCTCGTCCGGCCGCCTGCCCCCGGCTCCTGGGCGGCGTGGAAGCCTTACGGGTGGCGCGGTGAGCCGGATCCGGCTCGCATGGAAGAGGAGCACGAGGCGTTTCGAGCGCTCCTCGCTGACGCGGGGGCGGAGGTGGTCGTGGCTGCGACCCCCCACTCGCTGGACCCGGACGCCATCTACGTCTACGACCCTGCCCTCGTGACCGACGACGGCGCGGTGATGTTACGGCCGGGCAAGGAGGGCCGCCGCGGAGAGGTCGAGGTGATGGCGGCGGACTTCGTCGAGGCCGGCCTGCCCATCGCCGGAAGGCTCGACGCGCCTGCAATGGCGGAGGGAGGCGACACGCTCTGGCTCGACGAGCGGACCCTCCTCGTGGGGCGCGGCTACCGCACGAACGACGAGGGGATCCGACAGCTAGGGGAGGCTCTGCCGGGCGTGGACGTGGCTGCGTTTGACCTGCCCCACCTCCGCGGCGCCGGGGAGGTGCTCCACCTCATGTCCTTACTCTCGACGCTCGACGTGGACTTGGCGGTTGCCTACCCGCCGCTCATGCCCGTCCGGCTCATGGAGCTCCTGGCGGAGCGCGGTATCGAGCTGGTCGAGGTGCCGGACGAGGAGTTCGAGACGATGGGGCCGAACGTCCTCGCGCTCGGCCCGCGCGTGGCGCTCGCGCTCGAGGGGAACGACGAGACACGCCGGCGGATGGAGAAGGCCGGCGTCGACGTGCGCGTGTACCGCGGCGCCGAGATTTCCCGCAAAGGCGACGGCGGGCCGACGTGCCTGACGCGCCCGCTCCTGCGCGGCTAAAAAGGACAGCGGGGTCTGACCCCGCCTGTTGAAAAAGGCGCACTCAAGTGAAACGGGACCGCGGTCGAGGATCGGCGGACTATTGCCTAGCGCTACCTTCGATTTCATGGCCCGTTCTCGACGCAGGCTGATCGCCGGCGGGATCTATCACGTCACCTGTCGCGGCAACCGGAAGGAACCGATCTTCCTTTCTGACGGGGATCGAATCCTCTTCTTAGAACTCGTCACGAAGGTCACGGCTCGCCGGCGGTGGTTGATCCATAGCTACTGCCTGATGCAGAACCACTACCACCTCTTGCTCGAGACCCCTGAGGCCGACCTCTCCGCAGGCATGCAGACCATCAACGGCGAGTACGCGCAGTGGTTCAATCGCGACTATGGGTTCGTCGGGCATGTCTTTCAAGGCCGGTTCCACGCCGTCCTCGTCGAAAGCGACTGGCACCTCCTGGAGCTCACGCGTTACATCGCTATGAATCCTGTCCGTGCTGGTCTTTGCGTATCGCCTGCGGAATGGCGCTGGAGCAGCTTCTGCGACGTGATTCGAGGCCCTCGCTCGTCACTTCACACGGCAGACAGGGTTCTGGCCTTCTTCGGGGCGGATGAAGACCGAGCGCGCCAGGCATTCGGCCGATTCGTGGATGAAGCGAGGGTCGAGTAGGGCCATGTCTTCTTTCGACACCGGGGTCTGACCCCGATCCCGGACCCCGATCCCGTTCGCGGCTACCGGAGGAGGAAGCCGTCTCCGAGCGGGTCGGCGGGGTCGAGTGCGAACTCGTGGCGACCCGTGTAATGGGCGCTCCCTTCGACCTCCGTGACGACCGCTGGGATCCCGTCCACCACGGCGTCTCCCACGACGCGGGCCCGGAACTCGGTACCAATGATGCTCCGGTGGAGGAGCTCCTCGCCGCGGGCGAGCGCGCCGTCCGTCTCCAGGAGCGCCAGCCGAGCCGAGGTCCCGCTCCCGCACGGGGAGCGGTCGACCTCGCCGTCCGCGAAGACGGTCACGTTTCGCTGGACAAGCGGCGGGCCGACCCCCTCGGCCTGCCAGAAGATGACGCCGTAGAGGTCCCGAAGCTCGGGCTCCAGCGGATGAACGAAGTCCTGCTGCGCCTCGAGGTCACGCTTGACCTCACGTCCCAGCTCGATGAAACGCGGCAGGTTTCCCGGCTCCACAGGGAACGGCGCTTCCACCGACGCGTAGAAAGCTCCACCGAAGGAGAGGTCTGCGGAGACACCGGCCGCCGCGAGATCCCGTGCCACGATGAAGGAGGGCACGTTGCGGAAGCGGACGGACGTCACGCGCCCGTCCTGCACCCGCGCGAAAGTCTCGAGCCGCCCCGACGGGACGTCCACGACCACGCGCGTCTCCGGCTCCTCCCCTTCAAGACGCCCCGACTCGAGCGCCCATGTGACCAGGGCGATCGTCCCGTGCCCACACGCTGTCGAGTAGCCCGCATTGTGGAAGAAGACGACGCCGAGATCGGCGGCCTCGTCCTCGGGCTCGGTCACGTGGCAGCCGTACATGTCCGCGTGGCCGCGCGGCTCATAGACCAGCAGACGGCGAACTTCATCCAGGCGCTTGGCCGCGAAGCGCCGCTTTTCGAGAATCGTCCGACCCTCGAGAGGAGACACACCCCCGGTGACTATGCGGAACGGCTCACCGGCGGCGTGATAGTCGACCGCTTGGATCGGGCCTAGGAGCCCGCTCCCTTCTCGATGGGCACGTCCACGAGGTTGCCCCATTCCGTCCACGAGCCGTCGTAGTTTCGCACCCGCTCGTACCCAAGGAGCTCGCGCAGGACAAACCACGTGTGCGCGCTGCGCTCGCCGATGCGGCAGTACGCCGTGACCTCCTTGTCGGGCGTGATGCCCTTGCCGCCGTAGAGCTCCTTCAGCTCGTCGGCGCTCTTGAAGGTCCCATCGTCCCGCACGGCGCTGGCCCAGGGAATCGATGCTGCGGTGGGAATGTGGCCACCGCGCTGCGCTCCCTCCTGCTCGTAGCCGGGAGGCGCGATCAGGTCGCCCGCGTACTCGCCCGGGGAGCGGACGTCGACAAGCGCTCGGGTCGACTCGCCGAGCCATCCGTGCACCTGGTCGCGGTAAGCCCTGATGGACTCGTCGCGCTCCTGCGCGCTGTAGGACTCCGCCTCGGGGGAGGGCACGTCGGTGGAGAGCTCACGGTCTTCGTCGATCCACTTCTGCCGGCCGCCGTCGAGGATGCGGACGTCGGAATGGCCGTACACCTTGAGGTACCAGAACGCGTAGGCCGCGAACCAGTTGTTCTTGTCCCCGTAGAGAATGATCGCGGTGTCGTTGCCGATCCCGCGCTCGCCGAGCAGGCGCTCGAAGGTCTCGCGGTCGACGACGTCGCGCTCGATCGGATCCTGCAGGTCTTCGCGCCAGTGAAGCTTGACCGCGCCGGGAATATGCCCTTCGTCGTAGAGGTCGGGGTTCTCGTCGACCTCGGCCACGACGATGCCGTCGTCGCCCAGGTGCTCCGCCAGCCAATCGGTCGTCACGAGCACCGGCTTCGCGTAGCCGTTCTCGGCCATCCAGACACCTCCCAGAGTTACTTTACGAAATGAAGTGAGGCGATCCTATCACTCTCAAGAAGTGGCGAGAAGGTCCTTTCGGACTGCGCTCTCGAGCTCGGCCACCGAGACTGCTCCCTCGAACTTGCCCCTGATCACCCCGCTGCCATCGACGAGGAAAACCCAGGGCTCGGTCGGCAGATTCCACTCCTGTACCCACCTGTTGAAGCCCTTCTTCGGATCATTGTCCTTATAGATCTCGACGTGGATGAAGCGGACGCCGCCGCGGTCGAACCTCTTCGCCACCTTCTGCACAACCTCCACGGTCGGTCCGCAGACTCGGCTGACGCAGAACTCCGGCGTCGCGAACACGACAACGAACGGCACACGCGCCTGGATGGAGTCCGCGATCGAGTAGCGGAGCAGCTCGGTGTCGGGCGGGTGGGCGGTCGTGATGTCCTTGGCGGGCGCGGAGGCCAGTATGGGGTTGTCGGACGCGGGTGCCTTGGCGCCGAGCGCGGGCGAAACAGACTGCTTTTGCACTTCGAGCGTCCCGACAGCCTGGATGTTCTCGCCCGCCGGATCGGCCACGAACCAGTAGCGGCCCGGCTTCGGCGTCTGCACGTGAGCCACGTAGACGTCGGTGACGTCGAGGTGGTCGTGGGGTTCGACCTCGTTTTCGTGCGCATGCTCGTGCGCGCCGAGCGGCTGCAGGGTCGCCTTCGCGGTTTGCGGCACGTCGCCGTCGCGGGCGTACTCGATCGCCGCCGTCGGAGCCTGGACGAGCGCTCCGTTCCCGCGCACCACGAGAAAGACGACGCGGTTGTCTCCGACGGCGAAATCCTGCGACCCCATCGTCACCGCCACGTCTGGCCCACTCTTCGCCGAGAGCGCTTGCTTGACCCACGAGGGCAGCTGTGCGCCCTTCTGCGTGGCGGGGGAGCTCGCCGTGTCGCCGGAACTGCCGCTGCAGGCGGCGAGCAGGACCGCGAGCGCGGCCATGAGGACATAACGCACTCCAGGCAACTGTACCGCTGGGGCCCGCACACGGATTCATCCAGGAAACCCGTCTGGCGGGCGGGCCACGGCGGGGCTATGCTCGGCGGATGACGCGTCTGAGTGAGCTCATGACAGGCGCGGTGGTTTCCGTCGCGCCGGAGGACACGCTGGGAGAGGCTGCCGAGCGGATGGCCGAGGACGGGGTGGGGTCCGCCGTGGTGCTCGATTCCGGGCGGCTGATCGGCATCCTCACCGAGCGGGATCTCCTCCGGGCAGTCGCCGGGCGCGTGCACACGAGCGAGGCGCGCGTGCGTGAATGGATGACCGTGGATCCGATGACCGCCACGGAGGCGACATCTGCCGACGAGGCCATGCGAACGATGCTCGAGCAGGGCTTTCGCCACCTGCCGGTGGTCGAAGAGGGTAGGACGATAGGCGTCGTCAGCCTGCGGGAGCTGATGAGGGCGGCAATGCAGGTCGACGTCGGGGCCGAAGGCCCGAACGACTAGCTGCTAACCCGCCAGCAGTTGCGCCGCGATCAGGCCGGCCGTAACGAGCCACAGTGCTGCCAGCGTTCCGATCAACGGGGCGAGTGGGCGGAGGGAAGGACGTGGTTCCATCGTCGAAAGTCTCAGGTCGCGCGCCGTCGAACATTCGACGCGAGGACTCCAGATCCTTCCGCCCCGCTAGTGACCGTCGAAGAAGCCGATCGCCATGTGCACCTTGGCGAGGAACGAAGCCAGCAGCGTCAGTAGAACGAGAAGCTGAATTTGACGTGCGTTCATGTACGTCACCTCCCTTCCTAGAACCGGAAGTCCTGTAGAGCCTCTGCCGCGCGCCGGTAGAGGTGCGCCGCATGCCTGTCTTCGCCGCGGCGCACAGCCAGGTCGCCCTGTGCGACCCACGCCGCGGCGCGGTGGCTGACCGAGGAGAGCTGCTCGAAGCTCGCCTCCGCAGCCTTGAAAAGCTCATCCGCCTCGTCGAGACGATCCTGCTCGAGGAGTGAGCGCCCGAGCACGAGCTGGGCGTTTCCGATCTCATCGAGGACGTCAACCCGGTCACCGAGGAGCTCGAGCGCGTGCCTCGCTTGTTCCTCCGCGAGCTTCGGCTCGCCGGTGCGAAGGTGAACCTGCGCCAGCGAGGAGACGACGTACCCGGCGTCGGCTTCGCTGCCGACATCCAGGAGGACGCGGTACGCATCCTTCAGGTGACGGATCGCCTCCTGCGGCTTGCCGAGCTGGAAGTTGAGGCCGCCGAGGTTGTTCAGGAGCTTTCCGACGTTTGCCTGGTCGGCGAGCTCCTCGTACTGGGTCTTTGCGCGCTCGGCGTAGGAACGGGCGAGGACCCAGTGGCCCGTGCGCTCGGCGATGAGCGAGACCTGGAAGTAGTGGTGGGCGACCGTGCGCCGGTCGTTGAGGCCCTCGGCGAGCTCAGCGCGCGTTCGACGTCCTCGCGAGCGGCTTCCCAGTCACGCTGTCGCCTGTAGCAGCGGGAGCGCCAGCCAAGAGCGTTCGAGCGCAGACGGTCGGCGGGGAGGCCCGAGCGCTCGGCGAGGTCGAGCGCCTCGCTGAGGAGCGCGACGGCCGTCGAGATGGAGGAAAGCTTGTACCTGCAGACTCCGAGGCGGTAGAGAATCTCGGCTCGGTCGACGTCGCTGAACGTCGGCGCTTCGGCGAGCTGGCGGGCCGCTTCCAGGCGGGCGATCGCTTCTCGCACCTCGCCGAGGTTCATGCGCCCCCAGGAGTCTGCCAGGAGGGCGCGGAGCTGCAACGCCGGAACGGCCACGGACTCGAGTGCTCCGCCGAGCTGCGCAAGCTCGTCGACCGCGTCCTGGTGCGAGTTCGACTCGAGAGCCGCCTCGGCACGCGCGATGACGCTTTCGACACGCTCGCGCTCGCTCGAGGAGACGCCCGTCTCGAGGAAGCTCTGGTCGACGCCGAGCTGCGCAGCCAGCCACTCGATCGTCTCGCCCGTCGGGCGCGTCTTGCCGCGCTCGATCTGGCTCACGTACTCCTTCGAGAAGCGCTCGCCGGCGAGCTCCGTCTGCGTAAGGCCCTTCGCGATCCGCAGCTGGCGCACGCGATCCCCGAGCGTCGTTCTGACGGCCGGGGCGGTGCGGGGCGTGGTGGTCAACTGATCGCGCATGGTTTCGTAAGGTGAACTATACGGCGAAATATCTACTTCACAAGCTCACTTGACTTATGGGGCCGACTGGCTATAGTCCGACTGACTCGCATTCCGGCCGGACGCCAGGCAGAGGGGTGCGGGAGGCGCGCCAGATTCGCGGCGACACCAAACCCGGAGGCATCGGCTGGGCCGCAGAGCCGAAGTCTCCGGGTCGTCGCCTTTAAGCGGCAAAGCATGGACGCAGCATTGCCCCGTCGGCGGCCCGCGTCATCCCCCGAAAGGGCGGCGCTTCACCCGGCGGTGAAGCGCATACCGAATTCAGACCAACGGCCCTGGATCGCGCCCCGTCATCCAGCGGAGGCGCGAGGCCCGGATTGCCGGCCAGCTCTCGCGCATGACTCCGTCCAGGACCCGATCGGCCATGGTCAGGAGCCCGAGAGCAATGAAGATCCACGCTTCGGCGTCGGGATCGCGTTCGGCCTCGATCCCGCCCGTCTCCTGCGCCCGCCTGATCACAGCCACGGTATAGGCGTGCACCTCCCGCATGTGCTCCTTCATGTAAGCGCCGATGACGGCGTCCTCGCTCCCTTCGGCTATCGCCTGCACCCACAGGTTGGAGATGACCGGCCGTTCCGCCTCGGACTCGATGAAGGAGCGACCCATCGTCGCGACCCAGAGCGACGGATCCTGCTCCGCGGCGATGGCCTCCTCCCACATGGCGCGGACTCCGGCCCAGGTCGCCTCGAGGCAGGCCAGATAGAGGTCCCGCTTGGAGTCGAAATGGCGGTAGAGGACGGGCTCGGTCACACCGGCCTCTCGGGCAATGTCGGCCGTGGTCGTCCCGCGGTAGCTGCCCTCGGAAAAGAGCCTGCAAGCCGTCTCGAGCAGCGCAGCTCGCCGCTCCTCCGCGGGGAGGCGCGTGGTGCTCAAGCAGCAGCCTCCACGGCGGGCGCCTCTAGGTGGCGGTACTTGCGCACAGTGGCCACGGCGAGGACCGCGCCGGCAAGCGCGATGAGCGAGGCGACGACGAGCGCGTGCTGGAAGCCGGTCACGAACTCCGCGGCGGCTTGCGGAGTGCCCGGAGGGGCGTGAGCCTCGGAAGCGACGATCGCCCCCATGACTGCGATTCCGAGCGAACCGCCTACCTGGCGCATGCTGTTCAGAACGGCCGAGCCGACGCCCGCCTTGTCGACAGCGACGGAACCCATCGCGGCGGCCGTCGTCGGCGTCATCACCAAGCCCATCCCGAATCCGCCCACGATCAGCCCTGGGAGGAGGTCCCAGAAGTTCGAGCTCGCATCGAGGCGCGAGAAGATGAAGAGCGAGAGCGAGAGCAGCACCATGCCTCCACCCATCATCCACCGGGAGCCCACGCGATCCGAGAACCTCCCGGCCACCGGCGCGACGAGGATGATCAACCCCGTCATGGGCAGGAACGTGGCGCCGGTCTGCACCGCCGAGTACCCCATGATGTTCTGGATGAACAGCGAGTTGTAGAAGAAGACGCCGAACATCGCCAGACCGACGAGCAACATGACGGAGTTGGCACCGGCGAAGGTCCCGTTCTTGAACAGGGAAAGGTCGAGCATGGGCGCCCGCTGACGAAGCTCGAGCGCGACGAACACGACGAGTCCGACGACCGCCACCACGAAGAGCCCCAGGATCCGTCCCGACGTCCAGCCGTACTTGTTCGCCTCGATCAGCCCGTACGTGAGCGCGAAGAGCGCGACGGCGGAGGAAAGCAAGCCCGGCAGGTCGAGCCGCTGGTTGGCCGAAGTGTCGCGGGATTCGTCGACCACGACCCTCGTGACGATGATCGCGAGGATGCCGACCGGGACGTTGATGAAGAAGATCCAGTTCCAGCTGATGTGCTGCGTGATCAAGCCACCAACGAGCGGGCCGATCGCGAGCGCCAAGGCGGCGACTCCAGCCCAGACCCCGATTGCCATGCCCCGCTGCCGCGGCGGGAACGTGGCGGTGATGATGGAAAGCGTGGCGGGGTTCATCAGCGCCGATCCCACGCCCTGCACGACGCGCGCTCCGATGAGAAAGCCCGCGCTGGACGCGAGACCGCAGGCCAGGGAAGCCGCCGTGAAGACGACGAGGCCGACGATGAATATCCGGCGGCGGCCCAGAAGATCGGCCAGCTTCCCGCCCGTCAGCATGAGCACGCCGAAGGTGAGCGCATAGCCATTGAAGACCCACTCGAGCTCGGAGATGCCGATGTGGAGGTCGCGCTGGATGGCAGGGAGCGCGACATTCACGATCGTGTTGTCGAGCATGATCATGAAGAGCCCGAACGCGACTGCGCCGAGCGTCCACCATTTGCGGTTCTCCGGAGCCAGGATCCTCGCCTTCATGAGCACCTCCTAGAAGTTAGTACGGGCTAAGTTAGCACAACCGTAGACTGGAGCCACATGCCCGAAATCGTGTGGAAACCCTCTGCGGAAGCGCTCGAAAGGGCCAACGTCGTGCGCCTCATGCGCCGGCACGGATTCGAGGACTACTGGGAGCTGCAGCGCCGCTCGCAGGAGGATCCAGACTGGTTCTGGCCGGCGGCGATCGAGGACCTGGGGCTCGAGTTCTCGCAGCCGTGGGACCGCGTCGCCGATCTCTCGAAGGGCCCCGAATGGGCTACCTGGTTCGTGGGCGGGAAGCTCAACCTGGCCTGGAATTGCGTCCACCGCTGGGCTGAGCGGCGGCCCGCCGACGTAGGCGCGGTCTTCGCCGGCGAGGACGGTGAGCGGCGGGAGTGGACGTTCAGGGAGCTCTCCCGGGCTGTCACGCGTCTCGCCGAGGGTCTGACCGCGCTTGGCGTCGAGCCCGGCGACCGCGTGGCCATCTACATGCCGATGTGCCCCGAGGTCGCGGTCGCCTCGCACGCATGCGCCCACATCGGCGCCGTGCAGGTACCCATCTTCTCGGGCTTTGCGGCTCCCGCAGTCGCGCAGCGCCTCCAGGACTCCGAGGCCAAGGTGATCGTCACCGCCGACCGTTCGCTTCGGCGTGCCAAGTGGCTGGACATGCGCACAACCGCCGAGGAGGCGGCGAAGGAGGCTCCCTCGGTTGAGCACGTCGTCACCTGGTCGCGCTCGGACGGATCCTGGGACGGAGCCGAGCTCGGCCCTGGCACGCTGCCTCCGCTTGAGGTCGACTCCGAGCATCCCTACCTGCTCACCTACACGTCAGGCACGACCGGGAAGCCCAAGGGAGTCGTCCACGTGCAGGGTGGCTTCCTAGTCTCGATCACCCGCGAGGTCGCTTACCAGGCCGACGGGCACGAGGACGACGTCATCCTCTTCGCCACGGACATGGGCTGGATCATGGGCCCTTGGACGGTCGTCGGCGGGGGCGCGCTGGGCTGCCGCCTCATCTTCTCCGAGGGAGCGCCCGACCAGCCGGCCGACCGGCTCTGGCGGCTGATCGAGCGCGAGCGCGCGACGATCCTCGGCTGTTCACCGACCATCATTCGCGCGCTCCTCCCTCATGGCAACCCCGAGGCCGATCTCTCCTCCCTGCGCACGATCGTGACGACCGGCGAGCCGTGGAACCCGGATCCATACAGATGGCTCTTCGAGCAGGTTGGCGGCGGCCGCTGTCCGATCATCAACTGCTCCGGTGGGACGGAGGTAGGCGCCTGCTTCCTCTCGCCCACGCCGGCGATCCCGATCAAGACGTGTTCGCTCGGAGGCCCGGCCCTCGGCATGGCGATGGACGTGGTCGATGCGGAAGGCAGGTCGCTCGTCGGCACGGGCGACGTCGGCGAGCTCGTCTGCCGCAAGCCGTTCCCCGGGATGACACGTGGCTTCTGGCGCGATCCCGAGCGCTACCTCGACACATACTGGCGGCGACTGCCCGGCGTCTGGGTGCACGGGGACTGGGCCTCCGTCGACGAGGACGGCTACTGGTTCCTGCACGGGCGCAGCGACGACACCCTCAACATCGCGGGCAAACGAATCGGCCCCGCAGAGATCGAATCGGCGGTGGTGGCTCATCCGTCCGTCTCCGAGGCGGCCGCTGTGGGCGTGCCCCACGAGGTGAAGGGCGAGGTGGCCTGGGTCTTCTGCGTCCTGAAACCCGGTCAGGACCCCGGTGACGGCCTCGCCTCCGAGGTCGCCGACTGCGCGGCGCGGGAGCTCGGGAAGGCGTTCAAGCCGGAGCGCGTCGTGTTCGTATCCGCGCTCCCGAAGACGCGAAGCGCCAAGATCGTCCGCCGCGCCGTTCGAGCCGCCCTGCTCGGCCAGGATCCGGGCGACCTCTCGTCGGTGGAGAACCCGGAGGCGCTCGACGAGGTCGAACGCCTCCGGGTCATTCGAACCTAGCCTCCGGCTAGAGCGCGCCCGCGATTTCCGGGCGGCGCCGTCTGAACAGCACGCCCAGCCCGGCGAGGAAGAGCCCGGCGAGTGTCACCGCCCAGACGGGGAGACCCGTGTAGGGGAGCTCGCCCGACGCCACTGCCCCCAGCACTCCCTGCGGGGAGGCGTTGCCGCCGGCAGTCTCTCCGGCCGCGGCACCCGTGCCGTCGTCGGCATCGCTGTCATCTCCGGGCGTTTCGCCAGGCCCCGGAGTGGTGCCGGCGGCGCGACAGACGCCAGCGCTCGTGGCGCCGGTCGTGTCCGTGCCGGAGACGCTACCGGCCAAGCAGCCGACGAACGCGCTGCCGCTTGTATCACCGTTGGCAGCTGCAGCGTCCACGGCGCTGCCCGAGGCCTCACAGGAGCCGAGGCTCCCAGCGCCGGTAATGCCGTTGCTCGTGCCGTTGGCGTCCAAGCAGCCCACTGCGACGTCACCGCTCGAGTCGCCGCTCCCGGCAACCGCGTCCGCCCCGCCGCCCGCGGGCGCACCGGCGCCGCAGAAGCCGAGGCCGGCAGACGAGCTGGCTACCCCGCTCGTAACAGATCCCTCGATGCAGCCGATGTCGGCAGTGGCGCCGGTACCGCCGCTCGAGCCGCCGGCGGTCAGAGCGCTGCCGTCTCCGACGCCTGTCGAGACGGTGCCATTGGTGTCGCCATTCGTCGCGCTCGCGTCTGCATCCGCGACTGTTGCGTCTGCGCTCGTGTCTCCCGTGATCCCCAACCCCGCTGTCTGACCGAACGCCGGGCCCGCACTTGCCGCGGCGAGGGCGAGGAGGGACACGAGCAGGACTATCCGTAGCCTGTTCACGCTGACTCCTTCGTTTTGAGTGACTGACGTGAACAAGAGGAAGCCCGCGTCACGCTTTTCTGGCAGGGAATCCCTCGTTTGAGGGAGGGTATTCGACTGAGAGGCAAAAACCGGTAGACTACGCCTGATGCGGCTTGCGCTCGCACAAATGAACACCGTCGTTGGCGACCTCGATGGAAACCGCGAGCGGATCGTCGCGCGCCTTGAGGAGGCGCGGGAGGCCGGCGCGGATCTCGTCCTCTTCCCCGAGCTCGCGACCACGGGCTATCCGCCTGAGGACCTGCTCCTGCGGCCCGGTTTCCTCCGAGCGGCCGCCAAGACGCTCGACGCGGTGGCGGCCGAGACGAGGGGCATCGCTGCGCTCGTCGGGGCCCCCCACCTCGACCGCGACCTCTTCAACGCCTGCGCGGTTTGCGCCGACGGCGAGGTCAAGGCGATGTATCGCAAGCAGTTCCTGCCCAACTATGGAGTCTTCGACGAGGACCGCTACTTCCAGCCCGGGCGCGAGCTCGTCCTGCTCCGCTGCGGGGAGACCCTCGTCGGCCCGACGGTCTGCGAGGACATTTGGCAGCCTGGGCCGCCCGCTACCGATCTCGCGCTCGCGGGAGCGCACATCGTCGCCAACATCTCCGCGTCCCCGTTCCACCTTGGCAAAGGGGCGGAGCGCGAGGAGATGCTCGCAACCCGGGCGCGCGACAACTCTTGCTGGATCGCCTTCGTGAACGCGGTGGGCGCGCAGGACGAGCTGATCTTCGACGGACACAGCCTCGTTCTCGACGAGGAGGGCCGCATCGTGGCCCGCGCCCCCTCGTTCGAGGAGGCGCTCCTGATCGTGGACGTCGATTCGACCACCGCGGTCGGACGCCGGCTGCGAGACGCCCGTCGGCGCGCTCTCGCGCGGGCTCGTCGGGAGATGCCGAACCCGCCCGTAATCGACATTCCCGATCGAGAAAGCCGCGGCGAGCTGCCCAAGCCAGTTGTCGCTCCTCCGCTCCACGAGCTCGAGCAGATGCGGCTCGCGCTCGAGCTGGGCCTCCGGGACTACGTCCAGAAGAACGATTTCCGCGAGGTCGTGCTCGGCGTCTCCGGCGGGATCGACTCGGCGCTGACCGCGGCGCTCGCGGCCGAGGCTCTCGGGCCGGAGCACGTCGTCTGCGTGTCCATGCCTTCCCGCTACTCGTCCGAGGAGACGCAGGCCGACGCGCGGCGACTCGCCGAGACGCTCGGCGCCCGCTACATCGAGATTCCGATCGAGCCGATCGTCGACACCGTCGAAGCCGCGCTGGCGGAGGCGTTCGCCGGAACCGAGCCGGGCATCGCCGAAGAAAACATCCAGTCGAGAGTCCGCGGCCTCCTCGTGATGGCTCTGTCGAACAAGTTCGGCTGGCTTCCCCTGGCGACCGGGAACAAGAGCGAACTGTCGGTCGGCTACGCGACCCTCTACGGCGATATGGCGGGCGGGTTCGCCCTTCTGAAGGACGTCTACAAGACGGACGTCTTTCGCCTGGCCCGATATCTGAACGAAAGAGCGGGCCGCGAGCTGATCCTGCGGAGCGTGATCGAGCGCGCTCCGAGCGCCGAGCTCCGCGCCGACCAGCTGGACGAGTCGCGCGAGGAACTAACGACGAACGGGTTCGACGCCGACGTCGTCGACCGTGCGGTCGGGATGATCGACCGCGCCGAGTACAAGCGTCGCCAGGCGCCGCCAGGCGTGAAGCTGCGCCCGAAGGCGTTCGGCCGCGACCGGCGCGTGCCGATCACCAATCGATGGCGCGGTTAAAGCGCCCGGGGCCACCCCTCGCCTCCTCCCGCTTTCAGCCTAGAGCGGAAATCCGCGTGAGTGGTGCGCGGAAAGCGAAGAGAAACGTCACGGCTCTTTGCTGATTCCCGCGAGCTCGCGGAACCACCGCAGGCGCTCCGCGTAGGGCACCGCCGCGTTCGCCGGGGATGTCGAGGGGAGGACGAAGAGGATCGTGCCCCCGAGCCGCCGCTCTTGCCGGCCCAGGGCGGGCCGCTCTCTGAACGCTCCCTCGTAGGCCGCCTTGCCGACGAAAGCGATGGTGCGGGGCCGCAGCTCTCGCGCGATCTGTCCTAGTCGCTCGGCTGACCCCGCGAAGTCGCTCCGGCGAAGGTCCGAACTGCCCTTCGTCGTGCGGTAGGCGGCATTCGTCAGGCCGTAGCCGAGCTCGAGCAGCTCCCACTGGTCTTCGGGCCCGAGCAGGCGGGGCGTGAGGCCGGCATCGGCGAGCAGTCGCCAGAAATCGTTCCGCGGGTTGGCGAAGTGAGCGCCCGCGGCCGCGGAGCGGAATCCTGGATTGATCCCGCAGAAGACAATGCGCAGGCCGGGCGCGAGGATGTCGGGAACGGCCGACGGCACGGCGGTACGCTACGCCCAAGCGAAGAGGAGGAAGCAATGGCGGTCGAGACGGCGACGAGGACGATGCGCAACTACGTCGGCGGGACGTGGGCCGATGCCGAGGCGAGCGAGCGCCTCGACGTCACGAACCCGGCGACCGGAGAGACCCTCGCGCAGGTTCCGCTCTCGGGGCCGGCCGACGTGGACCGCGCCGTCCGCGCGGCGCGCGAGGCCTTTCCCGGCTGGCGCTCCACCCCGCCGCTCGAGCGGGCCCGCGCCTGCTTCGAGCTCAAGTATCTCCTCGAGGAGCGCAAGGACGATCTCGCCCGCCTCGTAACGCAGGACAATGGCAAGGCCGCGAAGGACGCGGCCGGCGAGATCCGGCGCGGGATCGAGTGCGTCGAGGTGGCCACCGGGATCCCATCGCTCATGCAGGGCGCCAACCTCGAAGACGTCTCGCGCGGGATCGACTCGGACATGATCCGGCAGCCGATCGGCGTCTTCGCCGCGATCACGCCGTTCAACTTCCCCTTCATGGTGCCCATGTGGTTCTTGCCGTTCTCGATCGCGTGCGGGAATCCGATGATCCTCAAGCCTTCCGAGCAGGACCCGCTCGCAATGGAGCTCACGTTCGAGCTGCTCGACCGCATCGGGCTTCCCCCGGGGATCGTCAACCTACTGAACGGCGGACGGGACTCGGTGAACGCGATCCTCGAGCATCCGGGTATCGACGGTGTCTCCTTCGTGGGATCCACCCCGGTCGCTCGCCACATCTACGAGACCGCCGCGAAGCACGGCAAGCGCGTCCAGGCCCTCGGCGGGGCCAAGAACCACGTCGTCGTCATGCCGGACGCGGAGCTCGAGTCCGCCGTCGACGGCGTCCTCTCGTCGGCCTTCCACGCCGCCGGCCAGCGCTGCCTGGCCAACTCGGTTTGCGTCGCGGTGGGCGACGCCTTCGAGCCGCTCAAGCGCCGCCTCGCAGAGAAGGGGGAGGCGATGGTGGTCGGCGAGGGCTCGGATCCGGACACCGAGGTCGGACCCATCATCTCGGGATCCGCCCTCGAACGAATCCTCGAGTGGATCGACAAGGGAATCGCCGAAGGCGGAGAGCTCGTCCTCGACGGCCGTGGAAAGGGCTCTGATGACGGCAACTTCCTCGGGCCGACGATCATCGAGGCCGACGCGGAGGCGGAGATCGCGAAGGAGGAGATCTTCGGCCCCGTCCTCACCTTCATTCGCGCGCGCGACCTCGACCACGCCCTCGAGATCATGAACGCCTCGCCCAAGGGCAACGCCGCCTCCATCTTCACCACGTCGGGCGGGGCGATGCGCAAGTTCCGCTACGAGGCCCAGGCGGGCATGATCGGCGTCAACATCGGTGTCGCCGCGCCCATGTCGTTTTTCCCTTTCACCGGCTGGAAGGATTCGTTCTTCGGCGACCTGCATGCGCACGGCCGTGACGCAATCGAGTTCTACACGGAGAAGAAGGTCGTCATCACGCGCTGGCCCGAGTGACTGCGAGACGATTCGAACACGCGGTCACCGAGTACTGGGGCGAGCCGCCGCATGCCGAAGAGGACTGGGCTCCCGAGGATCTCGTCCTCGCCGGGCTCGCTCGCTGCACGCTCACGGCCCTCGACTTCCACGCCAAGCGGACCGGGATCGCGGTAAGCGGAAGCGCATCCGCAAAAGGCGTCGTGACGAAGCGCGAGGAGGACGGTCGCTACGCCTTCACGGACATCGACTGCGCCCTCGACGTCCAGCTCGATCCCGCTCCTGACGCCGGTCGGATCCGCGAGCTCGTCGACCTCGCCGAGCGCGACTGCTTCATCGGCGCCTCGCTGACGGTCGAGCCGCATTACGAGTGGCGCGTCAACGGCGAGGCAGTTGGATGAGTACGGTCGCGCTCGACGTCGCGGCTGTCCGCGCTCGCTTCTCCGCCCTGGATTCCCCGACCGCGTTCCTCGACGGCCCAGGCGGAACACAGGTTCCCGACTCCGTCATCGAAGCGATGGCGAGCTGCCTCCGGGAGGCCAACGCGAACCTCGGGGGTCCCTTCGAGACGAGTCGCCGTGCCGACGCGCTGGTCGAGGGCGCGCACGAGGCCGCCGCCCGCTTCCTTGCCGCCTCACCCGAGGAGGTGGGCTTCGGCCAGAACATGACGACCCTCAACTTCGCGCTCACGCGCACCCTGGGCCGCGAACTGGAAGCCGGCGACGAGATCGTCGTCACCCGCCTGGACCACGACGGGAACGTCGCGCCCTGGCTCGAGTTGGCCCGCGACCTCGACCTCGTCGTCCGCTCCGCAGATCTGAACGAAGAGGACTGCACCGTCGACGTCGACGACCTCCAGCGCCAGCTGTCCCCCCGGACGCGAGTCGTTGCGTTCCCCTGGGCATCGAATGCGGTCGGCTCGATCAGCCCGGTTCGGAGGATCGCGGAGCTAGCGCACGACGCCGGCGCGCTGGCGTGGGTCGACGCCGTCCACTACGCACCCCACGGGCCGATCGACGCGGGGGCGGTCGGCGCCGACATCCTCATCTGCTCGCCGTACAAGTTCTTCGGCCCGCACCTCGGCCTCTTCTTCGCCCGCCGTGAGGTGGTCGATCGCTGGCGGCCCTACAAAGTGCGGCCGAGCGCCGACGAGCCTGTGGCGCACCGGTTCGAGACGGGCACGCTGTCGCACGAGTCGCTCGCCGGTTTCACGGCGGCGGTCGAGTACCTGGAGTCGCTCGGCTGGGACGCGATCCAGGCGCATGAGAGCGAGCTCGGGCAGCGTTTCCTCGACGGGCTGCCTTCGCCATACCGCTTCTACGGCCTTCCCTCGATGGAGGGGCGCGTCCCGACGTTTGCCCTCACGCATCCCGACAGGTCCCCGGAAGAGCTCGCGGCCCGCCTGGCCGAGCGCGACATCGCCACCTGGCCCGGGAACTATTACGCCGTCGAGGTGATGGAACGGCTCGGCCTGCCCGACGGAACGCTTCGCATCGGTTTCGTCCACTACAACACCCACGACGAGGTCGATCGCGTGCTCGCAGCCCTACGAGACCTCGCGTGAGCATCCGCCTCTACTGGGCGCGGAACGACGGCATGACCGGCCATGTCTTCCTCGACCCCGCCGACGTCGAGCTGCTTCGGCAGGAAATGGTGCTCCAGGGCGTGATGCTTCCCCGCCTCGAGCCGGGCGTCCATGTCACCGCGACAGAGGTCGACGCCGCCCTCGAGGCCGCAGCGGAGGATCCGATCGCGCTCGCCGACCGGAAACTCTGGGACGACTGGCTCGCGTTCCTGCGCGGCGCATCGATCAACGGCGGCCTGCTGGTTCGCTAGCCGTACGACCGGCGGGCCGCGTCCCAGCGCGGGTCGTCCCGGCGGATCTTGTCGGGGTTCACGCCTCGCCGCTCCGCGAGGTCGACGGTCAGGAGCTGGAAGCGGACGATGTCCACCACCGGATGAGCCGTCGGCACGAGGGTGGTGTCGGCGCCGATCTCACCCAGCGCACGCACGACGTCTGCGGCCCGCTCAGCCGCTCGCCCCTCCCCCTCGAGGACGAAGACGCGGACGCGCTCGTCGATCGCCGCCAGGTGGCCGTGGAGGATCTGCTCGGTCTGGTGGGCCTCGGCCGGGATGTGAGCCCCTTCGCGGAGCTTCAGAACGGCCTCCTGCGCCGTCGGCCAGTCGCGAGCCGCGCCGACTACCGCGACGCGCTCCCAGTCGCCTCCTTCGAACGGATCAGCGAGCGCGTGCTCGACTGCGAGCCGCAGCCAGCGGACGTCCGCGCCGTGGAGGGCGTCGAGCGCCGCGACGGCACAGGTGTAGGAACCCGTATGGCAATAGCTCTCCTCCACCTCAGGCGTGACCACGATCACCTCCTCGGAGACGTCTGCGATGGGGCCGCCGGGTTTGCCGGTGACGAGCCAAACCGGCCCGCCAAACGCCTGGGCGGCCTCGAGCGTCAGGGGGGTCTCACCCTCGTGGCTGACACAGACGAGGAGGTCCGCCTCGGGGGGACGCAGCACGGCCTCGAGCGCTTGGAGCGCTTCGCCGCCTGTCTGCGCAGCGTGAAACGAGGTGCCACAGCCCGTGAAGACGACGCGTCCGTCCGGTAAGCGCCGGTCCCCGACGCGCTCTGGAACGCCGCGCAGCCATTCCGGCTGCGCCTGGATCGCCTTGATGGTCAGTTCTCCGGGCACCTGGGAGAGCGAAGGTAACATCCGGCCGGATGGAGGGGTTCCGCTTCATGCACGCCCAGGAGGTCACGTTCCGCGACCTGGACGTCTTCGGCCACGTCAACAATGCGGTCTACCTCACCTACATCGAGAACGCGCGGATCGGGTACATGCGCGAGGTCCTGGGTGTCGAGTCGCTCGAAGACCTGCTCGTGATCCTGGCCAAGGTGAAAATCGAATTTCGCAGCCGAGCTTCGCTGGGCGAGGTGCTCGAGATCGGCGCCGGGGTCTCCCGCATCGGAACGAAGAGCTTCGACCTCGACCACGAGGTCCGCGGCCCCGACGGGCGGCTGGTCGCGGTAGCCTCCACGACGCTCGTGACCTTCGACTACCGCGGCGACACGACCATGCCCGTTCCGGATCTCTGGCGCGAGCGGATCGAGAGCTTCGAAGCGAAGGACTTCGCGGCAGCCTGATGCCGAACGCGTTCGAGAAGACCAAGCTGGCGAACGGCCTCCGCGTCGTGACGGCCCCGATGCCGCAGGCCAAGTCGGTGGCGTGCTTCGTGATGCTCGCCGCGGGCTCCCGCTACGAGACCAAGGACACGAACGGAATCGCCCACTTCGCCGAGCACATGTTCTTCAAGGGCACGGAGAAGCGGCCGACCGCGCGCGAGATCGCCGGCGAGATCGACTCGATCGGCGGCGAGTTCAACGCCTTCACCGGCAAGGAGTACACCGGCTACTACGTCAAGTGCGCGGCCGAGCATCGCAACATCGCCCTCGACGTCCTCATCGACATGCTCCGCCACTCCAAGTTCGATCCAGAGGAGATCGAGCGGGAGAAGGGCGTCATCGTCGAGGAGATGAACATGTACTACGACACTCCGCGCGACTACGTGGACGGCGTCTATGACGAGCTGCTCTACGACGACACACCGCTCGGCTGGGACATCATCGGCCGCAAGGAGACCGTGCGCGCCGCCAAGCGCGAGACCTTCATCGACTACCTGGGGCAGTGGTACCGGGCGCCACGCATCGTGGCGGGGGTGGCGGGAAATCTCGGCGAGGGCCTCATCCCCCGGCTCGAGGAGCTGCTCGGCGACGTGCAGAACGGCGCGACCGGCGATCCGCCTCCGGCCGAGTGGCATCAGGAGTCGCCGCAGGTGAAGCTCCACACGAAGCAGTCGGATCAGGCGCACATCAGAGTGGGCGTCCACAGCTATCCAATCGTCCATCCCGACCGCTACGCCCTCAGCCTGCTCGCAACGGTGCTCGGAGGCGGAATGTCGTCGCGCTTGTTCACGGAGGTGCGCGAGCGCCGCGGCCTCGCCTACTACATCTACGGGCACCAGCAGGGCTACACGGACACCGGAACGCTTTTCGCCCAGGGAGGCGTGGACATCCAGCGGATCGACGACGCCGTCTCAACCGTCGTCGGGGAGTTCGGCCGCATGGCCGCCGAGCCGATCGAGGCGGACGAGCTGGAAAAAGCACGCAACTTCGCCAAGGGACGGCTCGTGCTCTCCCTCGAGGACCCGAAGGGGATGATCCTCTTCGGCCTCCGCAACGAGGTGCTCGAAGAGACCCTCCGTGAGCCGGACGAGGTGCTCGCCGGCCTCGACGCCGTCACGATCGAGGACATCCAGCGGGTCGCCCAGGACATCATCCGCGAGGATCGCCTGAACTTCGCGCTCATCGGGCCGTTCGACGACGCGGAGCGCTTCCAGAAGCTCCTGGCCTTTTCGGCCTAGGCGGGCTCGGACATCGGGGTCTGATCCCGGGGCATGGTCATTTAGGTCACGCCCCGTCTATGGGCTGGCGTTCGTCACACCGCATGAACGCTTGTTGGCCAGCCATTTTGGACTAGGCCCGCTCCGACACCGGGGTCTGACCCCGCTTTTAAGGGGACAGGTCGTACGGGTAGTCGCCGAAGCGCTCGGTGCCGGACTCAGTGACGAGGACGGTGTCTTCGAGGCGGCAGCCGCCGAAGCCCTTGCGGTAGAGACCCGGCTCGACGGCGAGAACGTCGCCGGCGACGATCTCGACTCCGGTGCGGCCGAGACCCGGCTGCTCGTGCACTTCGAGGCCCACGCCGTGCCCGAGGGAGTGGAAGAAGCCCTCGTCGAGGACCTGCCCCGGCGTCTTCGTCAGTTGGGTCGGGAAACCGTGCTCCTGGAAGAACTCGCAGACGGCACGATGCGCCTCCGCACCTTTGACCCCTGGCTTGATGACCTCGTACGCGAGCTCGAGCGCCTCCCGGACGAGAGCGTGGTAGCGGACAAGCTCGTCGTCCGGCTCGCCCAGGCAGAAGGTCCGGGTCATGTCCGTGTAGCAGCCGGATTCGGGATCCTGCGGATAGAGGTCGACGACGATCGGCTCGCCAGGCTGGATCTCCCCGTACCCCGGCTCGTGACCGACGGCGGTCTGAGCGCCGTGCGAGACGATCACGATGTCGGGCAGGATCATGCCCACCTCGGTGAACACGAGCATGGCCTCGCTGCGCAGGTCCTCGCAGGTGACCTTGCCACCTGCGCGCAGGCGCGCTCGGATCGCGTCCATAGCCCCTTCGGTGGCCTGCTGGGCCCTGCGGATGCCCTCGCGCTCCGCCTCCGTCTTCACCCGCCGGCGCGAGTCGAAGACTGTGCCCTGCGCCCGCACCTGGACGCCGTTCGCCCGCAGATGGTCGGCGACGTCCAGCGGGAAGGTGCGCGGAGCGACGGCCTCGTCGATTCCAACGCGCCGGCACGCCCGCAGGACGAGCTCGCGGTCGAGCTCATCGGAAGCAAGTCCCTGTGCGATGAGCTCGTCCATCCCGAGGTCATCGAGCGGCACCGCCTGAAGCCCGTCCAGCTCCCGCATCCGCGGGATCTCGAGCGAGCCCACGAAGGCGTAGCGCGAGCCGTTCCGCTCGACATAGAGGAAGGGGTCCGGCACCGGAACAGGCACCTCGTGGCGAAGCTCGGGCGAGCGGATGGTGTCCCCGTAAATCAAGAGGTCCCCCACGGCTTCGCATCCTAGCGCTGTAGATTCCGGGAGACGTGGAAGAGGCCGTCGAACGCGCGCGGAAACTTCTCTCTGGATACGACGAGGAGCTCCAGCGGGTGATTCCGGAGGGCGCCGAGCTCTTCGACGCCCACGTGCACGTGGGCCGCGACATCGACGGTTTCGTCGCGCCGTACGACGAGCTCATGTCCTTCCTCGCGCGTTACGGCGTCGGGCGGGCGTTCGCCTTCTGCATGGACGAGCCCGACCGCGAGCCCGCCTTCCGCGCAGCCAACGACCGCACGCTTGCGGCCGCCGAGCGGTCCGGCGGAGCATTGATCCCCTTCGTCCGGCTCGATCTCGCGGAGGAGCCGATCGAAGAAGCAATTCGCTGCCTCGACCTCGGTGCCCGCGGGATCAAGCTGCACCCCAGGTCTCAGGGCTTTCTCTTGAACGACGAGCGGCTGGCGCCGGTCTTCGCGCTCGCCGCGGAGCGCCGCGTCCCGATCCTCATCCACGGCGGTCGCGGCCTGCCTCCCATCTCGGACCACCTTGAACGCCTGGTGGACACCTACCCGCAGGCGCAGCTGATCATCGCGCACGGCGGGATCGCCGACCTCGCCGACCTCTCGGAGGCCTTCGGCGGTCGCGCGGGC
The DNA here is from genome assembly GCA_035601195.1 of Gaiellaceae bacterium. Lineage (GTDB taxonomy): Bacteria > Actinomycetota > Thermoleophilia > Gaiellales > Gaiellaceae > JAIBJP01. Next base: position 6,785 of record DATNOU010000095.1, on the reverse strand, counting down.
GTTTTTTTTGACACCTCGGTGTGGAGCCCGATCGACCTCCTGGACATGTTCCAGAGGGTCTCCCCCGAGCAGGTCCTCTATGCCTCCGACTACCCCTACGGGCAGCAGCCTGGTTCCTTCTTGATCACGCTCCGGACCGCGAGGCTCTCCGGGCTCTCGGACGAGCAAGTGAGAGACATGCTCGGCCGCTCGGCGGCCCGAATAGCGAACGGCGAGCCGCCGCTCGAGCCGACGCCACCGAACCGACGCCGTACGCTCGAGCAGCCCATCACCTTCGCCCGCATCCACCAGTACCTGGCGATGGCCACCCCACTCCTCTGGACGAGGCAGACGGACACGATCGGCGTTCTCGGCCTTGCCCTGAACGCCTGCCGCGAGCGCGACGGCTTCGAGGACGAGCGCGAGCGCATTGCTGACCTGCTTGCCTGCGCACGAGATCTCTGGCGGACGCTCCCCGAGACGGAGTCCGAGTCGGACCGCATGGGGCTCGGCCGCCTGACCTTCCGCCTCATCCACCTGGCCGACATCCTGGCCGTCACCGTCTCCGAGTGATCGCGGCCGTCGTGCTCGCTGCTGGCGCGGCCACCCGCTTCGGTGCTCCCAAGCAGGAGCTCCTCCTGCCGCACGTGCTCGGGCGGCTTTCGGAGAGCCCCGTCGACGACATCGTGGTCGTCGCCGGCGCCTATCCCCTGGACACCGGTTCGGTGCAGGTCGTCGAGTGCCTCGACTGGGAGCGCGGCCCGGGCGCATCGCTTCGCTGCGGCCTCGCCGTGCTCGGGCCTGGTGTGGAAGCGGCCGTCGTCTGCCTCGCAGACGGCCCTAACCTCTCTCCCCACGCCGTACGGCGGGTGCTCACGGCCTGGCGCGCGGGCGCCGGAAGCGTCGTCGCCGCCAGCTACGCGGGCGACCGCGGGCACCCGGTCTTGATCGCCCGAGCCGTCTGGGAAGGCATTCCGGACGAGGGGATGAAAGGGCTTCCGGCCACGCTCATCCCCTGCGATGACCTTGGGACTCCAGGAGACGTCGACTCTGCCGATGACATAGGCAGGTTGGGACAGCCGCTCGACGAACACTGACAGCCGGTGGGGACTTCTCCCTTCGGAGCCGCACGCCTTAGCCGACGCTTGACGCTGGAGCAGGCTGCCGCGCGCGCGAACATGGACGTGGACGCGATCAAGTCCCTCGAAGACAACTGCATCTACCGCTTCGGCTCGAACGCCGACGCGCTGGCTGCGGCGCTCGTCTACGCGGCCTCGCTCGGCATCAACGAGCGGGAGGCGCGTCGGCTCGCCGGCCTGCCCGTGCCGTCCCGACTCGATCCCTGGTCGCCGCGCCGCACGCTCGCCGCGCTCGCTTTCCTGCTTACCTGCACGGCGATGGCGTGGTTCGTCGCCTGGCCGCAGTTCTTCCCCGAGACGCCATCGGCCGCGGCTGCCTCCGCCCCCTTACGACCCGCAGCTGTCCTGCTACCCGCCCGGTGGCAGATCCAGGTAGACGTCTTCAACGGGACGACCAGAGGGAACGCCGCAGCGGGCCTTGCCAATCAGGTTGCCGGCCTCGCCTACAAGATGGGCACCGTCGCCAACGCCAAGCAGAGGAACTACCAGCGCACGCTCGTCTACTACCCGCCGGGCGGCGAGGGGATCGCCAAGCGCCTGGCCGGCGAGCTCGGCGTCGGCACACGGGCTCTTCCCGGCGGAGACAACCCGCTCCGCCTCATGGTGATCGTCGGGCAGAGGAGCTAGTAGGAAGAGCTAGTAGAGGGGCGTTCTGAGGGCCGCCAACTTCGCCTTGAGATCGGGCGGCATCTGCTCGGCGCACGCTTGCCGCACGTACATGCGGAGCTTCTCCTCGAACCGATAGCGCCTTCGGCAGTACGCGCACTGGTCGAGATGCGCCTCCGCCTGCGCATGCTCGGCGTCCGAGAGCTCCCGGTCGAGGAAGGGCTGGAGAACCTCCTCGCACTTCGCGCAGGGATCGAACATCACGCCTCCTCCCCGACGGCCGCTTCTGCCAGCTGCTGCTTGAGGATACGCCTGCCACGGTGTAGTCGCGACATCACGGTTCCGATCGGGATGTCGAGGATCTGGGCTGCGTCCTGATACGTGAAGTCGCCGATGTCGACGAGCACGATCACGTCGCGGAAATCGTGAGGCACCGCGGAGAGCGCGTCCACGATCCCGTCCTGGGAAAGGCGCTCGACGATCCGCTCCTCGTCCTCTACACCGGAATCGGCCTCGAGCCGGTTGTAGAGGAAATAGTCGCCTTCCTCGATCGGCTGCGTCGCCGGCGCCCGTTGCTCGCGTCTACCACGATCGATGTTGAGGTTCGTGAGAATGCGAAAGATCCACGCGCGCAAGTTCGTGCCCGGGGTGTAGGAGCGCCAGCTGCGGAACGCCCGAGCGTAGGTCTCCTGAACCAGGTCCTCGGCTTCCTCGCGTGTCGAGACAAGCCGCCGGGCCACCCGGTAGACCTGATCCGCCAATTCCAGAACCTCCTCCTCGAACCGAGCTCGATCGCGCGATTCTTCGGCGATGCGCCGTGCGTCGGTCTCAGGCGTGCTACTTTCGCTCACGGCCCGCACCGTACCTCACAACGGCACCGGCACCCGGTTCATTCCCGCCAGGGAAGCGGTCTGCCCCCTAGGAAGCGGTCTGGAAGCCCGCGCGCGCGAGCGCGGCGACGATCTCCTCCCGCGGAAGACGCTCCTCGTCCCACGCGAGCGTCACCTCTCCCAGGAGATTCGCGGTCGCCGACTCGATCCCCTCGAGCTTCTGCAGGGCGCCGCCGAGGCGCATGACGCAACGCTCGCAGCGCACGCCGCTCACCTGGATCGTCTCCGAGCGAACCGCCATGCCTTGATTTTATGTGAGCTCCACCAAGCGTCGGCACACCGCATCGACGCCTTCGTTTCGCCCAAGCCGCAGCTGCTCGGCCGCCTGGTCGAGCTCCCGCACGGGATCGACAGCGGCGGCCCCGACGCGCCCGGCGAGCTCGTCGAGCAGCTCGGGGACTGCGGCGAGACGTCTCCCGTTAGGGTGGATCAGACGCGCCTCGCGACCGAAGCGGAAAGCAGCCCAGCGGTTCTCGGCGTAGGCGCCACGATCAGCGGTGGGTCCGGCGTCCGACGAACGGACGAGCGCGTGCACGAGCCCAGCCAGCGCCGCTGTGTCCTCCAGGCGCGTGGGTTGATCCGGCATCCGCACCTCCAGCGTCCCGAAGCGCGGGTGCGGACGGACGTCCCACCAGATGCGCGTGTATTCGTCGGCGAGGCCGAGGGCGAGGAGCCGCTCCGCAAACGCCTCCCACTCGGCGTAGGAGTCGAAGACGGGCGGCGCCCCGCTGCGGGGCAGCAGGGAGAGGATCTCAGCGCGGGCGGAGGCGAGCCCGGTCTCCCGTCCGGCGACGTACGGCGAGTTCGCCGAGACGGCGAGCACGACCGGCAGCCACGGAACGACCGCCTCGAGAGCCTCCATGCAGGCGTCGGGGCTCGCCACCCCGACGTGGATGTGCAGCCCGGAGCAGTATTGGCGCCGGGCCGAGGGTCCGGCGTACTCGACGAAGCGGCGGAAGCCCTCGTCCTCGGTGATCGCCTGCTCCTCGGGGAGCGCAGTCGGCCACGTCCCGCAAGCGGCGAGGACCAGTCCGGCCTCGGCCGCCAGCTCTCTCGCGACGGTGCGGAGCGTCGCGAGCTCGCGCGTCGCGTCCTCGACCGAGCTGCACACACCGGTATTGAGCTCGACGACAGAGGCGAAGAGCTCGTGCTTGAGCCGAACACCGTCGAGCTCCGCGGGAGGAAAGGGCGCGGGCGAAAGGGAGCCCGCTTCGAGCACGAAGAGCTCCTCCTCGATCCCGACAGACCACGGCTCGCTCTGGCCGAAGGCATGCGGAATCACCGCGCCACTCTAGGCTAGGGCACCGGGGCGTCGTCAGCTTGAAATTTGAACGCGGCCGCGTATTTGCCGGGCTAGGCCTGCCGCCCAGAGTCGCTAGCGCGTCGTCAGGCAGGGGCGAAGCCGGGTTTTGCCCGGCTAAGCCTGCCGTCCAGAGTCGCTAGCGGAAGAGTCGGCCGGAGGCCCGGGCAGGCGGGCGGGCCTCCGACCGCTTACTTCCGGTCAGCCAAGCTGGCTTGTTCGGCTACCGGAAGCGGCCCCTGGGGGAAGGGGCCATGGACGCCTCTCATCCGACTGGGGTGTTCGGTTGGCGCCCAAGCTTGACGGTCACTTCCTTCGTCTCGTTCTGGCGATGGACCTCGAGGGTGATCTCGTCACCCGGCTGCTTCGAAGTGACTACGCTCCGAAGCTGCTCCGCGGATTCGATCGGCTGGCCGTCCGCCTTCGTGATCACGTCGCCGCCGACGAGGTAGCTCTCGCCGTCGACGACCACCTGCGTCGTGCCGCCGCGCAGTCCGGCGTGAGCCGCCGGGCTGTCCGTCCGCACGCGCTGGATGAGGACGCCCTGGTCGACCGGCAGGCGCACGTTCGAGGCCAGCTCGCTCGTGATTGTCGCCATCTCCACGCCGATGTACGCGTGATCGACCTTGCCGCTTTCCAGAAGCTGCGAGACGACATCCTTGACCGTGTTGATGGGGACTGCGAAGCCGATGCCGACGTTCCCGCCCGAGTCACTTTCGATCTGCGAATTGACGCCAATGACTCTGCCGTCGGCGTTCAGGAGCGGCCCGCCAGAGTTGCCGTGGTTGATCGCTGCGTCGGTCTGGATGACGCGGTCGATGGCGAACCCGTTGGGAGCCGTGATCTCTCGCTGAAGCGCGCTGACGATTCCCGCGGTCACCGTCCGCTCGAGCCCGAAGGGGTTCCCGATCGCGACGACCGCGTCACCCACCCGGACAACGTCCGAGTTCCCGAGCTCGAGGGGCGTCAGCGCGCGCCCCTGGGCGCGCTTGATCCGCAGGACGGCGATGTCCGTGGACGGGTCCCTCCCGATGACGGTCGCCGGCATCTCGTCGTTTCCGGAGAAGCTGACCTCGACCTTTGAGGCGCCCTCGATCACGTGATAGTTCGTGACGACATGTCCGGCCTTGTCGATGACGAAGCCGGAGCCGAGCGCCCGCTCCGGCTGGGAGCCGAAGAGGTTGTCCGAGGCCCCAGACGTCGCGAGCACCTGGATGACGCCTCGCTTGGCGCTGCCGTAGATGTCGGAGATCGTCTTACCGCTCGGGTTGCGAAAGGCGGTCGATTCAGCAGTTCCCGCAGGGACCTCGCGGATCACCGTCGTGGCTTCTTCGTCCCCGACGGCCTTGTCGATCCCGACAGCGACGCCGCCGCCGAGCACGCCGGCGACGAGCAACGCACCGATGCTCGTGGCGCCTACCTCCACGCCAACGGTTATAGCGCCGCAGTGCTTAAGAGCGGGTTGCGGGCGGTTAAGCGCGCGTTAAGCGCTCATCCTGGTAGATTCGGCGACCCGGCCGAAAGAGACCAATGCGCAAGCAGCTCGTCCTGACACTCGTTCTCGCCGTCTTCGCACTCGCGGCAGCCGCGTGCGGAGCAGACGAGTAGGTCACGCCGACAGCGGCGGGCACGCAGACGGCGGCCGTGCCCGATCCGTGCGCCAAGGACCAGCTGAACCTCAAGACGGCCGGGCAGCTCACGATCGCAACGGACAATCCCGCCTTCCCGCCCTGGTTCCAGGACGCCGAAGGCGCCCCGTGGGATCCGACTACGGAGCCGACGAAGCAGGGCTACGAAGGCGCCGTCTCCTATGCGGTGGCCAACGAGATGGGCTTCTCGGACGACGAGGTCAAATGGGTCGTGGTTCCCTTCGACAACGTGTTCAAGCCGGGCCCGAAGGACTTCGACTTCGACATCAACCAGGTCTCCTACAGCCCGGAGCGCGATCAGGCCGTCGATTTCAGCGACTCGTACTACGACGTCGAGCAGGCGGTCGTGACGCTCAAGTCGTCCAAGTTCGCCAAGGCCACTTTGCTCGCGGATCTGAAGGACGCGAAGCTGGGAGCCCAGCTGGGGACGACGAGCTACGACGCGATCGTCGACACGATCCAGCCCAGCGACGACCCGAACGTCTACACGACGAACAACGACGCCATCCGCGCTCTCAAGAACGGGAACATCGACGGCATCGTGGTCGACTACCCAACCTCTCTTTACGTCACCGCCGTCCAGGTGCCGAACGCGACGGCGGTCGGGCGCCTTCCGGCGGAGGGGCAGGAGTACTTCGGCCTCGTCTTCGAGGAGGGGAACCCGCTCCGCGATTGCGTCAATAAGGCGATCGCGAAGCTCCGCGAAGCGGGCACCCTCGACGAGGCCGCGCAGAAGTGGATCGAGGGCTCGGCGCCGCCTGTGCTCGAGTAACACCCGCTTGCGAGCTCACGGCGCCTCCGGGTGGCGAAGCACCCTGATCGCGCTCGCGAGCACGGTCGTCTTCGCGCTCGTCGTGGTGCTCGTGGTGTCCAACTCTCGGGGTTGGCCCGAGGTGCAGCGCCAGTTCTTCAACGGGGAGTTCTTCCGCGAGTCGCTGAGGGTGATCCCGAAGGCGTTCCTCTTGAACGTCCGGATCTTCCTCATCGCCGAGGTGTTCATCCTCGTCTTCGCGCTCTTCATCGCGATCTTGCGCAGCCTCCCGGGGCCGGTCTTCTTTCCCTTGCGAGCGCTCGCGATCGTCTACACGGATTTCTTCCGGGGAGTGCCGACGATCCTCGTCATCTACCTCCTGGGGTTCGGAGCGCCCGCCCTGCAGATCTCCGGCATCCCGCGCGACGAGCTCTTCTGGGGCGTGGTCGCTCTCGTGCTCGTCTACTCGGC
>DATNOU010000094.1:0-1506 GCA_035601195.1 Gaiellaceae bacterium | reverse complement strand
TGAACGGCGAGCCGTCCCAGGACGTCGCCGTGGCCCTGGATGAGCTCACGCGGATCGAGCGCATTCTCGAGCGTCTGCTTCTACTCGCCAAGCCCGACCGGCCAGATTTCGTCGTCGTTGCCGAGATCGACTTCGAGCCCTTTCTCGAGGACGTCTTCATGCGCTGGTCGGAGGTGGCGTCCCGCGTTTGGCGGCTCGGCAAGCTTCCGGAGGGCACGCTCCGCGCTGACGCCGAGGCCCTGCGCACCGCACTCGACGCGCTGCTCGAGAACGCCGTCAAGTACACGGAGGCGACCGACCGAATCGAGTTGAGCGCGCAGGCGCGCGGAGGCGAGGTCGTGATCGAGGTCGCAGACGAGGGCTGCGGTGTCCCCGCCGAAGCGCTCGACCACATCTTCGATCGCTTCGCCCGGGCCGACGCTGCTCGCGATCGCGCCAAGGGCGGGGTCGGCCTCGGTCTCGCGATCGTCGATGCGATCGCGAAGGCTCACGGCGGGGCCTGCGCGGTGAGAGCGTCCGATCCGGGCTTGACCTTCTCCCTCCGAGTACCCGGTTTCCGATCCGCGCCCGCGCTCGCGAGAAGCGTCGAGCAGCGCATCTAGGTTGTCGCAGACGCGGGCTGTTCGGCACGCGAGCGCAGTCGGTCAACAACTGCTTCGTTGGAAACACAACGGAGAAGACGTCGTAGAACAGACGCTCCGCCTTGTTCTTCGCCGAAGCTGGCCGAACGTTGAGCGCTCCTCGAGCGACCTGTAGCTGTCCGGGTAGCCGACCACCTGGATCAGGCGACCAGGGTAAAAAACGGCGCGAACGAGCCGATGCGGACGCACGAATCAGCGAACCTCGCCACGCGATCGCACTAGCCGCCAACACAGCATCCGAGCCGTCGACCCTCTTCAGGAACTCCTCCTCACCGACGGTGCCCTGGTGCGAGCCCGGATCGACGAGCCGGGTGAAAAGCTCGCGCCATCCTCCTACCCGCCGTGCTCGAGCTCCTTAGTCGCCGCATCTGGCGGCAGTTCGGGCCCCGAGACGGCGTCGTCCTCGCCTCCTGCCGAACCGCATCAGTAACCAGCGGCTGCGGCCGTTGTCAGCTTCGACGACGAAGCCCGCCTGGGAGTGGCGAACATACTGGCGAACGGCTGACGAACTCCCTGCAAATCTACTATTTTCGGTAAGCGTTCAGGTTTCGCGCAGGGTCCCGCGGTGTTGTGCCGAAGTCGGGTGGCATGGAGCGGGCCGAAGCGGAGGCGATTCTCGAGGGCGACCGGGAGACGGCGGTCGCGCTGCTGTTGCGGATCAGCGAGCTGGTCGAGACGAATCAGCGGCTCGAGGCCCGGGTGGCCGAGCTCGAGCGGCGGCTGAGCCGCAGTTCGCGCAACTCGTCGCTGCCGCCGTCGCAGGATCCGCCGTCCGCGCCGCCGCGGCCACGCCGGCCAGGCTCAGGTCGGACGCCGGGCGGCCAACCCGGGCACGAGGGCAAGCACCGGCGGCTGCTCCCGCCGG
>DATNOU010000093.1:0-5515 GCA_035601195.1 Gaiellaceae bacterium | reverse complement strand
GCAAGGCGCGGGGTCACCTGCGTCTCGTCAGGTGCAAGCGCCTGGACGGCGCCGCGGTGGAAGATCTCCCCCTCGACCGCGCCCCGCTCGAGCACCCTCCGCTCGGCCTCTTCGAGCTGGTCGAGCCGCGCCGCCAGCAGCGCCTGCAGAGTTGGTGGGACAACCACCTCGCCCTCCGTCTCTTCGGCAATCGCCAGCATCTCCTCGACGAAAAGGGGGATCCCGCCCGCCGACCGGGTGATCCGGTCGCGCAGCTTCTGCGAGAGGCGCTCGGGGATCAGCTGCTCGACCTCGTCGTCGGGAAGCGGCTCGAGCCGGAGCGTCACCGGCCAGGCGGGGCGGCGCTCGGTCAGCTCCGGCCGCGCGATGCAGAGCAGCAGGATCGCTTTGCCCGAGGACAGGAGCGCGACGTGCTCAATCAGATCGAGGAACGTCTCCTCGCCCGAATGGATGTCGTCGAAGACGACGACGAGCGGCCGTTCCTGCGCGGCCTGCTCGAGCGTCTTGCGGAAGGCCCAGGCGATCTCCTCCGCCGAGGTCGTCGCCTCCGTCTCGCCCAGGAGCGAACGGATGGCCGTCGCCGCGGCCTCCTCCTCCGGCAGCAAAGCGAGCTGCTTCAGCACCTCGACCACCGGCCAGTACGTGATCCCCTCGCCGTAGGGGAGGCAGCGGCCGCGGACGGCCCTCACGCCGATCGCCGCCAGGGCCTCGGCAACGAGCCGCGACTTGCCGACGCCCGCATCGCCGACGAGCGTCACCAGCTCGCAGCGCTGCTCGGCCTGGACGCGCTCCCAAGCTTCCCGGACGAGCACGAGCTCGCGCTCACGTCCGACGAACAGCGCTTCGTGGCGGCGCTCCGGCGCCTCGCGCACGCGCACGAGTCGGTACGCGGCAACGGGCTTCGCCTTGCCATTCAGCTCGAGCGGCTCGAGCTCCTCGACCTCGACGGCGTTGCGGACGAGCGCGAGCGTCGGCTCGCCGAGCAGGACCTCGCTCGGCTGCGCCGCCTGCTCCAGGCGGGCGGCGACGTTGACCGCATCGCCCGTCGCGAGCCGCTCCTCGGTGCCGGTCACCACCTCGCCCGTCATCACGCCGATCCGTGCTTGGACGCCGAGCTCGGGCAGCGCCTCCCGCATCTCGGCAGCAGCTCGGACTGCCCGCAGCGCGTCGTCCTCGTGCACGATCGGCACCCCGAACACCGCCATCACCGCGTCGCCGATGAACTTCTCGACGCGGCCGCCGTGCGACTCGACGATCCCCTTCATCCGCTCGAAGTAGCGGGCGAGCAAGGTACGGAGCGCCTCGGGGTCGACCGACTCGCCCAGCGAGGTCGAGCCGGTCACGTCGCAGAAAAGGACGGTGACGGTCTTTCGCTGCTCGCGCGCGGCGGGTGCAGCGGCGAGCGGCGCGGCACACTCCTCGCAGAACTTCGCGCTGTCGCTGTTTTCGTGCCCACAACTCGCGCAAACCAGCACGGTACGAGACTAGATCACGTCCCTACCCACGACTACCTTGGCCCCGGCTCGCCGAAGCGTTTCGCACCCACCTCGATCGCCTCCTCCCCGCGCACTGGAACCACCTGTGCCCGCCTCTGCGCCGCGCCGGCCTCCTCGGTCGGGGACGGGATGGTTGCTTCGCCGAGGTCACGTTCGATCACGACGGCGAGCTTGGCCAGGTCGCGGTAGCCGATGATCCGCCGGAACTGGTTCTCGGCTTCCAGCATCCCGGCGGCGGTCCAGCGCAGCGCCATCTCGCCCGACTGCCAGCGCTTGACGTTGCGGCTGGTGCGGCGGACGCACTCGATCATCGACTCGCACGGGTTGGTCGACTCGAGCGTGCGCTTCAGGTTGCCGCGGATGCCGAGGCGGGTGAGCGTCAGCGTCTCGGTCATGCCCTCGCGCAGCGAGCCGGCGGCGCCGGGGTGGGTGCGCTCGAGCTCACCGGCCAGCGTCTGCAAGCGATCGAGGGCGCGGTCGTGGTCGTTGTCGGCCCAGGCGGCCCGGAGCCGGCGCTTGACGGCCGGGCGGTCGCGCTCGGGCAGGTGGTCGAGCACGTTTCGTTCCTTGTGGCGGACACAGCGCTGCACGGGCGCCTGGCCGAAGACGGCGCCGATTGCCTTGCGCAGCGCCTTGGCACCGTCGATCACGAACAGCATCCCCTGCTCGGGGTCGAGGCCGCGCTCGACGAGATCCGAGAGCAGCGCCGTCGCAACCGTCGCGTTCTCGGTCGAGCCCTCCCACAGCCCGAGCGGGATCTTGACCCCGTCGGTCGTGATCCCGAGCGCAACGATGGTGGTGCGCCCGCCCCTTCAGCTCGACCCCGTCCAGCATCATCACCGCCAGGCGTACGTCGTCGAGCCGGCGGGCCATCAGCTCGCCAAGTGCCGCGCGTGTGCGCTCGACGAACGCCCGCGAGACCGCCGACTTCGACGTCGAGCGCGCACCCTGCTCGAGCTCGGCGCCGACCGGCTCTTGCGTGCGCCGGTAGCCGCGGGTCGAGACGCCGGCGAGCATCCGCTCCAGCACGACCTTGATCAGCGGATCGCGGTCGGCGAAGTGGGCGTAGGTCTGAAGCGGCAGCTCGCTGTGGCCATCGGCGCTGCGGGCGCGCGGCCGCTCGACCGCCACCCGGCGCCCGCCGAGCGTCACCTCGCGCGCCTCGTGGCCGTGGCGCACCGCGACCCGATCGGGATCCTGCCTGCCCCGCGGGCCTACGACCTCGACGACTTCCTCTTCCATCAGCTCGGCCAGCACGCCGAGCCCGACGCCGACAGACAGCGCCAGCAGTCCCTCCCTCGCAGCTCCAACCAGCTCACCCAGCGCCTCCTGCACGCGCGCGGGCAGCACAGCCTCCTGAGCGTCCTGAGCGGTCACGGCCTGCGCGAGCGATACGGTTGTCTCCTTCACGGCGGTTCCTCCTTCGATCTTCGACGGATCGCCTCGAACGCTCCCAAGCGGAACGGACGAGGCCGGAGGGACCGCCGTCAAGTTCTACGCGCTACGGGACAACCTCCTCAGAGGCGCGGGGTTCTCTGATCCAACGACGCTGTTAGTGGTGACATCCTCCGCTGGGCGGGGGCGGTGGCTGGTGTCCGGCGCACCCGTTGTTACTGCCGGGGCCACCTCCCGTATCTCCGACCGCCGCCGGCGCTACTGTCGCGGCGAACGCGCACAGGGCGAACACGATCGCACCCACACGCCTCATCCTGGTCATGGAGTCCTCCTCCCTGTGGACTGACCCCGCCCCGATTCTGAGACCCAGCGCATTGGTTTTCAAGTGATGCTGCTGCTCTAGGGCAGACGCGTTCGGCTCACTTCCCTGCATTTGCGTAGAGGCGTACAATCCATGATTCTTCCGGTGCTGCGGAGGCGATAACCGGCCGGGTCCCTCTCGACCAAAGCCGCCTCGTAGCTCATCCCTCTCCCTCAGACCCGAGGCGTGCCGCCTCCGCCAGCCGGGTGCCAAGAGGATGAGGAGCGCGTATGTCAACGGAGGAGAACAAGGCATCGTACGCCCGGATCTACGAGGATCTGGGATCGAGGCAATAGCGAGTTCGTGCGCCGACCGCTCCGAGGTCAATGGGTCGTTCATTGAGGCATGGCGCAACACCGCGGCGCTCAACGGTCGCGGATCGTCTTCTGACGTCCCTTAGGAACCGATCCGATACGGCCGCATCATCTCGTGGTCCTCGTGCTCGACGATGTGGCAGTGCCAGACGAAAAGACCGCCGCGGTCGAAGGTCGCCTTCACGCGGGTGATTTCCCCAGGGTAGGCGACCACGGTGTCCTTGCGAGCTCCGGCCTCCCATGGCTCCGGCGGACGCGACGGACCGCCGAAGGGCTGGCGGTTGACGACCTCGAACAGGATCTCGTGGATGTGGATCGGGTGGGCGTCCTCGGTGAAGTTGTGCAGCTCCCACACCTCGGTGGCGCCTATGGCCGGGTTCTCCGTGATTGGATCGTCCCAGTTGCGCGGTACGCCAGCGCCGTTCGCCAGGGTGCCGAGCAGCGCTTCTTTCGGGCCGAACGGCTCCCCGCCGGCGCAGTCGAGGACGATGTTCCCGTCGGCGTCCGTGGAGACGAGCACGGTCTCCGAGTCGACCTCGTTGAGCGACACCTGGCGAGTGTTCGTCGCCGCCGGCAGGGCTGCGATCCCGGGCAGCACGAGCTCGTTCGGCGGCGTGCTGGTGTCGGGGCCGCTCGCCGGGACGACGCGAAACTGCATCACCTGCCCGGTCGTGTCGGGGTCGGCTTGGTCGAAGTCGCTCGGCGGCTCGCCGCCCCCAAAGGGCTCGTCGGGCCCCAGGTTCTGCAGGATGATCTCCGTTCCGACGCCAACGTTCGTGAAGTCGACGATCACATCGGCGCGCTCCGCCGGCCCCAGTAGCAGCCGCTTGAGCTGGAGCGGGGCGGGCAGGAAGCCGCCCTCGGTGCCGATCTGCCAGAAGGGCAGGCCGTTGCTCAGCTCGAGCAGGAGGAAGCGCGAGTTGCAGCCGTTCAGGAAGCGGAGGCGGTAGCGGCGCTGCTCGACTTCGAGGAAGGGCCAGGTCTTGCCGTTGACGACCATCGTGTTGCCGAAGAACTCCGGGTTGAAGATCGGCGAGATGTCGCTGGGGCCGTCGCAGGCCTCCTCGGGGATGAACGGGATCTGCAGCTGCGAGGGATCGAGCCCCTCGAAGAAGGCTCGGCTGTCCGGGTAGAAGAGCGAGCCGTCGGCGTTGAAGGAGCGGTCCTGGATCGCGATCGGGATCTCGTAGTAGCGCAACCCGGCTGGGTCGCCGAGCGCCGGCGCAGGTCCGGGGAGCCTGCCGCCGACCGCATCCGCAGGTCCGCCGCGCAGCAGGTAGAAGCCCGCCGGGCCTGCGTAGACGTTCGAGCGGGTCATCCCCAGCGTGTGGTCGTGGTACCACATCGTCGCCGCCCGCTGGTCGTTGTTGTACTGGAAGACCGCGCTTCCCGGCGTCCACGCCTGCCCGAGCAGCCGCTGGGCCTCGGCTCTGAACTGCTGGTAGAAGGAGCCAGAGCGCGCGAATCCCGCCGGGATGTTCCTGGCCGTCGGCAGATACCACGCCTCGGGGTAGCCGTCGCTCTCCTCGGAGGAGTGTCCGCCGTGCAGATGGGTGACGATCGGCACGGGCCCGGTATACGGGCTCGGATCGGTGCCATGCGTGTCCGTCCCCGCCGGACCTCCAGGAGGGTTCGCCCAGTGGAGCGTCTGGTCGACGGGAAGGAGATGCGGCAGGTAGTCCCCGTTCGCGTCCACGAGCTGGTTGATCCACTTGACCCGCACGGGCTTGCGCCAGCTCGCCTCGATCGTGAAGGCCGGGTAGTTGAAGCTACCCGGGTGGTTCGCGGAGCCGTAGCTCCAGACCGTCGTCGTCAGGCCCATGGCCGCGGGCAGGATGTTCTGCCGGAACTGGCGCACGGCGATCTCGTAGTAGTCGATGCTCCTCACCGCCGGAGGCGCTGCAGCGCGCGGCATCGCCGGCGGGATCACCAGCGGCGTGACGTACTTC
>DATNOU010000092.1:0-11213 GCA_035601195.1 Gaiellaceae bacterium | reverse complement strand
CACGGCATCGTCTCGATCCACGTCGTGGCGACGCCGATCAGCGGGCGCGCAAGATCCTCGTCGCTGAAGCCGACTCCCTTCAACATCGCGCGCGCGGGCGCGCGCTCGGGGCCGTCGGTGAGGGCGGCGCTTCGGCGCTTGTCGGGATCGCTCATATCGCGCTTGCTCCTTCCGCGGACACGGCGAAGCGAAGGACGCTCGCCTCGGTGAACTTACTCGCCAGCTCCGCCTCGGAGGCCGCGGCGGACTCCTCTCGCACCCATACGATCACGGTCGGCCCGGATCCTGACAGGGTGGCGCCGAGGGCACCCTCGGGAAGCTCCGCGCGGACGGCTTCGAGGAGCGGCGCCTTGGCGGAGCGATAGGGCTCGTGCAGACGGTCGTGGATGGCCGCGGCGAAGAGCTGGGAAGACCCTTGCGCCAGCGCGGCGCCGAGGAGCGCGGCGCGGCCGGCCGTGAAGGCTGCGTCGGCGTGCGGGACCGAGTTGGGAAGCGAGTTGCGGGCAGCCGCGGTCGAGACGGTCGTCTCCGGGACGATTGCAATCGGCACCGCTGGAAGCCGGTCGGCGACGCGCACGATCCGGTTCTCCCAGGTCAGGCAGACACCGCCCGCGAGCGCCGCCGCGAGATTGTCCGCGTGTCCTTCGAGCTCGACTCCCTCCGCAAGAAGCTCCTCCGGATCCGGGTGCTTGCCGGCCGCCAGCGCTCCGGCCACCAGGCCGAGTGCGATCACCGCGGCGCTCGAGCCCAGTCCGCGCTCGCGCGGAATGCGGTCCGTAAAGCGAAAGCGCTTGCCCGCGGTCGGAGCGAGCCGCGCGAAAGCCTGCACGCCGAGGTGCGACTCGTCCGCCTCGCCGTTCCCGTCCTCGACTTCGAGCTCGTTCCAAAGGTCGAGCGCCGCGGCCGCGCAGTCGAAGCCCGGCCCGATGTTGGCGGTCGTCGCCGGAGCCCGAGCGTGGATCGTCATGCGACGGCGTCCGGATCCTTGAGGCCGTGGCCCGTGATCACGCAGACGACGCGCGCGTCGCCGGGCGGATCGGCGAGGAGCGCCGCCAATCCCGCGGCCGACGAGGGCTCGCAGAAGAGCCCCTCCTCCCGCGCGAGCAGCTCCCAGGCTTCGAGGATCGCGGCGTCGTCCACGGGCACGACCGAGCCTCCCGACTCCTCCACGGCCCGCTGCGCCGCCTCCGCGTGGGCAGGCTCAGAGATCCGGATGGCGGACGCAACCGTGCCAGGACGGTTGGCCGCCTCGCCGGCGACCAGGCGCGGCATTCCCGCTCCCTCTTCGCCGAAGCCGAGCGCGTAGGCGCAGAGGTTCCCGCCGCCCCCGTACGGGAGCGCGAGCACTTCGGGCGGCGCTCCCAGCTCCTCGACGATCTCGAAGGCAGCGGTCTTCTGTCCCTGGAGCCGCAACGGGTTCAGCGAGTTCACGAGCACATGCGTCCCCCGCGCCTCGAGCTCCTGAGCCTCGGCGAGCGCCTCCTCGAAGCTGGAGCGCGTTTCCACCTTCGCCCCCACGGCGCGTGCCTGTGCGAGCTTTCCGCGAGCGACGGCGCCTTCCGGCTGCAGGATCACCGCATCCAGTCCGGCCCGCGCCGCGTAGGCGGCGGCCGAGGCGGCCGTGTTCCCCGTCGAGGCGCAGACGACGGCGCGCGCACCGTCCGCGAGCGCCTGCGTGACCGCCACGGTCATCCCGCGGTCCTTGAAGCTGCCCGTGGGGTTGGCGCCCTCCCACTTGAGGAAGAGCTCCGTGCCGAGCCGGGCGCCGATCCTGGGCGCTGATAGAAGCGGCGTCGAGCCTTCGCCGAGCGAGACGATGGCCGCACCCCTGGAGAGCGGAAGCCGGTCGGCGTAGCGTTCGGCGAGCGGCCTCAAGCCCATCCGAGGCCGGGGACTCCGCGATCGGAGATGACGGGAAGAGCCGTGGGCGCGGAGCGCGACTCCTCGAGCCCGCCGATCTCCTCCAGCGCTGCATCGACATCGCCCGCAGGCGCCTCGTGAGTGACGATGTGGAGCGTGGCCGAGCCGTTGTCCTGGTGCTGGACGAGCCGGCCGATCGACACCCCGTGCGTCGCGAGCCGCAGCGCGACGTGCGCTAGGACGCCCGCGCGATCCTCGACGTCGACCCGGACGTAGAACGGGGAGCGCAGCCGGCCCGGCTCGAGCCGGTCGAGCTCGCGCCAGCAAGCGTCGTTCTGGAGGAAGCCCGTGCCCGTCGTGCCGATGACGCTGACCATATCTGCGACGACAGCCGAGGCCGTCTCGATGCCGCCGGCGCCAGGCCCCTCGAGGGTGATCTCGCGGATCGCGTCCCCCTGGAGCATGACCGCGTTGAAGGCGCCTTCGACCGCCGCGAGAGGATGACGGCGGTCGACGAGAGCCGGATGGACGCGGACGTCGAGCTTCCCGCCGACCAGGCTGGCCGCCCCCACGAGCCGGACGGCCATGCCCATCTCGCGCGCAGCGGCGACGTGCAACGGGGTGATCGACTCGATGCCCTCGTACTCGACGTCGTCGAGCGTGACGCGCGAGCCGAAAGCGACGGTTGCGAGAATGGCCATCTTCGCCGCGGCGTCGGCGCCAGAGACGTCCTCGGTGGGATCCGCCTCCGCGAAGCCCTGGCGCTGCGCCTCCGCCAGCGCCTCCTCGTAGCTGGAGCCCTTCTCCATCTCGGTGAGGATGAAGTTCGTCGTCCCGTTGACGATCCCGAGGATCCGGTGGACGGTCGTGACGACCAGCGCCTCACGAAGCACCTTGATCACGGGGATGGCGGCGCAGACGCTCGCCTCGAAGCGGAGCTGGACGCCTGCCGCCGAAGCGGCGCCGAACAGTTCGGCTCCTCGACGCGCGATGAGCTGCTTGTTTGCCGACACGACCGGCTTGCCGGCGCCGAGCAGGGAGAGGACGTGGTCGCCGGTCGGCTCGATTCCGCCCATGACCTCCGCCACGACCGCGATCGACGGATCGTCGCGGATGTCCGCGATGTCCGTGGTGAGAACTCCCGGATCGGCGGGAAAGGCGCGTTCCTTGTCCGGATCCCGGACGAGGGCCCGGACAACGCGGAGGCGATGACCCGTCGCGCGCTCGATGTCGTCCGCGCTCTCGACGAGGAGGCGGCTGACCGCCGAGCCGACGGTCCCGTATCCCAAAAGGGCTACCGGGACGTCAACGGACGCCATGAGCTTCCGGCGCCTCCGTCTGCATGAGGGCGCGGAGCTCGCGGCCTACCTGCTCGAGCAGCTGATCGGCGGCGCTGCGGCGAAGCTCTTCCAGCCTCCCCTCGCCCGCGTCCATCTCGGCGATCCACTCGCGGGCGAAGGTGCCGTCCTGAATCTCGCCGAGCACATGGCGCATGCGCTCGCGGACGTGCGCGTCGATCACGACTGGGCCGCGGGTGTAGTCGCCGTACTCGGCCGTGTCCGAGATCGAGAAGCGCATGTGTGAGAGGCCGCCCTCCCACATGAGGTCCACGATCAGCTTCAGCTCGTGCAGGCACTCGTAGTAGGCGATCTCAGGCTGATAGCCGGCTTCGACGAGCGTCTCGAAGCCGGAGCGAACGAGCTCTGTCACGCCTCCGCACAGAACCGTCTGCTCGCCGAAGAGGTCAGTCTCGGTCTCCTCCGCGAAGGTGGTCTCGATCATCCCTGCCCGGCCGGCTCCCAGCGCGGCCCCGTAGGCGAGCGCCAGGTCGAAGGCGCGACCGCTCGCGTCCTGGGCCACGGCGACGAGCGCGGGCGTTCCAAGCCCCTGCTCGTAGAGCCGGCGGACGACGTGCCCGGGCCCCTTCGGCGCCACCATGATCACGTCGTGGCCGGGCTCGGGAGCGATCCGTCCGTAATGGACGTTGAACCCGTGAGCGAAAAGGACCGCGGCGCCCGCCTCCAGGTTCGGCGCGATCTCGTTGTCGAACACGCGTGGCTGCACCTGGTCCGGCAGCAGCATCGCGACGACCTGAGCCCCGCGCACGGCGGCCGGAATCGTGTTCACCGCCAGGCCCGCCTCCTCGGCGGTCCCCCAGGAGGAGCTCCCCGAGCGGAGGCCGACCTGAACCTCCACGCCGGAATCGCGCAGGTTGAGCGCGTGGGCGTGCCCCTGGCTGCCGTAGCCGACGACAGTGACTTTGCCGGAGAGAAGATCGGTCTTGCCTTCGCGGTGAACGGTGGCCATGAGGCGAAATCCTTTCGCTAGCTGAGAACGTGCTGGGTTCTGACGACGCGGCCGGCCGAGGCTCGACCGAGGCCGATACGGCCGGTGCGGGCAAGCTCCTTGACGCCGTGCGGGCGAACGAGCTCCTCGAACGAGGAGATCTCTTCCGGGTGGCCGACGACCTCGAAGACGATCGAGTCGGGGCCGAGGTCCGCCACCCTGGCGCGGAAGATCTCCCCGAGCGCCATCAGCTCGGCGCGACGGCTCGGCGGCGCATTCACCTTGACGAGGGCGAGCTCGCGCTCGACGGCCTCGCCGGCCTCGAGCGTGCTCACCCGCAAGACGTTGACGAGCTTGTGCATCTGCTTCTCCAGCTGCTCGAGGGCGTCGCGGGAGCAGTCGACCCTGAGGGTGATCCTGGAGACCTCGGGACGCTCCGTCGGACCGACCGCCAGGCTTTCGATGTTGTAGCCGCGCCGCGCGAAGAGATTCGAGACCCGGGCGAGTGCGCCGGGCCTGTTCTCGACGAGGAGCGAAACGGTGTGCATCAGGCCTCGACGGACTCTTCGAGGTCCGTGAACTCGATCACGTCTGTGGCCGCCGCGCCAGCAGGAATCATGGGGAAGCACTTCTCCTCGGGATCGCAGCGGGCATCCACGACGGCAGTTCGGCCGCAGTTCAGCGCTTCCTCGAGGACGCCCTCCAACTCGTCCTCGGTGGAGAGCGTGAAGCCTGCGCAGCCGTAGGCCTCTGCGAGCTGGGCGTAGTCGGGCACCTGGTGAGTGAGGTGAGTCTCGGCGAAGCGGCTGTCGTAGAACATCTCCTGCCACTGGCGCACCATTCCGAGCCAGCCGTTGTTGATGATGACGACGGTGATCGGCAGGCCTTCGAGCGCCGAGGTGGCGAGTTCTTGGCACGTCATCTGGAAGCAGCCGTCCCCGTCGACGCAGATGACCGTCGCGTCCGGACGAGCGGCCTTGGCTCCAATCGCGGCGGGAAGGCCGTAGCCCATCGTCCCGAGGCCGCCGGAGGTGATGAAGGTGCGCGGCTGGTCGCAGACGAGGTACTGCATCGCCCACATCTGGTGCTGGCCGACGCCGGTCGTCCAGATGACGTCGTCCCGTCCCGCCATCAGGTCGCGCAGAGTCTCGATGACGGCCTGCGGCTTGAGGACGTCGCCTTCGCGGTCGTAGCGAAGGGGATATGCCGCGCGCCACTCGTCGACCTGGCGGCGCCAGGCTACGGGTCCCATGTGCCCGGGCTCGACGAGACCCCGCAGCTCCTGGGCCAGCCGCTCGAGGGCTGGACGAAGAGGCCCGACCACCGGAATGTCTGCCCGGCGCAGCTTCCCAATCTCGGCGGGGTCGATGTCGAAGTGGATGACCTTGGCCCCGGGCGCGAAGGCGGTGAGCTTGCCGGTGACGCGATCGTCGAAGCGGCTCCCGACGGCGACGACCAGGTCGGCCTTGTTCAGGGCCCAGTTCGCCCACTTCGAGCCATGCATTCCGGGCGCGCCGAGCGCGAGCGGATGAGAGTCGGGGAAGGCCCCTTTCGCCATGAGGGTGGTCACCACTGGGATGCCGCCTGCCTCGGCGAGCTCGAGGAGCTCGGTGCAGGCGTTCGCGTTGATCGCGCCGCCGCCCACGTAGAGGATCGGCTTTTGCGCTCCCGCGATCGCCTTGGCGGCCTCCGCCACTTGAAACGGGTGCACGTTCCGAGGCGGCCGCCAGCCGGGCAGCTCGACCTCGTCCGGATAGTGGAAGTCGAACTCAGTCTCCTGAACGTCCTTGGCGATGTCGACGAGCACGGGGCCGGGACGACCGGTGCGCGCGACGTGGAACGCAGCCTTGATGACGTGGGGCAGCTCCCCGACGTTCTGTACGAGCCACGAGTGCTTGACGATCGGGAGCGTGATTCCGGTCGCATCCGTCTCCTGGAAAGCATCCGTGCCGATCAGCGTCGAGCGCACCTGGCCGGTGATGCAGACCAGTGGGGTTGAGTCCATCCACGCGTCCGCGATCGGAGTGACGAGGTTCGTCGCTCCCGGGCCTGACGTGGCGATCGCGACGCCGACCCGGCCCGAGGCGCGCGCGTAGCCCTCGGCCATGTGCCCGGCTCCCTGCTCGTGCCGGGCGAGCACGTGACGGACGGTCGATCCGCGCGCGAACGCGTCGTAGGTCGGCAGGATCGCTCCGCCGGGGATCCCGAAGGCGACTTCGACGCCCTCGGCTTCGAGAGAGCGAAGAATCGCATCGGAGCCGAGCATCCTCACGCTGCCACCCCTGCAAACTCCGTGTCGGTTCGCGCCCCGGGGAGAGCGGCCAGCAGGACGTTCATGAACTCGCGGGTCGTGGCCCCCACTCCCGCGCCCACCAGGTCCGGCGTGTGCACGTTTCCGAGCGTCTCTGCGACGGCGTTCTCGAGCGTCCGCGCGGCGCTCCGCTCGCCGAGCCCCTCGAGCATGAGGCCCGCGGCGAGGAGCATCCCGCTCGGGTTCGCAACGCCCTGGCCGGCGATTTCGAGCGCGGAGCCGTGCGTCGGCCCGAAGATCCCGGCCCCGTGAGCGGCGAGGCGCCCCGAAGCGACCATGCGCGTGCTCCCGTGCGCATAGGCGGCGGTATGCGAAAGAGCTTCCGCGAAGACCTGCTCGCTGACGATGACGTCGAAGGCGGCCGGCCTGCGGAAGAGGGTGCGAACGACCGATTCGAAGCTCACGTGCTCGACGATCACGCCCGGCGAGGCCTCGGCGGTTCGGTCGACGACGGTCCGCCAAGCCTTGCTCGCTCCGACCGAGGTGACGCGCGCCTGGCGGTTGCAGGCGAGAGCGAATGCGCGCTCGACGGCGAGCTCCTCCGAGTCGTCCGCGAGCGGGCTGACGACCGTCAGCCGGGTGCCGTTGAGGCGCACGCGCGTCATCCGCCACGTCAGGTCGAGCTCTGCCTTCACGCCCTCGAGCGCCGGCTCCGTCGTCGTGGCGACGAGGACCGCGTCCGCCCGCCGGCAGGCAGCGCGAGTCGAAGCCGGCAGCGCATGACCGAAGCGGCGAACGGCGTCCCCACCGAACGCGACGTGCTGCTCGTCGATCGCGAACCCGTGCATTCGGGACACGTCTGCCAGGGCGCGGCTCGCCTCGGCTATGACCTCGGGGCCGATTCCGTCTCCGGAGAGACAGGCGACCGTGTACCGCTTCTTCCTCATGCGAGCACCACCTCTTCGAACACATCCGAGAGCGTTACGTTCCTTCCTGAATCGGCAAGCTGCTTGAAGCGCCTGAATGCTTTTCCGAGCGCTTCGCCGTCGAGCTGGATCCCCGCCTCGGCGCAGGCGCGCGCGAACGCGTGCCGGCCAGAGTGCTTTCCGAGCGGCAGCGTCATCACGAGGCCGAGCTGAGCGGGATCCATGATCTGGTAGGTCTCGGCGTCCTTCAGCATCCCGTCCTGGTGGATCCCGGCCTCGTGGGCGAACGCGTTTGCGCCCACGATGGCCTTGTTCGGCTGCACCGCGTAGCCCGTCAGCTGCTGAACCAGGCGCGACGCCGCGCCGATCTCGCGCGTGACCACGCCGGTCTTCAGCCCGAAGCTCGACTGGCGGACTTCGAGGGCCATGACGACCTCCTCCAGAGCCGCGTTTCCGGCCCGCTCCCCGATGCCGTTCACCGTGCACTCGGCTTGGGTCGCTCCCGCCTGCAAACCTGCAAGCGTGTTGGCGACGGCCAATCCGAGATCGTTGTGGCAGTGCACGGAGAGCGTCACGCTCCCGAGCTCCGGACAGAGCCGGCGTACCTCGAGGATGAACTCCGCGTACTCTGAGGGAAGGCAATAGCCGACGGTGTCGGGGAGGTTGATCGTCGTCGCGCCGGCGCGAACCGCTTCGCAGCAGACGCGGGCGACGAAGCGCGGGTCGGAGCGGGTCGCGTCCTCGCAGGAGAATTCGACCTGATCGACGTTGGCGCGGGCGTAGCCGACGGCCCAGCGGGCTTGCTCGACCACCTCCTCGGGCTCCATGCGCAGCTTCTTCTCCATGTGGACGGGGCTCGTCGCAAGGAAGATGTGGATGCGCGAGCGCCGGGCGCCGGCGAGAGCCTCCGCCGCGGCGTCGATGTCCTCTTTGCGGGTGCGGCACAGTGAAGCGACGGTCGGGCGGTCGACCGCGGCGGCTACCGCTTTCACGCCTTCGAAGTCTCCGGGCGACGAGACAGCGAAGCCCGCCTCGATCACGTCGACTCCGAGCCGCTCCAGCTGCCGCGCGATCTCGGCCTTCTCGTCAGGACGCAGGGCGATGCCTGGGGATTGCTCCCCGTCGCGCAGCGTCGTGTCGAAAATCGTGATGCGGCGTGTCACTGTCTTCCTCCTTCGCCTCCGAACGGAGGCGTACCGGTGGTGTGATCGGTCGGCGTATGCGCCTGAGCGGCGCGTGGTCGCGTCCTCCCCCTTAGCGGGGGAGAATGCCGAGGAGGATCACGATGAGGCTGCGCGAGGACACGTCGGCGGAGCCGATTGTGTGCGCGGATGTAAACGTAGGCCTCATCGAGGTTTCGCCCAGTCTGGTGAAGACGTTACCAGCTGTCAAGCCTCCATCGGGGATTTCGGGCCGTTTCTTGAGCGAAATCTCATTCGAGTGCCTCCTGGATCAGCCGAGGCGAGGAGTGGATACAGATGATGTCGAGCCGACCCGGGCCCATGTTCTTGAACTTGTGCGGCGTCTCTGGGCCTACGACCGCGATGTCGCCGGGGCCCGCCTCGATGTCTTCGCCGTCCGCAGTGATCCGCGCCCTTCCACTGCGGACGATCCAGGTCTCGGAATAGGGATGCCTGTGCAGGTCCGGCCCCTCACCGGGCTCGTTGTTGACCAGGAAGAACGAGACGCCCGAGCCATGGGGCTCCCCTTCGAACGTCACCGTGCCGCCGGGGCTGCGCTGCTGCTCGCCCGCTGGAATGACTTGGTACATGTCCCTCCCTTTCGGTTCTGTTCGTTGTGGGAGTCGACCTTAAACTCGAAGTGGGCCTGACAGAGGTCAACCGTGAGGGCCGGGACATATACTTGTTCGATGCTCCCCGAGGGCACTAGTCGGCCTTCTTTCTGGGAACTTCAGCTCGATCGGCACAGCTTTGTTCCCTTGTACTATCAGCTTCAGGAAGCACTGAAGCAGCAGATCGAGTCGGGCGTCTGGACGGCCGGAGACGCACTTCCCTCCGAGCCCGAGCTCGCGCGACGCTTCAGCGTCAGCCGGGTCGTCGTCCGCCAGGCGCTCGCCATCCTCGAGGATGACCGACAGATCGTCCGCATCCGCGGTCGCGGCACGTTCGTGGCACAGCCCAAGCTCGACTACCGTGCGGGCGGCCTTTCTCGGCTCCTCGCGACCCCGCGGGGCGCGGACGTGGCTGTGCAGGTGCTGGACAAGCGGACGATCAAAGTCGAGCGCAGCATCTCGGAAGCCCTTGAAGCCGGGCCGAGCGAGGACGTGGCACGCCTCACCACGCTTCTCTCACTCCGCGGCGTCCCGCTCGCCATCAGCTACTCGTTCTTCCACCGCTACGAAGTCTCGTGGCTCATGGACGCGGCTCACGTCGGCCGAAGCCTCCCCTCGGATCTCACGCTGGCACAACACGGCGTCGAGCTCGAGCGCTCCCAGCTTTCGATCGAGACGAGTCAGTGCGGCCAATTCGAGGCCGATCGGTTCGCCATCCCCCACCGCTCCGCCGTCTTCCTCGTGCTCTGCACCGAGTACCGGCGGACCGATGAAGGCACCGCGCCGTTCGAGGTCGCCCGGGTCGAATATCGGGGCGACATCATGCAGTTCAGGCTCGAAGTCTCACCGACGGACACGGACGCGCTGGCCGCTACCTGGACGTTCAACGAAGGCGTCGAGACGCTCGTGGGCGCGCTCCCCTAATCACGGGTGGCCTCGCCCGACGCCCCACTGCTCGTCGAGGAACTGACCTGGCCGGCCGTCGCCCGCCTCGTCGAGGGGGGGCAGGCGCTCTGTGTCCTGCCCGTGGGCGCGGTCGAACAGCACGGCCGGCACCTGCCGGCCTCCACCGACACGGACATCGCGACCGCCCTCTGCCGCGCCGCATCGGCCCGTTCGGGCGCACCGCTCCTCCCGACCCTGTGGGCCGGCTCCTCGCAGGCACACACGACCGCCTGGCCGGGCACACTCTCCCTCTCGCCGCGGCTCCTGATCGACGTGGTCGTCGAACTCGCAACGTGGATCCGTGCGAGCGGGTTCACGAGGCTCCTGCTCGTGAACGCCCACGCCGGGAACGCTGCGCCCCTTCGAGTCGCCGTCGACGAGATCCGCGCCCGTGGGGAGCTGCGCGTGGGCCTCGTGAGCTGGTATGAGCTGACGCCGGAGATCGCCGCCGAGGTGACCGCGGATGCCGACGACTGGCATGCGCACGCAGCCGAGACGTCCCTCATGCTCCACCTGCGGCCCGAGCTCGTCGATCGCGACGAGATCCGCGACGACGAAGACCGCACCGGCGATCTGGTACTCAGCTACACAGTGGCCGAGACCAGCCGTGAAGGGCTGACCGGGGCCCCGAGCCGAGCGAGCGCAGAACAGGGAGCGGCCCTCTTCGAGGCCGTCGTCACCGCGCTTGCCGAGTGCATCGAGCGCGCCCGGATGGAGGAGCCTCCCTCCCTTTAAGCGATGCCCGCCCTGATGCGGCGGAGCGTCAGGTGCAGATCATCCAGAGGGACGCGCGGGTTGTAGAGCGGGCTCTCCGTCATATGAGTGAGCAGCCGACGGCAGGCGACAGCACTCGCGGGCGCGATCGAGCGGGGCGAGGCGAGGTCGCGCGCCAGGGTTTCCAGCTCCTGCGCAACGAGTGCCACTCGGTCGCGCAAGTACAGCGAGTGCGGCGTGTGGGAATCCGCCACCACCTCGGCGAGCCAGGCCGCGAGCCGGGCACGCTGCGGCGGCTCCGAAACGCGGGTGCCGTAGGACGCGACCTCGGGAAGTGCGTAGGCGGCCGGCTGGAGGGCGAGGCGGGCAACGAGCTCGCGGCGGCCGTTCGCGGCGGTGCCGGCGATCACCGCCTCGAGGACGACCCCGGCCCCGAGAG
>DATNOU010000091.1:0-24404 GCA_035601195.1 Gaiellaceae bacterium | reverse complement strand
AGCGAGGTCTGCGAACGCTTCGGGAAGGCGCGCGATGTGCTCTACAGCCGTCTGGCCATGATCCGAGCAAACGATGATCGCGTAGCGGTCGAGGAACTCCTCAGGCCCGCCGGCCGCTGCCATCAGCTCACCGATGCTTGCATCGGCGCGTTCGAGGGCGGGCAGCGCACCCTCGGGTCCCACGAGGTGCGACGCGTAGTCGTAGTCGGGGAGGTAGAAGACGAGGAAGTCGAAGCCGTCGCGCGTCACGAGCCATCGTCCGATGCTGGCCGCGTACGCGTCGATCGACCCTTCCGGCCTCGACCGGATTGCCAGCGGCGCCCCGGTGGGATCCGACTCGTAGAGGTTGAAGAAGAAGAAGCGACGCGGCCCCCAGGCCGCTTCGTACCAGCGGTTGCGGCCCGCCGGCACGGGCAGCTTCAGCGCGTGCCTCGTCCGGCCGCGGTAGCACGTGAAGTTGATCGCACCGCACTCGAGGCCCTCGTCCTCGAGAGCCTCGAACACCGTCAACGCATCCCGCGAGACGTGCTCGTGGGCCATGGCGAAGATGGAGTCCCTCATCGAGCGCCGGGTGCCCGCCGCCCGGACGGCCGCGAAGGAGGAGCCGTATTCCACGACCCGACGTTCATCGCGGTGGTACCAGACGAGGTGCGGCACACCGTGGACGTCCGGATGCGCGCCGGTCGCGATGGACGTAAGACAGACGGGGGTGACCGAGGGGAACGTGGTCGTCCCCTGGACGTACGTTCCTGACTCGTGGAGAAGACCGAGCGCCGGTAAGCGTCCCTGGTCGAGGCCGTGCTCGAGCATCGAGGGCGTGAGCCCGTCGATGATCGCGAGGATCAGGCCCTTACGAGCGACGGCCGTCAGTCCTTGGCGAGCACTCTGAGCCCCGCGAAACGAGAGCTCGCTCGGCGGCCGAGCCGTACACCGGCGATCGGGGCGCCAACCGCGAGCGCGTAACCCAGCGCGGGAACGAACGCGATGGCTGCGGCAGCGAGCGCGGCGACGAGCCGCGCGGCAGGGGACAGGCGACGGAGGGCGAGCCAGCTCACGAGCGCCGCCGCGACGAAGGCGAGGAACGCCCACCATTCGAGGGCGAGGAACGCGATCACGATCGAGGCGGCAAAGAGCGCGAGCGATGCCGTCCCAAGCAGAGGCCGCCGCACCTCCCTTCCGATGACGCCGTCAGCGACGCCGAGGCCGAGCAGGACACCGAGCCAGTACCAGTCGAGGAATCCGTCCACGGACTGAGTTTAGCCACGCCCTTCCCGTATACCCTGCGGCCAGCATGGACCTGGGCAGTCTCTTCGCGGTCCTTTTCGTCCTCTTCTTCCTGGTGCCCCCGCTGCAGCAATGGGCCCTGACCGCGAGGCGAGCCCGTGCGCTGTCAGCCCTCCAGCGCACGAGGAAGAGCAGGGTTATCGCGATGATCCACCGTCAGGAGACGGTGGGCTTTCTCGGCGTGCCCCTCTATCGCTTCATCGACATCGACGACTCCGAGGCAGTCCTACGGGCGATCCGGATGACGCCCGACGACACGCCGATCGATCTCGTCCTCCACACGCCGGGAGGCCTGGTGCTCGCCGCCGAACAGATCGCGTACGCCCTGCGCGCCCATCCGGGCAAGGTGACCGTGCTCGTACCTCACTACGCGATGTCGGGAGGGACGCTCCTCGCGCTTGCCGCGGACGAGATCAGGATGGATGCGGCTGCCGTGCTCGGACCGGTGGATCCGCAGCTCGGGGATCTGCCTGCAGCCTCGCTCGTCCGCGTCATCGAGCGAAAGCCCGCAGAAAGGATCGACGACCGCACGCTGATCATGGCCGACGTCGCGGAGAAGGCCCTCCGGCACATGAAGGAGGTCGTCCGCGGCCTCCTCACCCCGCGGCTGGACACGAAGAAGGCCGATTCACTGGCGGAGGAGCTGGCCGGCGGCCATTACACGCACGACGATCCGATCACGGTCGAGGAGGCCAAGGAGCCCGAGCTACCCGTCGAAGTAGGGCTTCCGGACGAGGTCTACGAGCTCATGGAGCTCTTCCCCCAGGCAGGGCGCCGGCGTCCGAGCGTGCAATACGTGCCGCTCCCCGTACCTGCGAACGAGCGGCCTTCGAAGCCACGCGTTCCTTAGTGGTCGTCGCCGTAAGTTCAGACCCGAGCGCATCCCCGGCGGCAGCGACAGGAGGCACGGAATCTATGCTTGCGATGTGAGCGAACCGGCCACGGGAGCGGCGCGCGAAGGCGAGCTGCAGGCGTTCCGCCGCGCCGCCCACGCGCTGGTGGACGGCGTCGCCGACAACCTCGCCGCGCTGCCGTCGCGCCCGGTCTGGCAGCCGCTCCCCGACGCCCTGCGTGAGCAGCTGGTCGACCTGCCCCTGCCGGAGCGCGCGGTCACGCTCGACGACCTGGTCGCGACCGCGCTGCGCGACGTCCTGCCCCACGCCATGGGCAACGGCCACCCGGCCTTCTTCGGCTGGGTCAACCCCCCGCCCTCCCCCGCCGGCGTCGTCGTTTCGCTGGCGGCAGCCGCGATGAACCCGAGCGTCGTCGCCGGCGACCACGCCGACGTCCACCTCGAGCGCGCGGTCGTGCGTTGGCTTGCCGAGCTCGTCGGCTTCCCGTACGCGCCGGGCGCCGGCCTGCTCACCAGCGGCGCGTCCGCCGCGACGATCGTCTGCTTCGCGGGCGCTCGCGGTCGCGCGCTGGCGGAAGTCGGCCGCGAGGTGCGTCGCGACGGCCTCACCGGCGCCCCACAGCTCGTCGCCTACGTGCCGGCCGAGGCCCATAGCTGCGTGCGGCGCGCGCTGGAGCTTCTCGGCCTCGGCAGCGGCGCGATGCGCGAGGTGCCGCTCGACGCGGGCCGGCTCGACGCGGCCGCGCTGCGTGCCTCGATCGCCGCGGATCGCGCGAGTGGCGCCGTGCCGGCGCTGCTCGTCGGCTCAGCCGGCACCGTCAACGCCGGCGTGATCGACCCGCTCGACGCGCTCGCCGATGTCGCGACCGCGGAAGGCCTCTGGTTCCACGTCGACGGCGCCTACGGCGCGTTCGGCGTGCTCGACCCAGCGATCGCGGCCCGCTTCCGCGGCATGGAGCGGGCCGACTCGCTGACCCTCGACCCGCACAAGTGGCTCGGCGTTCCCGTCGATTCCGGCTGTGCGCTCGTGCGGCGCGGCGACGACCTGCGCGACGCGTTCAGCCTCATCCCGCCGTACCTGCGCCAGGACGCCGACGCGCCGGTCGGTACGTTCGCCGAGTACGGGCTCGAGCAGACGAGACCGTTCCGCGCGCTCAAGACGTGGGCAACCATCGCCGCGCGCGGACGCGCCGGCATCGCCGCCCAGGTGGCGCACGCGAACGGGCTCGCCCGCGAGCTGGCGACGCTGATCGAGCGGGAGCCCGAGCTGGAGCTGGCCGCCGCGCCCGAGACCTCCATCGTCGCCTTCCGCGCGCACCCGGCGGGCTGTCCGCCCGCCCGCCTGGATGACGTCAACCGCGCGCTACCCGAGGCGGTTCAGGCGCGGGGGCGCGCCTTCGTCACCGGTACCGTCTTCGGCGGCCGCGAGATGCTGCGCGCCTGCATCCTGCACCCGGACACCGGCTCGGATCACCTGGCGACCCTCGTCGCGGAGGTCGTCGCGACGGCCCGTACGCTGGCCGCCGCCGGGTAGCGGGCGTCCGCAAACTCCTTCAATAAACCGGAACGAACTTTCGGCTGCATCCACTTAAGAGCGCTAGTAGTACCCACCGAAATACCCCTTCCAGTAGTTTCCAGAAGACGGGAAGCGGGGATTTTCTGGAACATGACCCGTTCCCTCCAAGCCCCCCTGTTGCTGTTCTTCACCAGCTCACGCTCCGGCCCAGCGAGGCGCATGGAAAGCCTGCTCGCGCACCTCGCGCGCAAGGAGCGCTCCCGGCTGCGGATCGCCCGCATCGACGCTGAAGCGCAGCGCGACTGGATAGAGCGTCTGCAGGTCACCCAGATCCCGACGCTCGTCCTCATCAAGGACCGCCGCCCTGTCGGCCGGCTCGAGGGGCGCGCAAGCGCACCGCAGATCGAGCGAATGATCGCCCCCCACCTCGCTCCGGTCGAGGCTGAGGCCGCGGTCGCCCGACGAACCACGGCAGGGCGGGCTCCCGCCGCCCGCCCTGCGAACAGCGTGGCTTAGCCGGGTCCGTTCTCCTTGATCTGACCGCGAATTTCTCCGGCCGGGAAGTCGCCGGGTCCCTCGTTCAAGACGAGGTCGCCGTCGTCGGTGTGCACGTTCGTGTACGCCCCGCCGTTGCGCAATAGGTCAACCAATGCCGACAGCGGCTGACCTGCGAGCGGGCCGGTGAGGTCCGCGGCCGTGATCGTCCCCTGCGCGATGACGCCGTCGATGCGACCGCCACCCTTCGGCGCCTGCACGCCTGGCGCGGTCGACGGATACAGCCACACGACGATGGGCCCGGCGGTGCCGCGTGGCCCCTGATGGATGTGGGCCATGAAGACGTTCTCGATGTTGGCCACCATCAGCATGTACTCAATCGCGCTCTCGTCCCTGTTCAGCATGTAGATCGCGTTCCCCCGCGCCTTCGTGTCGCGCGGAATCGGCGCCTCCTGAGCGCCCTCCAGCGGCGAATTGAAGTTGAACGACACCGCCGCGAAGGCCGCGCCGGCGGCAATGAGAACCGCAAGTGTTGCCACGATTGTGAGCCGTGTCCGTTTCCTCATAATGCGTGCTCCCCTCTTCCCCCTACCTGCGGACCGAAGATGTGCCCGGACCTACGGACGCGGGCCCGAAACGGTTTCAGGCCGACTCGAGGCGGGCGATGACGCCCAGGAGGAACTCGCTCGCCCGCGCACCGTCCACGACTCGGTGGTCGAAGGTGCATGAGAGCCACCCGATCTCGCGGGCCACGACCTGGCCGTCACGTACGGCCGCACGCGGCCCGATGCGGTGCAGGCCGAGAATCGCCACCTCCGGATGGTTGACGAGCGGTGTGGCGAAGAGGCCGCCGAGCCGCCCGGCGCTCGTGACCGTGAACGTGGAGCCACGTAGTTCCTCCGGCTTCAACTTCCTCGCGCGCGCACTCTCGGCGAGGCGCGAGGCTTCGTCGTCCAGCTCCTCGAGCGACTTCTCGTCGGCGGCGCGCAGCACTGGCACGACGAGCCCTTCCCCGGTCTGCACCGCGACCCCGATGTCGTAGCGCTCCCAGTAGACGATCTCCTCACCGGCGAGAGTCGCGTTGAGCTCCGGGACTTCCTTCAGGCCGGGGACCGCGGCCTCGATCAAGTACGCCAGATAAGAACGTTCGCCGCGCTTCGCTGCGAGCTCCGTGAAGTCGCACTCCTCCACCACCGTCACGGCCGGGACCTCTCGGTGTGCGCGCGTCAGGTGCTCTGCAATCTGCCGTCGCGTTCCGCGCAAAGCCTCTCTTCGCTCGCCCTCCCGCGCCGGAGCGGCCGATCTGACGTCGACTTCCGTGATCCGCCCCTCGGGGCCCGTCCCCTTCAGACCGTCGAGCTCGACGCCCAGGTCGGCTGCGAGGCGGCGAACGAGCGGGGTGACCTGAACTTTCTTCGGTCCGGGAGCGGTAGCGCCGTCGCCGATCAAGACGAGCAGCGTTCCGACCGGGACCACCTCTCCTTCGGCGACGAGGATCTCGCCAACCCGCCCGCCGGCGGGCGACGGAATCTCGACGGTGGTCTTGTCCGTCTGGATCTCGACGAGCGGGTCGTCCTCGGCGATCTCCTGGCCGACCTCGACGAGCCAGCGGGCAATCTCTCCTTCGCGCACGCCCTCACCGAGATCCGGGAGCTTGAACTCGTAGGTCATCAAAACCCCATGACCTTCGCCACGGCTTCGACCACGCGCGGTGAGGTGGGCAGGTATTCGTCCTCGAGCGACCAGAACGGGAAAGGCGCGTCGTAGCCGGTGACCCGGAGGACCGGGCCACGGAGGTCGAGAATCGCCTTCTCCGCGAGAACGGCCGCGATCTCGGCGCCGAAACCCGCCACGCGTGGGGCTTCCTGGACGATGACGGCCCGGCCTGTCTTGGCCACGGACCCGAGGAGCGTTTCCTCGTCCAGCGGCTTCAAGGTGCGGACGTCGATCACCTCGGCACTGGCGTCGAGCTCCTCGGCCGCGGCGAGGGCGACCGACACCATCCCGCCGTAGGCGATCAGCGTCACGTCGGTGCCCTCGCGCGCGACGCGCGCCTTCCCGAGCGGGACGACGTGGTCCCCGTCAGGGACCTCCTCGCGGGGGCTGCGGTAGAGGACCTTCGGCTCGAAGACGACCACCGGATCGGGTGAGCGGATCGCCGCCGCCAGAAGGCCTTTCGCGTCAGCGGGCGTGGAGGGAATCGCCACTTTCACGCCGGGCGTGTGGACGTAGTACGTCTCGGGAGAGTCCTCGTGGAGCTCGGGCGCCTTGACGCCGCCCCCCGTCGGCATGCGGATCGTGATCGGAAACTCCATCGCGCCGTTCGTCCGCCAGTGATAGCGCCCGACGTGGCAGATCAGCTGATCCAGGCACGGGTAGCTGAAGGACTCGTATTGCATCTCGCAGACCGGCCGCCACCCGGCCATGGCGAGACCCACCGCGGTGCCGAGGATGCCCGCTTCGGCAAGCGGCGTGTCCACGCAACGGTCGGGCCCGAAGCGGTCGAGGAGCCCCGCGGTCGCACGAAAGACTCCGCCGGCCCGGCCGACGTCCTCGCCCATGACCATCACGGTCCCGTCGCGCTCCATCTCGCCGTGGAGAGCCTCGTTGACCGCCTCGACCAGGGTCTTACTCGACATAGGCGTTTCTGGTCACGAGCTCGGGATCGGGCTCGGGCAGGGCCTCGGCGGCGGCGATGCCCGCTCGCATCGCTTCGAGCGCCTCGGCGCGGGCTACTTCGGCCAGCTCGTCGTTGAGGACGCCGATCCGGCTGAGGTAGCGCTCGTAACGGCCGAAACACTCGTTCTCCCGCTCGCGCTCGACGCGATCGGCGTCGACGTACGCGCTCGGGTCGTCGGCCGTCGCGTGCGGCGCGCAACGGTAGGTGACCGCCTCGACGAAAGTCGGGCCCTCGCCGGCACGGGCGCGCGCGAGGGCTTCTCTGGTCGCTTCGTAGACAGCGAGCACGTCGCCGCCGTCGACCCGTACTCCAGGCATGCCATAACCGACGGCCTTGTCCGCCAATGTCTCCGCCCTGGTCTGAGCCGGCAGCGGAGTGGAGATCGCCCAGTAGTTGTTGTTGCAGAGCAGGACGACCGGGGCCTGCATGACCGCGGCGAAGTTGGCCCCTTCGTGAAACGCGCCCTCGGAGGTGGCGCCGTCACCGAAGAAGGCGAGCGCGCAGGTGTCCTCGCCGCGCAGGCGCTTTCCCCACGCGAAGCCGACGGCGTGCGGCACATGGGTCGCGATCGGGACGGCGATGGAGGCGAGCCGGTATTCACGCGGATCCCACCAGCCGGCGGGATGGCCGCGCCACCAGGAGAGCACGGTCTCGACGGGCATGCCTCGCAGCAGCCCGACGGCGGACTCGCGGTACGACGGAAAGATCCAGTCCTGGTCGGCGAGCGCGCGAACGGCACCGACCTGCATCGCTTCGTGCCCCCAAAAGATCGCGTAGGTGCCGATCCGTCCCTGCCGGTGGTAGACGAGCGAGCGCTCGTCGTAGGTCCTGAGCAGGACCATGTCTCGGTAGAGAGAGAGGAGGTCGGCCGCCGCGAGCCCTTCGACCTTGCCGTCGGGCAGCGCGTCCCCGTCCCCGATCACCCTGCGCAGGTCCTGCTCGGCGGGCGCCACCTGGGCCATGGCTGAAAATCTATCCGGGCGTGAGGACCTGAAGCGCGTCGCGCTCGGCCTCGAAGTGCGCTTCGCCTACGTCGCCGAGGTCTTCGCCGTCGACCTGAAGCGGTAATGGCGCGTCGCACACGATCCGCAGCTCGTCCGCGTCGTGCACGTAAAGGAGGTGACGCGAGCGCTCCTGTCCACGTCCCGCGAGCACCCACCACGCTACCTGTGGGAGGACGCGGGCACGCAGGCTCCGTGGCGCGACGAGGTCGAGCCCGAGCTCGAAGCGGGCCCTCGGCGCGACCCGGAGGGGAAGCCGACCCGCGTAGCTGTAGGGATCGCCGTTCGCGACGAGCGCGAAGGCCACCCGCCCCACTCCGACTACCTCCATTGCCGGGTCGAAGCGTCCCCGCCGCTCCGCGAGGATCCCGAGCAGCGTGCGGACGAAGGCGACGTCGCCCCCTCGGCGGCCACTCTCGCGTCCCAGCGCGTCGACGCGGCGAACCAGCTCCGCATCGAGGCCGAGTCCGGCGCTGAACGTGAAGCGCCGCCCGTTCACGCGGCCTAGGGAGATCCGCATGGGCTCGGCACCGTGAGCGAGCAGCCGGGCCGCGGCCACGGGATCTCGCGGCAGCCCGAGGGCCCTGGGGAGGACGCTCGTGCCCCCGCCTGGGATGAACCCGACCGGAACGTCGGCGACGAGCCCGTTGACAACCTCGTTGTAGGTGCCGTCGCCGGAGTAGACGAAGATGCGGTCGTACTTCTGCGATGCCTCGGCGGCGAGGTCGGCGGCGTGCGCGGGCCCCTCCGAGAGGAGAGTCTCGACCGCCCCTGACGCGGCAAGCTCACGCTCGACGGCGAGCGTGAGGTCCGGCGTGACCCGGCTCGCGTGCGGATTGACGATGAGCGCGGCGCTCAAGCGGGCGAGGAGTAACCGCGCATCCCATCCATAAGCAGCGCGTAGAAGCGATCGGCGAGCGTGTCTGTGTCGGCTCCCGCTTTGAGCCAGGTGTAAGCCCAATTGGCGGCCGAGAGGAAGAGAAGCGCGGCGACGCTCTCGTCCAGGTCGGTCCGCAGCTCGCTCTGCTCGCGTCCCTCCCGAAAGAGCTCCCGGATGCGCTCCTCGTAGCGACGGCGCTCGGCGACGATCTCCTCGCGGCGCTCGCCCTCCAGGTACTTCCACTCCTGGACGAAGACCGTGGCGACCTCGAGCTGGTCGGCGACGACCTGCAGGTGAGCGCGCAGGGCAAGACGGATCTTCTCCGTCGCCTTGAGTTGCTCGGGGATCGCGTCCAGGCCGGCGTGGAACGCGCTCGCGCCGTCGCGCATGGTCTCGTAGAGAAGGTCCTCCTTGCCCTCGATATGCGCATAGAGAGAGCCCTTCTGGACGCCCAGCGCCTCGGCGAGGTCGCCGATCGACGTCCCGTGGTAACCCTTCTGGGCGAAGAGGCGTGCCGCCTGGCGGGAAAGCTCCTGACGCCTGGTCATGGTAGATTCTTACCTAACGATCGTTTGGTTGCCATGAACGACAACGAGTTCCAAGCGTACGTCCAGGAAGGCGGGCAGGTCGAGACCGGCGACGCCATGCCGGACGACTACCGGAAGGCCCTCATCAAGTTCATCGAGATGCACGGGAACTCGGAACTCATGGGGGTCCTGCCCGAGCGCGAGTGGATCCTCCGGGCGCCGACGCTCCAGCGGAAGCTTGCCCTCACCGCCAAGGTGCAGGACGAGGTCGGCCACTCGCAGCTCATCTACCGGGTGGTCGAGGACCTGGGGAAGCCCCGCGAGGCCTGCCTCGACGACCTCGTCGCGGGTAAGACGAAGTTCCACAATGTCTTCCATTACCCGACGAAGACCTGGGGGGACGTTGCCGTGATCGCTTGGCTCGTCGACGCCGCGGCGATCATCTCGCAGAAGGCGCTCCTCAAATGCTCGTACGCGCCGTACGCGCGGATCATGAAGAAGATCTGCTGGGAGGAGTCGTTCCACATCCTCCACGGGCGCGACTGCATTCTCGCGCTCATGACCGGGACGGACGAGCAGCGCGAGCTCGTCCGGGAGGCGGTGACCCGTTGGTGGGGGCCGCTGATGCAGTTCCACGGGAACCCGATCGCGGCGGAGGACGATCCGATGTACCGCTGGCGGATCAAGAGCCAGGCCAACGAGGATGCGCGCCAGCAGTTCCTCGACGGCTACGTGCCGCAGATCTGGGAGCTCGGGCTGACGGTGCCCGACCCGAGGCTCCGCAAGCGCGACGACGACGGCGTCTGGGAGTATTCGGAGCCCGACTGGGACGAGCTCAAGCACGTCGTGACGGGCCACGGGCCGAAGACGGAGGAGCGACTGGGCTTCCGGCGCTGGTCGCGCGAGGAGACAGCCTGGGTGCGGAACGCCGTCCTTCCGCAAGCTGCGTGATTTACGAGGTTTTCCGCCAGGAGCGTGAGGGGCAGCCGTTCCAGCACGGCGGCTCTCTCGAGGCTCCGAACCTCGCGTTCGCAGAGGCGTACGCGCGCGAGCTCTACGGTCGCCGCGACGAGTCGTTCGCTCTCTGGATCGTCCCGCGTGAGTCCATCGAGGAGGTTCTCGATCCGTACGTGGCCGACGTGTTCGATCGCGACTACCGCCGCGTGGACGGCTACTCGTTGAAGGTCAAGCTGAAGGAGGCGCGTGAACTAGCCGCGAAAAATGCTGCGCATTTTCCGCGGGAAGAATCCTCAGCCATTTCTGATCTAGGGCCAGCGTGAGCGAAGACGACATCACCAAACCGGCCGGCTCTCGGAGCGAGGGTTCTGTTCCAGAATCCGCGCAGCGGATTCTGGAATTAGCGGACGATGAGCTGATCCTCGGCTGGCGCAACTCAGAGTGGACCGGGATCGCGCCCTTCCTCGAGGAGGACGTGGCCTTTTCGTCGATCGCCCAGACCGAGATCGGGCACGCGCGGGCGTGGTACGAGCTCGCTGCGCGTCTAACTGGACGCGGACGCGTTGATGCCGACACGCTCGCCTTCGACCGGGATCCGGACGAGTACCGCTGCGCTCCCTTCGTCGAGGCGCGGCTGGTGCCAGACTGGGCTAAGACCATCGCCCGCCACTGGCTCTACGAGACGGCGGACGCGATCCGGATCGAGGCGCTGCAGGCCTCGGACGACCCCGAGGTGGCCGGCCTCGCCGAGAAGATCGACCGCGAGGAGAACTACCACCGAATGCACGCCGACATGTGGGCGGAGCGACTTCGCGATGAAGCTCGGTTTCGCAGCGCTGTCGACGAGCTTTGGCCTTCCGCGCTGGGCTTGCTCGAACCCGGGCAGCGCGATCGTCTCTGCGAAATCCTCAGTCGTGAGCCGGTCGATCCGGTCGAGCGAGGGGAGCACACGGAAGAGCTGCGTCCCCTCTGGGAGGAGATGACGATGGTGCGGCGCTCCGTGCCGGGGGCGTCATGGTGACCGTCGAGCGCGTCTGGGAGGCACTCGGCGAGATCCCCGACCCCGAGATCCCTGCGATCTCGCTCGTCGACCTGGGCGTCGTGCGAGCCGTGACCGTCGAGGGCGACAAGGTGCGCGTGGAGTTCACGCCAACGTTCCTCGGCTGCCCGGCCGTCGAGGTCATGCGCGCGCAGATGGCCGAGCGGATTAACGACCTCGGGGCAGAAGCCGAGATCGACATCGCCGCGGAAGGCTGGTCGTCCGACCGGATCACTCCCGAGGGAAGGCGGAAGCTCGAGGAATCCGGTTTCGCGCCCCCGGCCCCCGGCGCCGCTCCGACAACCCTTCTTCAGCTCCAGAAGATCGTCTCCCGCTGCCCCTACTGCGGCTCGGAAGACACCCGGCTCGAGAACCTCTTCGGCCCCACCCCGTGCCGCTCGATTCGCTACTGCGTGAGCTGCCGCCAGCCGTTCGAGCAGTTCAAGACGATTTAGCCCGGACGAAACGCAGCCGAGCGAGCTTCGAGGCCGCGACGCCGACGGCGAGAGCCGGCGCCCACAGGAATGGCGTCTGGAACGCGATCTGCGTCGCGACTGGGGTGTCGTAGCCGTCTGCCGGAATGGAAATCAGAGCCCACGCGACTGGGAGGCCGAGCGCCCACCAGCCGCCGACCGCCGCCCCCACGGCGACGTGGAATGCGAGCACGAGCGTAATGACCCACCACGAGAAGGGTCGCGGATCGACGCCTTCCCACGGGCCCCAGACGAGGTAGCTGAGCGCCGCGCCGGCGACGACATAAACGGCGACGGCCACCGCTCTCACGCGCGAACCCTCGTTCGGGCGCAGACCGCTTGGACTCCGAAGCCGGCTGCGACGAGAGCCACCTCGGCGGGCGCCCAGAGAAGCAGCCCTAACCACAGCGGGAGCGGCTCGCCGCGGTTTGCAGAGGGATAGCCGAGCGGCGCCGCCAGCAGCACCGGGAGAAAAGGGAGGAGCACGGCCCACCACCGCTTGACGACCCATCCGAGGGCCAGGTGCGCGATCACGACAAGGGCGAGCGCCACAACACCCGCTGCATCACTCCCGAAGAAGAGCTGTCGGTCGAGGATCCAGTACACCCAGACGAGAGCCAGTGCGAAATACGAGGCAACCGCTATGCTTCGGCTCTATCGCATCCATGCTATGTATAGCAGATCTGAGATATGAGCCAAGCATCCCCTAGGAGAACCCACGAGGCGCTCGAGCGGATCCGCGAGCGACTCGCCCATGCCGAGGACGGCTGGTTCTTCGCCCGGATCGCGGACCGCGTGGCCGAACGCAGACGCGAGCTCGGGCTCTCTCAGGCGGAACTGGCGCACGCGGTCTCGACAACGCAGTCCGCGATCGCTCGCCTCGAGAGCGGCGGGCGGCCGCCGCGCATAGACACCTTGCTTCGGATCGCCGAGGCCCTCGACTGCGATCTCCAGGTCGAGCTTCGCCCCCGCTAGACTCCTGGGCCGACGGCGCGTGAACCGGCGACAAAGGGGGGCGGGTGGGCATCATCGCGTGGATCATTCTCGGGCTCGTAGCCGGCTTGATCGCGAAGGCGATCTTGAAGGGGCCTAACCCCGGCGGACTGATCGTCACGACGCTGCTCGGGGTCGCCGGCGCCCTCCTCGGCGGCTTCCTCGCCAGAGCCCTCGACCTCGGCGACATCAAGGATTTCTGGGACCTCGAGACCTGGCTGATCGCAATCGGAGGCTCCATTCTCGTACTCGTTATCTGGCGGGCTCTGACCGGCGGTCGGCGCCGGCGACTCGTCTAGTGCGTCGCGCGCTCGGGCTCACACTGTCCTTTGCCTGCCTCGCCGCCGGCTGTGGTGGGGGTGGGGGAGACCGCCTCTCGCAGGAGGAGTTCCAGCAACAGGCAGACTCGATCTGCGAAAAGTACGACAAGAAGATCCAGGCTCTCGGAAGCCCGAAGACGCCGTCTGACATCCCGGCCTATGTGCAGAAGGGCATCCCTCTTCTCCGGCAGGGCATCGCCGAGCTCCGCGCGCTGAAACCGCCCGCCGACGTCGAGGACGATTACAACCGGATGCTGGACGAGACCGCCAAGGCGATCCCGGCTGCGGAGAAGCTCGCGGATGCCGCCGAGAAGAACGACGCCGCGGCCGTACAGGACGCCATCAAGGAAGGTCAGCAGGCCGACGAGGCGTCTGACGAGCTCGCTACCAAGCTTAAGCTGGACGGATGCGCAGCGGACTAGCGGTCGTGGCGGGCGCCGCAGCTCTTTTCCTCGCCGCCTGCGGCGGAGGAGGAGGCGGGAGCAGTGCCCAGAGCCTGACCGCGGAGGAGTTCCGCCAGCAGGCGGACGCCATCTGCAAGCAGTACGAGGACAAGCTCAGCGAGCTCGGCTCGCCCAGCTCGCTGGACGACCTCGGCAACTTCATCGACAAGGCCGTTCCAATCATCGAAGACGGCAACGACAAGCTTTCCGCACTCGAGCCTCCGGACGACCTTTCAGGCGATTGGGGGCGCGCGATGGACCTCCAGGACCAGAACCTCCAGGTCGCGCGCGACCTCCAGAAGGCGATTCACGGCAACGACACTGCGCGTGTCCAGGACCTGGTCTCCCAGCTCGACGCCACCGACGCCGAAAGCAGTCGCCTCGCCCGCAACATCGGCCTCGAGGACTGCGGGCAGCAGAACCAGTAGGGCTCTAGTAGGACTAGCGCCCTGTGAAGCGCGGCTCCCGCTTCTCGAGGAACGCGTTCGCGCCCTCGCGAAAATCCTCGCTCCCCGCGGCCTCCGCCTGGAGCTCCGCCTCGAGCTCGAGCTGCTCGTCCAGGCTCGAGAGCGCCGCGCGCTGGAGTAGCCGCTTCGTCATCCCGAGCGCCCGCGTCGGCAGCGCGGCCAGGGTCGCGGCGAGGTCCGCGGCTCGTTCGCTCAAGCGGCCGTCGCCCACGACCTCAGCGACGAGCCCCCACGCGTGCGCGTCAGCGGCGGAAAGGCGGCGACCCGAGCAGAGCCATTCGAAAGCACGTGAATAGCCAAGCAGGCGCTCGATGAGGTAAGTCGCGCCGGTGTCGGGAACGAGGCCGATGCCAATGAATGCAGGGACGAAGGTCGCGGAGGACACGGCAAGCCGAAGGTCGCAGGCGCACGCGAGCGAGAGGCCGGCGCCGGCCGCTGGGCCATTCACCGCGGCGATAACGGGCTTCTCGAGCCCCCAGAGGGCAAGGACGTTCGGGTTGTAGGTGCTGCGGAGGCGCTCGCCGATGTCGCCGGCGGCTTCCTTGAACTCGTTCAGGTCCTGGCCGACGCAGAAACCGCGACCGGCGCCGGTGAGTACGACGGCGCGAACCTCCGGGGCCTGCGCCTCCTCGAGCGCGGCGCGAAAAGCTTCGTGCATGGCGCTGTCGAAGGCATTCAGGACCTCGGGACGATTGAGCGTGATCGTCATCACGCCGCCGTCACTCTGGGTCTCGACCTCAGCCACTCGGTAGACCTTGCCGCCGCTGCTAGCGTGGAAACGCGGTGGCTGATCTTACGTTCATCTCGTCCGGGGAGGTCGCCGACGAGGAGGCTCTGGACGCCTACTCGCGTGCGGTGATCGGCGTTGCCGAGCGGCTCACGCCGTCGGTGGCCAACCTGCGCATTTCCCGCCGGGTGCGCGGCGGCCGGGTCGTCGCCGGCGGCGGCAGTGGGGTCGTCGTGACTCCCGACGGCTTCATGCTCACCTCCGCCCACGTTGTGGCGGCGTCGGACGGCACGGTTCGCGCCTCCTTCGTGGACGGAAGCGAGGTCGAGGCGAAGGTGGTCGGGACGGATCCGCTTTCCGACCTCGCGGTCCTGCGCGCGGAGGACGGCGGTCTCGCCGCAGCCGACCTGGGCGACGCCGAGACTCTCCGCGTCGGACAGCTCGTCGTGGCTATCGGGAACCCGAACGGTTTTGCCGGATCCGTGACGGCCGGAGTTGTCTCGGCCCTCGGACGCTCCCTGCCGGTGCGCTCCCGCGCGGCGGGGAGGATCGTCGAGAACGTCATCCAGACCGACGCGGCTCTGAACCCCGGCAATTCCGGCGGAGCCCTCGCTGACGGAACGGGCTGCGTGATCGGTATCAACACCGCCGTCGCCGGCGTCGGGCTCGGTCTGGCCGTGCCGATCAACGCGACGACCCGCAAGATCATCGGGGCGCTCATGAGCGAGGGGCGCTTTCGCCGCTCCTACCTCGGCATCGCGGGCGGCTCGCGGCCGCTGCCGCCGCGCCTCGCCCGCCAGCTCGGCCGCGTCGAGTGCGTCGAGGTGGTCGAGGTCGTGGACGGCAGCCCCGCCGCGAAGGCGGGTCTCCGCGCGGAGGATCTGATCGTCGACCTGAACGGCGAGCCGGTCGAGGGCGTGGACGACCTCCAGCGGCTGATGGCCGGCGAGCTGATCGGCATCAAGGTGGTCGTCAGCACGGTGCGCGACGGCCGCCTGCAGTCCGTCGAGCTCGTGCCCGTCGAGCTCGCCGTCTAAGAGCTATCGCCCCTTGAAGTTCGGGTCGCGCTTCTCGGTGAACGCCTTCAAGCCCTCCTGAGCATCCTCGGAGGAAAGAGCGAGGTGGAACGCCTTGCGCTCCGCGTCGAGGCCGGCCGCGAGCGGCGTCTCGAAGGCGTTCAAGACGGCCTCCTTTGCCAGCCGGACTCCCACCGGGCTCTTGGCCCCGATCGTCCGCGCGACGCCCTTGGTCTCCTCCAGCCAGTCCTCCTCGGAGGCAACTCGGGCGACGAGCCCCGCCTGCTCGGCCTCGCGGGCGGACAAGAAGCGGCCCGTGAGGATGACGTCCATCGCCTTCGACTTCCCGATCGCGCGCGTCAATCGTTGCGTGCCGCCCGCCCCCGGCAGGACGCCGAGGTTGGTCTCCGGCTGTCCGAACTGCGCCGTCTCGGAGGCGACGATCAGGTCGCAAGCCATCGCCAGCTCGCAGCCGCCGCCCAGGCAGTAGCCCGACACCGCGGCGACGATCGGCGTCCTGATCTTCCTGATCGCGTCCCACTTGTCGATCCGCCCGCCGAAGTAGAGCTCGAGGTGAGTAGCGTCGGAAAGCTCGTTGATGTCGGCGCCGGCGGCGAAGGCCTTGTCGTTTCCCGCGAGGACGATGCAGCGGATCGACTCGTCGTCGTCGAGGTTCTCGAGCGCCCCCACGAGCTCGCCCATGAGCTGGTTCGAGAGCGCGTTCAGCTGTTCGGGCCGGTTGAGGCGGATAACCGCGATCGGCTCGTCCCTCTCAATGAGGACGGTCACTTCTTCTCCAGAAACTTCTTGATCGCCTCCTGAGGCTCCTCGGTCGCCATCGACAGGGCGAGCCAGTCGCGCGCGTGGTTGATCGTCTGGTGCCAGGCGAAGTCCCGCCAGAAGTTGAGGTGCTGGCGTGCGTAGCGGGTGGTCTGAGGGAGCTTGCGCGCCAGGTTCTCGACGAAGCGGTCGACCTCGGCGTCGAGCTCCCCGGCCGGGACGGCGCGGTTGACGAGCCCCCACTCCTCGGCCTTGCGGGCGGGGATCTCCTCGCAGAGGAGGACGATCTCGCGGGCTCGCCGCTCACCGACCATGATCGGGAGCCACTGCGTTGCCCCGCCCGCGGGAACGGAACCGTGCTCGGGTCCGACGTGGCGGATGAACGTGTCCTCGACCATGACGGCGAGGTCGCAGGCCATCTGGAATTCGTTGCCGCCCCCGACGCAGATCCCGTTGATGCGAGCCAGCGTCGGCTTCCCGACCTCGCGCAGGCGGTCGTGAGCGTCCTTGAAGGCCCCGAACCACTTCCAGTACTCGCCGGGGTTGCCGAGGTAGTCATCGCCCCAGGACTTGAGATCGGCGCCGACGGAGAATGCGCGCCCCGCCCCAGTGAGGACGACGACGCGGATGGAGTCGTCCCAGGAGGCGTCCTCGCACGCCCTCGCGATCTCCCGCAGCATGCGGAAGTCGAACGCGTTCAAGATCTCGGGCCGGTTGAGCGTGATCGTCGCCCGCGGAGGCGCCTTCTCGTAGACGATCCGCTCGAAGCCGAGCTCGCTCGGATCGACCGGAGCCGGACGGTCCGGCTCGGTCACGCGAGCTCGGCGAAGTGGACGTGGAAGGGGATGCCCATCTCGGCCGCGTCCTTTCCGGTGGCGGCGAACTCGTCCGTGCGCGCGGCGGACTTGAAGGCCTCCATGTCGGGGAAGTCCCACTCGGCGTAGTAGGCGAACTTCTGTCCCGTGGGGGCGCCGAACACGTTTCCATGACGGAACGTCCCGCCCGGAACCTGACGGCACAGCTCCGCGTGCTGCTCGTAGCGAGCAGCATCGGGTTCCTTCTCGTACAGAACAAAGACCTTGACCATCTATCGCCTGCGAAGGATTCCCGATTCCTGCGTCAGGCGCGAGGCCAAGTAGACGGGGATAGCGGAGAGAAGCACGACGCCGATGGCCGCAACGTTGACGATCGGAAGCTGGTTGGGACGCGAGAGGTTGACGAAGATCCAGATCGGGAGGGTCTGGATCGAACCTGCTGTGAACGTGGTCACGATGATCTCGTCGAAAGAGAGCGCGAACGCCAGCAGCCCTCCCGCCAGGAGAGCTGTGCGAAGCTGCGGGAACGTGATGTACCGGAACGTCTGCCAGGGGTCGGCGCCGAGATCCATCGAGGCCTCCTCGATCGAGCGGGAGGTGCGCCGCAGCCGCGCAAGCACGTTGTTGTAGATGACCACGATGCAGAACGTCGCGTGGGCGACGATGACGCTGAAGAGCCCGAGGCCGACACCCAGAGGCTCGATCACGGTCCGGAACGTTGCGTTCAGCGCCATGCCGGTGACGATGCCCGGCAAGGCGATCGGGAGGATGACCAGGAACGAGATCGTCTCGCGCCCGAAGAAGCGGTAGCGCTGCACGGCGAAGGCGGCCAGCGTTCCCAGGACCAGGGCGACCGCCATGGCACCGGCCGCAACCTTGACCGATTCCAGCAGTGCGCTCCGCACGCCCGGGTTGTCGATCGCCTTCCCGAACCACTTCAGGGTCAAGCCGTTGATCGGCCATGTCTGCGTGCGGGTCTCGTTGAAGGCGTAGAGGGCGATCACCGCCAAAGGCAGGTAAATGAACGCCAGCGTCAGACCGGTGGCCAGCCGTAAAAGAATCCTTGCGAGCGGGGATTCCGACATCAGATGTTCTCGAAGGCGCCTAGCCGCCGCGCGATCAGGAGGTAGACGACCATGACTGCCACGGGGAAGGTGGCGAACGCGGCGGCGAGCGGGATGTTGTTGGCCACCCCGACATTGGCGTACACGACATTCCCGATGAACTGCTTGCCCTGGTAAACGATCTGCGGCGTAATGAAGTCGCCGATCGTAAGTGAGAAGGTGAAGATCGAGCCGGCAACGGCGGCCGGGAGGAGGAGGGGCAAGACCACGCGTCGGAAGGTGCGCCCTGCCTTGGCACCCAGATCGCTCGAAGCCTCCAGCAGCGAGTCGGGGATCCGCTCGAGCCCGGCGTAGACCGGCAGAATCATGTACGGCAGCCAGAGGTAGCTGAAGACGAGCCAGGCGCCGAACCAGCCGAACCCGGGGCCCTTGAGCCCGATCGGGTCGAGAGCCCAGTTGAGGATCCCTTCCTCTTGAAGGATCACCCTCCAGGCGTAGACCTTGACAAGGTAGCTCGACCACAGCGGCATCAGAACGGCGACGACGAGCAGGTTGCGAACTCTCGGCGTCGCCACCTTCGCCATGTAGTAGGCGATCGGCAGAGCGAGGGCGAAGTCGGTGAGCGTGACGGCCGCCCCCATGCCTAGCGTCCGCATCGTGATCGTCCGGTAGACCTCGCTCTGGAAGAGGAGCTTGAAGTTGTCGAGCGTGAAGGTGTGGACGACCTCTGCCGTGAACGTGTCGAGCGTCCAGAACGCCGCCACCAGCAAGACGACGAGCGAGCCGATGTAGGCGCCCAGAAGCCACGCCAAGGGCGCGCCCAGGAGTGCCGCGAGCTGGAGGCGCGGGTGGCGATGGAAGAACGTGGCGAGCCGGCGGCCGAACGACGGCTTCCGCGGAGAGAGAGGTTGGGCGGCTGTGGCCATCGCGGCAGTCGGTGGGGCGCCCCAGGGCGCCCCACCGTTCAGCGAGATCTAACCCTTGATCTCAGTCCAGGCTTGGGTCCACTCGGAGTAGTCCTTGCAGACCTCTCCGCGGTCGTCGCCGCAGTCCTTCGCCGGCGTGTTCCAGTAGTAGACCTTCTGCCAGTACGGCTCGTCGCCGGCGTGATACGTGTCACAGTGATTCTTGTCGGCGGTGAGAGCGCACGACTTCGAGTTCGACGGGGCCTCCCCGAACCACTCCGCGACGGCCGCGTTCGCCTTCGGCGAGATGATGTGGTTCATCCACATGTACATGCAGTTGGGATGCTCCGCTTTCGAGGAGATCATCCAGGTGTCAGACCACCCCGTCGCGCCCTCGTCCGGCAGGATCGCCTCGACCGGGACCTTGTCGGCCGCCAGCAAGTTGACGATCACCTGCCACGTCGTGCCGAGGACGCTGTTCTTGCCGCTGAAGGCCGAGATCTCCTTCGTGTAGTCGGACCAGTACTCGCCGACGAGGCCGCGCTGCTCCTTGAGCAGATCGACGGCCGCCT
Organism: Gaiellaceae bacterium; assembly: GCA_035601195.1. Taxonomy (GTDB): domain Bacteria; phylum Actinomycetota; class Thermoleophilia; order Gaiellales; family Gaiellaceae; genus JAIBJP01. The sequence continues at coordinate 4,597 of DATNOU010000091.1, read as the reverse complement.
GGAACTGCATGTCGTCGAGCTCGTATGGGTTCTCGATCCCGAGGTCCGGCTGCGTCGCCATCAGGTAGACGGCCGCGTCCGCGATGTAGATCGGGCTGTCGTAAGCGGTCACCTTCCCCTTGTACGGCGAGTTGGGGTCGAACACCGCGCCCCAACTCGTCGGAGCCGGCTTCACGACGTCGGTTCGCCACATGAGCAGGTTGGCGCCGCGCCCGTGCGGTACCCCGTAATGGACTCCGTCGACGGTGTTGTGCGGCCGGTCCTTCAGGTCCGGGAACATGTCCGCGTAATTCGGAATCAACTCCAGGTTGACCGGGGCCACGTCGCCGGCTGCGATCAGCCGGAGCGTCGCGTCACCGGAGGCCGAGACGCCGTCGAACTGGCCTGACCGCATCTGGGTCACCATCTGGTCGGACGTGTTGCCGATCGTGACGTTGACCTTGCAGCCGGTTTCCTTTTCGAAGTCCGTCACCCAGTCCACGCTCGGATCGGTCGATCCGTCCTCCACGTAGCCGGCCCAGGCGATGAGGTTGACCTCGCCCTCGCCGGCGCCGAGCTTCTCCGGAGCACCGGCGGCTACGTCGGGGTTCGAGGACCCACCGCCACCCGTCCCGGTTGCGCCGGAGCCTTCCTCTCCACCGCCGCATCCCGCAGCGAGCAGGGCGAGTCCGGCCACGACGAGGATCAGGGCCGCCCAGCCCGCATGTCGCTTCCACTGTTTACTCATGGGCCTCCTCCGTTTGTCCGTCCCCTTCGATCACATAGGTCTGCTCCGGGCGCCATTCGAGCCGAACCGCTCTTCCACGCGCTTCGACTACGTCCGCCGAAGTCGTCTGCAGGTTCTGCCGGACGACGACTAGCTCCCCACCCGCGTCGAGATCGACCACGTAGCGCGTAACCATGCCCACGTAGACGACGTCGCGGATGCGCCCGTCCTCAACGTGCGCGCCGCTCTCGGGTGAGTCCCCGTCGCCGAGGATATGGATCTTCTCCGGCCTCACTGTGAAGCGACGCCCGTCACGCTCGAGCATGTTCGAGATGCCGACGAAGCTCGCCACAAACTCCGTCGCCGGTCGTTCGTAGAGGTCAGCCGGCGGACCGACCTGCTCGATGCGGCCCTCGTTGAAGACGGCGATCCGGTCGCTCATCGTCAGCGCTTCCTCCTGGTCATGTGTGACGTAGACGAAGGTGATTCCGACCTCCTGCTGGATTCGCTTCAGCTCGATCTGCATCTCCTGTCGCAGCTTGAGGTCGAGGGCGCCGAGCGGCTCGTCCAGGAGCAGCACCTGCGGCCGGTTGACGATCGCCCGTGCCAGCGCGACGCGCTGCCGCTGACCGCCCGAGAGCTGGCTCGGCTTGCGCGTGCCAAAGCCTGTCAGCTGAACCATGGCGAGGGCGTCCTCCACACGTTCGCGGCGCTGTCGCTTCGGGATCTTCCGGATTCGGAGTCCGTACTCGACGTTCTCGGCGACGGTCATGTGCGGAAAGAGCGCGTAGTCCTGGAAGACCGTGTTGACGTCCCGGTCGTACGGGGGAAGATTCGTGACGTCCGTCCCGCGGAGGTAGATCAGGCCGTCGTCCGGCTGCTCGAAGCCGGCCACGAGCCGCAGGGTGGTCGTCTTCCCAGATCCCGAGGGCCCGAGCAGGGTGAAGAACTCGCCGACGGGGATCTCGAGATCGACCCCGTCCACGGCGACCACGTCGCCGAAGCTCTTACGGACGGATTCGAGCCGGACGTCGGGCGGGCCCTCGCGCTCCGCGAGCTCGATGTCGTCAGTTCGTTCTTTGGGCCGCGTCGACAAGGGCTTCTTCGAGGATCTCGAGGCCTCGGTCGAGGTCCTCGTCGGTTATGACGAGGGGAACGAGAATTCGGATGACGTTCCCGTAGAGACCGCAGGAGAGGAGGATCAGCCCGCGGTCGCGAGCGGCGGCGGTCGTCTTCGTGGCCAGTGTCGCGGCGGGCTCCTTCGTCTCCCGGCTCTCAACGAGCTCGAGCGCGAGCATGGGGCCGACCCCTCGCACCTCGCCGACGGCGTCCACGCGGCCGGCTATGCCAGCGAGCGCTGCGCGAAGGCGCTCCCCGATCGCTTCCGCTCGCAGGCGGAAGCCCTCCGTCGCCACCTCGTCGAGGACGGCGAGGGCTGCAGCGCACGCGACCGGATTTCCGCCGAAGGTGCCGCCGAGCCCGCCTGCGGCCACCGAGTCGACGATCTCCGCCGGCCCTGTCACCGCTGCCAGAGGAAGTCCACCGCCGAGGGACTTTCCGGAGACGACCAGGTCGGGCTCCACGCCATAGCGCTCGATCGCCCAAATCGGCCCGGTGCGGCCGATGCCCGACTGGACCTCGTCATCGACGTAGAGGATCCCGTAGCGGTCGCAGAGCTCCTTCAGTCGCCGCGGGAAATCCTCAGGCATGGGAATGAAGCCTCCCTCGCCCTGCACGGGCTCGAGGACCACGCAGGCGACCGACTGGGGGTCGACATCTCCTTTGAACAAACTCTCGAGCCCGTGGATCGCGTCGTCGGACGTGACGCCCCGGTACGGGTAAGGCGCCGGCGCGCGGTAGACCTCGGGCGCGAAGGGGCCAAAGCCGCGCTTGTACGGGACGACCTTGCTCGTCATGGTCATCGAGAGCAGCGTGCGTCCGTGGAACGCCCGGTCGAAGACGACGACCGCGGGACGACCGGTCGCGACGCGCGCGATCTTGACCGCATTCTCGATCGCTTCGGCGCCCGAGTTGACGAGCAGGCTCTTCTGTTCGTCCCCGCTGCAGGGCGAGAGCTCGGCGAGCCGGCGGCAGACCTCCACGTAGGGCTCGTACACGCCGACCATGAAGCACTGATGCAGGTAACGGTCCACCTGCTCGTGGATCGCCGCGACGGCAGTCGGGAGGCCGTGACCGGTGTTCTGACACCCGAGGCCGCCCGCGAAGTCGATGTACTCCCGGCCATCAACGTCCCAGACGTGAGCGCCCACCGCCCGATCGACGACGAGCTCGGGAGTGGCCACTCCGGCGGCCACGTAACGCTCGCGCGCAGCCAGGACGCGGTCGGTCGCGCTACGCTCTCGGAGCGACATCCGCCGAGTCTACAACGGTGCGCGTGGCCATTCCTTGGCCGTTGCGGCCGAATCCGTGCGGTTATGCTCGCCGCCGTGTCCGCGAGCTCGACGGCGATCTTCATTTCCCTCGTCGCCGGCGTTGCCGGTTCCGTGCAGGTCGCGGTCAGCGGCGCTTTCGGCCGCCGGATCGGCGTGCTCGAGGCCACGGCCTTCGGCTCGCTCGGCGCCGCCATCATCGTCTGCTCTCTCGTACTCGTCGCCCGCCAGGGCTTCGACGGAGTGCTCGCCGGGGTCCGCGAGCCTCCGTGGCTCTGGCTCAACGCGGTCATGGGCGCGATCGTCGTCCTCTCGATCACCTTCGCCGCGCCGCGAATCGGCACCTTCGCCACCATCGGTCTCCTCATCGCCGGCCAGCTCGCCATGGGCGTCCTCATCGACGCGTTCGGGCTGTTCGGCTTGGAGCGGATTCCGTTGAACGCCGCCCGCCTCACCGGCCTGCTCCTTCTGGCCGGCGGAGCGCTGCTCGTCCTGAAGCGCTGACCAGAGAAGCGGTTTGTGTTTCAAACGCACAAAGTCCCATTCCTTTACGCAAGGGGTTCCGGCTACGAAGTCGCCCCTGTACGTGGAACACAAACCCGGTCTAGCCGGAGAGGTCGAGCAGCGGCGCGAGCTTGTCCCAGCGAGAGATCTCGCAGCCGTTCGCGCGAGAGAAGGAGGCGTTGACCCCCGCGCCGGAGAGCGTCGCCTCCTGGTCGCCGCCGTAGATCTGGGTGCAGGCGACATCGCCGGCAGCGGGCTCCAGCGCGTCCTCGTGCTCGAGGAGCGCGTCGCAAGCGCTGACCGGGTCGGGGTGGGAGCCGCCGTCGGGGTCGCAAGTCAACGTGGCCGTACGTGCTTCGCCGCCACGACCCGTGGGCCAGTAAGTGACAGTGAGGTCGTAGCGCGGCGGGCGGTCGTCTCCAGCGGCCTCCGTGCCTCCGCATCCTGCCGCCAGGGCAAGCGCTAAAAGAAGCGCGACCCGACCTACAAGCCCCACGGGTTGACGGGCTTGCCGCCCGTCGAGACGAAGACGGTCTTCGTCTCCAGATACATCTCGATCGTCTCGAGCGAGCCTTCGCGGCCGAAACCGGATTGCTTGTGGCCGCCGAACGGCAGTCCCGGGAAAGCCGTGTTCGGGAGGTTGATGCCGATCACTCCGGACTTGATCTGACGCGCGAGCCGGTGGCCTCGGCCGGGGTCCGACGTCCAGACGGTCGCCGTAAGCCCGTACTTGACGTCGTTCGCGATCCGGACCGCCTCCGCCTCGTCCTCGAAGGGGATGACCGTGACCACCGGGCCGAAGATCTCCTCCTGCGCGACCGCCATGCGGTTCTCCACCCCCGCGAGCACCGTGGGGGGATAGAAGGCGCCGTCGCCGTCGGTGGGCTCGCCACCCGTGATGACCTCGGCCCCCTCCTTGCGCCCGGTCTCGACCAAGCCGTGCACCTTGTCGCGGTGCGCCTGCGAGATCAGCGAGCCCATCTGCGTCTCTGCGTCG
>DATNOU010000090.1:0-1565 GCA_035601195.1 Gaiellaceae bacterium | reverse complement strand
ACCCGGCCGGGCAGCACGCCCTACGTCCACAACGTCTGGGGCGTCAGCTACTGCCTGCTCGGCGACTAGCCCCGATCAGGCCCGACTGCACGTAACTCTCCGCGACGTCACAGGCGCGAGAGGGCGGCTGCGCGGAGGCAGCTGCCCTCTCGCCTGCTCACGACTGCCTACGGATCGGCGAGGTAATCACAAATCGCTTCAAAATCGCCCTCGCCGTGGAGCGCCTGATGAGGGCCGCCCTCGAAGAGGATCTCACCAGTCTCGGCATCGAAGATGACTCTGCCGGCGTCGAGGACGACGATCCCTTCGCCGGGAACGTTGATGTTGAACACCGTCCCCAGGAAGATGTCGGTTCCGCCGACCAGGTCGTGCACGACCACCCAGTTGTCGTTGTCGACCACGGACTTGTCACCGTTCGTGAGGGTGCCGAGAAAGGTCACCCTCTCGACGACTCGAATCGGATCGCCTGCGCTGTCGTAGAAGGTCGTTATGCGGTCATCGACCTCGAACGAAGCGTTGATAGCGAAGCCACACAACTCGGTGTCGATCATCGAGCCCTCGTCGTGGAACGTCTCGGTCGTCGGCGGCGTCGCGCCTGCTGTGGCTGCGAGGGCGAGCGCGAGCGTGCCGATGAGTCCTAGCAGGACTGTGAACTGCCGCATGTTTGCTCCTTCGTCCGCTGGGCAGGCGATTCTCCTCCTGTACGGCGATCCTGTCAACGACGCGGGCCAACGCCGTGTCCGGAACGTCTGCATGTCACTGGCCACCATCTAGAGAACGTCTTCGGCGTCTCAAGGTTGGGCCCCGGAGGGACGACGGAGTGGTCGCCGAACCGGCAGGCGTGGCTACGCGCAAGAGCTGGCTCGAAGACCCAGTTGGGAACGTGCCGCTGCGCTCGCTCGGCGGCGGCGTCTTCGCCGTGCTCGCGGTGATGTGGGCGCTGCTCGCGGCCGGCGCGCCAAAGATGGGCGCGTCCACGCCCGACATCACGTCGTACTACGACGACCACGGCAACCGCGTCAAGATCGGCATCGCCACGTTTCAGCTGATGCTCGCGCCGCTCTTCCTCTTGTGGTTTCTCGGGAGACTCGAGGAGCGTCTAGCGCACGGCTGCCGACGGGCACGCACTCTTCACGAAGGCCGGGTTGGTATCGACGGCACGCAGCGCGCGGCGGAGTTCGACTGTCCCGCCCCGGACGCGCCGCCCCGCGGGGCGACGCGTAACGAGCCTGATCCTGAGGAGCGGGCCGAAAGCATTCGAGCCACTTGTGGCCGCTGCCAGCCTTACGGCACCGGAGGAGGCACGCCCCCTACTACACAGCCTCTATCGGGTAGTAGCCGGTCGTAGCCAGTCACAGCTGGTTCGGCAGGTGCGAAATGCCTGCTCTAGCCCTAGTCCCGGGTCGGAGCCGGTTGTGCCGGTTGAGCCTGTACCGGCCTGTCACGCCGGAGGTCGCGGGTTCGAGTCCCGTCGCTCCCGTATAAAACATCCTGCAAATAGGATCTTTTGTTGCCTTGCTGGGCGCAATCGACCGCCGGCTTTCTCACCGGTCACGCGCTCATCC